>JAFZOV010000016.1 GCA_017550445.1 Fibrobacter sp.
GACTTTGACGATGACGCTCCTGAATACGTCTCTGCCCACAGCCACATGAACCGTGGCGGTAGAGATGCACGAGGTGGCCGTGGCAAATCTCGCGGTGGGCGCTTTGATTCTGATGCTCCGAGTTTTGAACGCACCGGTCGCGGCTCCCGCAGGGGCGGCGATTCCCGCGGCAACTCTCGCGGCGATGACCGCGACGGGTTCCATGTTGCGAGCAAACCCCGCAAGGGCGGCAGCCGTAAAGGCGCCGGCCGTAGCAACAAGAGTCACGGCCGCGGCGGCAGAAGGTAATTTCCAATCACGTCATTGCGAGGAACGAATGTGACGAAGCAATCCAGCAAGATTATACTTTACGCAAGCTACCAGACCGGGGAAAACCTTCCCGGGTATGTGCAGTTTGCGCTGAAGCATCTTGCTGAAACCGATTTCTCCGTCATTCTCCTTACGAATAAACGTCCCCTTTCTGCAGAAACCATGGCGTTCCTGGAGGATAATGGAATCAAGCTTTACCTCACCGAAAATCATGGATTCGATTTCGGTATGTGGCGCAGGTTCCTTAAGGATATCGCCAACGGTCGTAACAACCTTGTTGAATTCAATAGCATCGAGCGACTGTTACTGACGAACGATTCCATCGTTTATTTTCAGAACAACTTTGCCGAATTTATTCGCCGCGCAGAAGCCAGTACCGCTGATGCGGTTTCCCTCACGCAAAATGACGAAATTCGCCCCCATTTGCAATCCTTCTTCTTGTATCTAAAGCAAGAAGCCCTGGGGGCCTTCTACTTGCATTTGCTGGAAACACCAGAGCAAGAAACCTTTTACGATGTTGTACACAGGCTTGAGATCGGCTTGGCTGCTAAATTTGAAGAAGCCGAAGTTCGAACGGCGTCTCTCTACAGTACACACTTGCGGACCATATTTGCCTACCCTGAACTTATTGCACAGGGGGCTGGATTTATCAAGCGCAAACTTTTGCAGCGTCGCTTTAATTTTGAAGAAAAAATACACTTCATTCGCCATGGTGCGTACAATGCGTTAAATGCCGACTACCGCAAAATGATTGTAGAGGCAGGTCTTGCTCCTGACTTTAAAGAAGAATGGCTTCCGGAACCTGTGGGCAATTCTGCAACTCAGGCCATAGACATGCTTTGGCAAAAGACGTTCAATAAGATTGGTTGGCCGCTACTCCGCACCGCCATCAAGACAAAATACAAGCTATTGCGAAGGCCGCTACACGGCGACGAATATAAATAAAATTCATTTTTAAAGGGGAGCTTAATTATGAATATCAAGGTACTTCTTATCCTGGCAATTATTGCCGCTGCGGTATATTACGCCGTTGCCGTAAAAAACATTAACCCTTTCGCTGAAAAAATTAAGGACGATCTCCCTTTCCGTAAATTTGACGGAGAGGTCACATCGATGAAGGATCTTGCTGGCGAAAACGGAACATTGATTGTCCATTTAAGTACGTGGTGTCCGCATTGTCGTGAACAGCTCATCAACATTTACCCATTAGATGAAGGCTTGAAGGAATTCAAAATCAATGTGGTCCTGATTGTTAGTGGCTCCAATAACGATGAAATTCATGATTGGGCGTACCAGTATCAGGTACCATGGAACTGGAAAAAGGTTTATTGGCACGATGGACTTACCGAAGGCCTGAAAATCAAAAAGAATGCAGTCCCTTATATCATTTTAAGAGACCGCAACGGAAAAATTGTTCATAACCAATCGGGTGTACATTCCATAAATAACTTGATGGATGTTACGGGCGCAATGCTTGAATCCTACGATGAATTCAAGGATAAATTTAAAGAGCCCATTCACCCGCTTTAAAGTTAGCGGCTAGCTTCTTTTTCCAGGAACTGCTTGTTTTCGATGACCTTCTGCTTCTGCGGATTGTCAGGATATTCCGTCAGGCATTTGTCCAGCGGTGCGATGGCGTCTTGCAGCAGCTTTTTCTTCTTGGCCGCGTCCTTTTGCTTTTGGGCCTTGGCGAATACCAGGCTCGTTGCCTTGCGCTGCTTGGTGCAGTAAGTGTCTGCCAGTTTTTGGTAAAGCTCGTTGGCTTCTTTGCGCAACTTGCTGGCCTTGAGCCTGTTCAAGAGTTCCTTGGCCTGGCTGAACTTTTCTTTTTGCAGTAGGGTGTCTGCCTGGGCCAATGCCTGAGCCGGATCGTGAGATTCCCAGTACTTGGCTGCTTCGGCGTTAGTGGTCTGCATCAGTTCGTGGATGTGGTCGATGAGTTCCTGCAAGTGGAGCGCATCTTCGAAGTCGCGGTAACGCATCTGCAGGGTGACGGCCTGCTTCTCGGCTTCGGCGAATTGCGCCTGGTTGTCGGCAAGGGCCTTCACTGCAGCGTATTCCTTTTTGGCCTTGGCGAGAGTGTTCTTGTAGGCGATATCCTTTTGTGTCTTTGCCCACTGGGTAAGGGAATCGCCCGGGGCAAGGGCTATCAGGCTGTCGGCGGTTTCTGCCACAAGACCGTAGTCGGAACTGGCGCGGTTCATGTTCTGGATCTGGAACACCATGGGTTCGTAAGCCTTGGCCTTTTCGGCGCGGATTTTGCCGAATTCATTCAGCATGGAGTCGGCCTTGGATTCCCATTGATCCCACAAAGGCTTGATGACGCGGAAACGTTCCAGGTATGCTGTTGCTGAATCGGTGTAACCCGCCTTGTGCAAGGTGTTGGCGTATTCGAAAATATTCTGGACGATGGCCGGAATGGTGGTGTAGGGGTCTGCAACCGCGGCCTGTGTAACGGCATCCGTGTTGGACGTGTTGGCAGGGGTTGCTGTCGGAATATTTTCGGGTGTATTCAGACGGTGGTTGTCCAGCGCCTGGGAGTTAAAGTAGACGTCTTGACTCTCGCCGATTTGTTCAGTCTCTGAATTGGTTCCTGTCTGGGGCTGGGAAACGTCTGCGGCGTTTGCCGGTTCGGACTGGGGGTTGGTTTCGGGAGAGGGGGCGTTGCCGACGCAAGCCGTTAGTGCGAATGCCATTGAACAAATAAAACCGGGGAGTATAGCCTTATTCAAGATCATATTGCTAATATAGAAAGAATGTAGTTTGCAAAAACAGGGCGTTTTTAAGCGTAAAAGGTGGATTTTTATTGATTTTTGGGTGCATCTGTGAAAAAAGATTTGCATTTCTATAAATAATCAGTTAATTTAAAGGGTAAGAGAGAAAATATGAATTAAGGTGGGAGCAATGACTTTGCGTGATAAATCCGATATTCCCGCGTCGGTCGTCGTGGAACTTTTGAATGCGGCCAAGGTGGATCCGTTTGTGATTTTCGATGTGAAATCGCACGAAATTTATATGGTGAACCCTTCTATTTCGCTTTTCTGGAAACCGAAAAGACCCTATGAACCGGGAATCAAGTTCGAAGATTATTTCTTTCCTCCCAATGAAGCAGATACTTTGTTTATTGAAGAACTCCTTGAAAAAGGGGTATCGATTATTCACTGTCCGTATTCCGGAAAAGATCTTGTTGTAAATGCTAATCAGGTTTCATGGAATGGCAAACGTTCCGTTTTTATGCGCGTCAATGATCATTCCGACCAGTTCTTCGATTCGTTGACAGGACTTCCGAATTTGGCGTATTGCCGCCTACATGGTGAAAACGATGTCGAAGAAATTATAGATGCGGGTGGAACTCCCGCCGTGGTGTTCTTTGATATTATCGGGATGAAGCTTTACAACAATGCGAACGGCTATCATCGCGGGAATGAATTCTTGATTCATTTTGCGGCCATGCTCAAGAAACGCTTCCCGAAGGGGCTGGTATGCCGTGCCACGAACGACCATTTTGTGGTTGTTGCAGAGATGGGCAATCTAGAAGACCAATTGGGTGAAATTCGAAAATACGTTAAAGGCACGGTCTCCAAGATTTCGATGGACCTTTATGCGGGAATCAGCCGAATCGAGGAAGACACTGACATTCTCGATGCGATTGAAAAGGCGAAACTTGCTTGCGCTATACAAAAGAAAAATGGTGACAGCTTTGTTCGGCGTTATGACGAAGACCTGCACAAGAGCCTGCTGTTGCGTAATTATGTGGTTAACCATATTGATGAGGCAATAGCAAACGGCTATATCAAGGTTTATTACCAGCCGGTGGTCCGCACGATTACCGAAACGTTCTGCGGCATGGAAGCGCTTGTCCGCTGGATCGATCCGGAATACGGATTTTTGAACCCGGGTGTGTTTATCGGTGCACTGGAAGAATCAAAACAGATTCACAAGCTCGATAGCCATGTGATTGGGCTTGTCTGCAAGGAATTGCGCGAACAACTCGACAAGGGGCACCCTATTGTTCCCGTGTCGTTCAACCTTTCGCGTTTAGACTTTGTCGGCTGCGATATTTTTGATGTGGTCGAGAGTTCTCTTGAAAAGTACAAGATTGATCGCGAATATATCCGTGTCGAAATTACGGAAAGTATCATGGCTTCAGATTCCTATGTCCAGAGCGAAATCCAGCGATTCCGTTTGGTGGGTTACGAAGTCTGGATGGACGATTTTGGCAGTGGCTATTCTTCGCTGAATACTCTCAAGGATTACAAGTTCGATGAACTGAAAATCGACATGGCGTTCCTTTCGAACTTTAACGAGGCCTCCCGAGTCATTATCAGTTCGACTGTCCGTATGGCCAAGAACCTTGGGCTAAAGACATTGGCCGAAGGTGTCGAGACCAAGGAACAGATGGAGTTCTTGAAGAGCATCGGCTGCGAAAAGATGCAGGGCTACTATTACGGAAAGCCGCAACCTTTCGAAGAGACCATGAAGCAAATGGCGTCTTTGGGAATTGTCACCGAAGACCGTGAAATGCGACTAGTTTATTCGAAATTGGGGCGCATCGACTACTTGGTGGAAACTTCCAAGGCGATACTCTGTAGCGAAAACGGAAAATTCAACTTCCTGTTTATGAACAAACAGTTCGAAGAACAGCTGCTGAGTGTCGGTTTCCCAAGCGTTGACGCCGTCGAAAAGTCAATTAACGATCCCGAAAACCCGGTTTACTATACGCTCCATGAAATGGAAAAGGCGGCTTATGTTGCACCGCAAAAGATAACGTACGCAAGCCATGGAACATATGTCTTTTTAAGCGGCGGACTTGTTGCCGATATCAATGGTCGACATATTTACGACTTGTCTCTGCGTAATACGCATGTGAGCGCCTTTGACAGTTCTTCTGTCAGCAAGAATGCCGTGATGCCCTCGGAGGCGAAGACGATTTTGCTCGCTGATGCGAATCCGCAGAATAGGGCGTTCCTTGACAGTATTCTGAGAACGGATTACAATGTGTTGCTAGCCGAAGATGGTGAGCAGGCGCTTAATCTGCTGCGTGAATACGGACGTCACGTGTCGCTTGCTTTGATTGGTGTAGACCTTCCGAAAATGGACGGCTTCAAGCTTATCCAAAAATTCCAGGCCGAACAACGCAGCCTCCAGATTCCGTTTGTCGTCATGACAGACAATATGGATCTCGCCAAAGAAAGTATCCGTGTGGGAGCCTCCCAGTTCCTCTTGATGCCGATTAAAGACAGGGATATGATCAAGGCGAAAATTGATGGCTCCATCAAGAATGCCGAAACCCTTCGCGAGGTGTCTTTAAACTATATGGAGTATGTTCCGGGCGGTGTCGTTCTGTTCAGCGTAAAGACTGGTGAAATTCTTTATGTAAACGCTCGAGTGCTTGACATATTTGAGTGCGTCAATACCGATGAATTCCGCAGCCATGTTGGGAGATTCTTCAAGAATGCGATACTTCCCGAAGATTACGGAAAGGTGAACGCAGAAATTTCGGAACAGGTGACGAGCAGAAGTACGGCGACAAAACAGGCTACCTTCCGTGTCAAAACGTTCAAGGGAAAAGTCAAGCGCATTTACCATGTCGGTAAAGTCTTCGGCAAAACTCCGTACGGTACCATTTTCTCGGCCTTCATGTCAGAAGACGATGTGGCGATGAAGAGCTACTTCAAACGAAAAGAGGCTTTCGCGCACTTTATGGCATCGGGCGAGGCAACGAACACCAAATCTTACGACCCGGGCTATAGGGGATTTTTGTTCTGGAATTTGACAAAGAATTCACCCGTGATTCGCATGGGTGGAATCTCGTACATCCCCAAGGAATTCGAAGGCAAATACACTTACGAAACACATTACAAGTACCTAAGTTCCTTGATGTTGCAAAGCAAAGACAACGTGCTGAACGCTTTGGATTACACCCGCGAAAAATTGATTCTGGATTACATGAACAAGTGCATGGTCCACTCGCTCGACATTACCTACGACATCGACGGTTACAATTTTACCATCAGGTCGAGTTTCGACATGATGATGGACCCTGACACCGGCGACATTATCCTGAAAGTTCAGAACGATAGCATTGGGACGAGTAAGGGGTGATGTCTACTTGCGACGTTCGCATAAAAAATGAACTGTCGCAAAATTTGCGACAGTTGGAAAATTTTTTTTAAGATGATTATGTGGAATGCTTACTTGATTGCAAGCATTGCCGAGATAACATCTTCAGATACGTTCTGCGAACGGAGATATTCGGCTCTGCGATTGTTTACTGCTTCATTTTTAGCGTCGCTGGCAGCCTTGCCCTTGAGATAGAATTCGGCTTCAATCGCCTCGCGTACATGATCTTGTTCTGACATTTGAGCCTCCATTTCATTCAACATTCCCGGCTTCACGCGGCTCACGCGCAAACGTTCGAGAGCCTCCGTAAAAATCGGGTCTTTGGATTTTGGGACTTCGAGCGGACCTTCGGAGATGAGTCTCAGCCAAAAGTCTTCCCGCGATACAACGCCCTTGCGCAACTTAATAAAGTTCGGCAAGTCAATGATAATATACCTATTTTTCGTGAAAAGTGGTTGCGCCTTTTTGTTGCCATCGCTATTCAGCACTTCGGATTCACTGTAAAACGACCAAAAATCTTTAAAAATGCTCTCGGAATTGAGAATCGGGAAGTTGCAGAACCAAATGGAAACTGTTTCGGGAATCTCATAATAGCGATACCTACGTTCCCCTTCGCTGAGTGACTTGAATGCCTCCGAGCGGTTGTACTCGTATTTGCCACGGAGTGTCAAAAAGGCGTTGTACAACTGCATCCTGTCGAGGATGAAGGAGTGCGTGCAATTCTGCATTTCCACGTTGATATACCGTTTGTCCTTGGTCGATACCCAGACATCGAGGCGGGAAGGGTTCTTTTCAGGCATGAAGATGTCAAGGGGTTTTTCGAATTCGTACTTGAGATCGGTGATTTCGCGAGAGCCATCGAGTTCGAGAACGCTGTTGAGTACATCACGGATGGTGTCCTTGTCGTCCATCAGGATGCGGAACGTGGCTTCGAACCTTGGCAACAGAAATTCTTCGCCTTTTTCATCCCTGACGATATAGTAAGGCGTTGGCTTAGGTTTTTCAAGCATCATAGTAATCCTTATTGAGTATGTTCTACAGAGACCCATTGGGGGCCCCTTATACTAACACGCTTTTTTCGGACTACCTGAGACTTGTTCTTGGAAAATTTTACAATGATTTACAAAAGACGGGAAATCTCGCAACGCTCAGTTGCTTTCGGGTTAATTTCCGCAAAAAAAGCGAGGAACTTCCTCGCTAGAGATGGACCTGGGTCTTTCGACCAGCCCGATGGAAATCAATATAGCTTTTTTAGGTGAGAGTCTATGGCTGGAGATGGGGACTGTTCTGCCTATTGCATTCAGAAACAAATGAATGTATATTTGCATCAACAGGACCCCTCGCACCTCTCGCAGAAGTGTCCCAGAGGGGACATTGTGATTTTAGAGTCCTTGGTAGGTGAAGGTCGGCTCCGTGCCGTGCGTTTCTTTGGAAACCTAGCCGCTGTCGGGACTCTTTTTTTATTTGACAGTTATTTGATAAAAATTGTCCGAGAAACGCTAAAGTGCAGAAATTTGCTTAAAATCGCCATATTCTTATTTGACGGTTATTTGATGAATTGGGTGTCGCGGAGCGTCATCTTCTGCAAGGCAAAAGTGACAGATGCCCCTATATGCAATACCTCGTAAAATTTTCTATTTTACGAGATGATTGCGAGCTTTTTACGAGCCTTTAATTCTGAAAATGGCGAAATTTGCCTAAAAATAGCATTTTGATCTCGTAAATTAATTGCTGATCCTTGTTTTTTAAGAGGTCTTAAGGATAAAATTAAGAGGTTTGCTCCAAACAAAAACGGCATTTTACCCTCCGCAGAACGCCAGTGACGCCACAATCCCCACGATAATCAGGAACGGCAAAACCTTCAGTAGCAGCGTGATGGCGCATGCGTCTCCCGCATCGTCAGCTCCGAAAAGGGCCAAAATCCCAAGAACTATAAGGAACGTCGTCAGCATAGAACCTCGCCCTTACAAATATACAGACCGAAAATATCAAAATTTGACAATCGGCTGTTTTGCTAGAAAAATGCTTTTTTTAGTATGGAGGGGGAGGAATCCCCCTGGCTCCAGCCCCGTGGCCGGGTCTTCCGCGCACCCCCACTGCGGGGCTCAGACGCC
>JAFZOV010000017.1 GCA_017550445.1 Fibrobacter sp.
GCCGAAGCTTACGACGTGCTCAGCAACCCCGAGAAGCGCAAGAACTACGACCAGTTCGGTTTCAATGCACCGGGTGGCGGTTTTGGCGGCGGAGGATTCGGCGGCGCAGGCTTCGACCTCAACGACATCTTCTCGCAGTTCGGCGATATTTTCGGCGGCGGGTTCGGCTTTGGCGGCGGTGGCCGCAGGAGCAGCCGCAAAGCGGGACCTCCGCGCGGTAACGACCTGCAGATCAAGGTGGCGCTCAGCTACAAGGAAATCTTCGAAGGTTGTACCAAGAAGGTACGCCTGAAACGCTATACCCCCTGTACGGAATGTAACGGCAAGGGCGGCCAGGACATCAAGACTTGTGAAACTTGCCATGGAACGGGGCGCGTGCGCCGCGTTTCGGGCGGATTCTTCCAGATGGTTTCCGAGAGCGCCTGCCCCACCTGTAACGGCATGGGCGAAGTTGTCGCGAAACCCTGCTCGAACTGCCGCGGCGAGGGCCGCTTGCAGGAAACGGAAGAAATTTCTGTCAAGATTCCGGCGGGTGTGAGCGAAGGCCAGTACCTGAACCTGCGTGGCGAAGGCAACTGCGGGCCTCGCGGCGGTGCCTGCGGCGACCTGCTCGTGGTGATTGCCGAAAAGCCCGACGACTTCTTCAGCCGTGAAGGCGACGACCTGCATTGCGAAGTCAAGGTGCCTATCCACAAGCTGGTGCTTGGCGGTACGCAGCGTATCCCGACCATCGACGGCGAGGAAGTGCAGATCAAGATTGCGGCCGGTACGCAAGCCGGTAGCGTTCTGCGCCTGCGCGAACAGGGTCTGTACCCGCTCAAGAAGCAGGGCGACCGCGGAAGCCTCTACGTGGAAATCGGCGTGGATATTCCGAAGGACCTGAGCCGCGAAGAGAAGGAACTCTACCAGAAAATCGCGGAACTGCGCCACGACAAGGAAACGGCACAGGAAGAAAGCTTCTTGGAAAAGATGAAGAACTTGTTCAAGTAACGCGCGGCGGCAACGTAAAAATTATCCCAAGCAGCGATGCCCGGGATTTTTTATATTATTTTTAAAATGACATTTGAAATTTTATATGAAAAAAGTCCTTATTATAGCCCTACTCTTTTTGACGTCATCTGCTTTTTGCGATGAAAATGGGTTTTATTTATCAGGTGGTTATTCGCAGACATTGACAGGGACCACTCCCGTTGGCGATTTAAGTTACGGATGGCATTTCCAACCATTTGAAAGTTATGGAATGGAAGTGGGGATAGATATCTTTCGTTTTCAAATTGGATTCACAGATCGCTTTCAAACTATCTCAGACGAATCCATATTCCAATTACCTTTTTTAGTCCTTGCGGCAGCCCCTTGGTTAGTGAAAAAACCTGCGGGACGTTCGGAAGGTCTCAAATCTTTAGATGGGTATTTACGCACTATAGAAGTGATTGGATTTATATTACATGGGTCGCTCTATTTCCCGGTAGTGCCCAATAGTTATTTTGGCTTTGTAAACAAGCATCGTCTTATAACCGAAATGATTACCAAGGGAATCCACAAGGAAAGCTTTACATTCCAAGACGATATCGGCCTACGCCTCCAAATTACCCCCGAAGGCCATTATGGATTTTTCATTGACGGCGGATTCCGATTCGAGAAAAACTTCGACCGTGATTTTGAAAAGAAATGGTTCGCGCAAGCCGCTCTGACCCTCTATAAATAAAAATTCCCCGGACAGCGATGCCCGGGATTTTTTATATTATTTTTAAAATGACATTTGAAATTTTATATGAAAAAAATCCTTATTATAGCCCTACTCTTTTTGACGTCATCTGCTTTTTGCGATGATCATGCGTATTATATAATGGGAGGTTATTCCCAGACATTGACAGGGACAACTCCTGTTGGCGATTTGAGTATTGGAGTGCATTACACACCATTTGATAAATATGGTATGCATGTGGGAGTAGATTTCCTTCATTTTCAAATGGGTTTCACAGATCGTTTTCAATCGGTCTCAGACGAATCCTTAATCCAATTACCATTTTTACTCATTGCCTACCCTTTTGCTGTTTTTTTAGGAGATGAAGACTGCTCTTCGAGGTGTGGCCTCGATCAGATGGCTCTATATCTGCGCATTATAGGAGTGGTTGGATTTATATTGCATGGCTCGCTCTATTTCCCGGTAGTGCCCAACAGTTATTTTGGCGTTATAAACAAGCATCGTCTTGTAACTGAAATCATTACCAAAGGTTGGCATAAGGAAAGCTTTACATTCCAAGACGATATAGGCTTACGCCTTCAAATTCAACCCGAAGGCTATTATGGATTTTTCATTGACGGCGGGTTCCGATTCGAGAAAAATTTCGACCGTGATTTTGAAAAGAAATGGTTCGTACAAGCCGCTCTGCTCATCTAGAAATACACGCCATAGTTGGGGCGCGATTTCGGGTTGCGACCCTTGATATCGTATTTACGGACGTGATCTAGTTTGAACGGAACCGGGGCGACAGTCTTGCGGATTTTGACCGTTCCATCACTCCACTTGCCAATCAGGACAATGTCATCCTTGTTTCCTTGGACGAGTTCCGTCACGCGGGTCTTGAATGTCGAATCCGTATACCAGCCCTCGAATGTAAGGCTATCCTTCGTGGGCTCGTGCAAAACGTACGTAGAAGAATCCGCATAGCGGTAGGCCGGGTTGCGCATCGAGGCATATTTGTAATTGCCATCATTCACGTAAGTGATGGAATAGCCGCTTTCCCAGCGTGCGAAAAACTTCTGGTCACCTTCTGCCGAAGAGGCAATCTTGTCTACCGGATCCGTGAATAAAGAATCGGCAAACCATCCTTCAAATACGTCGTTCTCTTTCACCGCGGGCTTCAGGACGACCTCTTGCTTGGGCGTATAGTAAGCGGGATTTGTCGCATCGTTGGTGCCGCCGTTCAGCTTGTATGTTATATCGTAGAATGCGCCGGCCAGTCTCGGGTAGGCATCTGCGGCCCCCTGCACCCAGATGGGGATATCGGTCGAGTCCTTCAGTTTCTTCAGAACAGTTCCGTTGCTAAATTCCGTAGCGGATATGGGCGTGTTCTCAAAGCCGTCATTCCGGAAATCTTTCGAGTAGAATACATTTTCGAAAATCACGTCATTTTCCGAAAGAATCTGGCACGTCTTTTTCGCTTGCAGGCCGATTCCCGAGAATTTCTTGGTTACGTCGATATTGCCTGCATAGAATGAATTCCTGATGGATATGTTGTCGATTACCCCGGCGAGTCCACCGCCCTGCTCACCCGCAAGGTACCCGGCGGAATAGGCGTTCTCGATGGACACGAAAGCGTATTGATAGCTGTGTGTATATGTATTTTCGTACGTATATGCCGAGGGATTCCTGGTAGCTCTCAGCGGTGCGGCACCGGCAGGCTCCATGCAAAAATCGCCATACGCATCGACAGAACCGATGAGGCCGCCAACATAACCGCTTGTGCTGATTACGTTCGCCGTACTGTAAACGTTCTTGAGCTGGAGACGACCCGTTTCGACAGACGATACAAATGCGCCCGGATTTTTGCCGCTGAAATACGAATCCGTAATACCCAAATTCTTGATAAAAGAACTCATGTCTTGAACTATACCGACCAGCCCCACATTGCCGTATAGGCCCGAGATGGTATGGCCGTTGCCTTCGATTATTCCGTTGAGTTTTGGAAACGGTTTCCACCAGTAGAAATCGCCCTTGTTCGCCAAGCCATCGGATGCGAGCACGTTTTCGTTGACGACGATATCATCTTCGATGAAAATGCAGTAGAATTTGTTCTGCATTTTTTCGACAATATTTACTGCTCCATAAAGTTCGGCGGCATCGTGGACCAGAAGGCAACCTGCATCGTCTTTCTGGGGTTCTTTCGAAACGACACCCCAGCGCGCATGGAGTTTCAGCTTGCCGTTGGCATTGTTGGGCTGGTCAAATGGGTAAAGGGCATCTTTCTTGATGTTATCGGCAAGAGGCGCGGTTTTCGTCGTAAACCAGCCTATAAATTCTGCCCCTTCCTTGGTCGGGGGCAACAGGGAGTATTTAACTGAACTTGCCAGATCGTATACAATGAAGGTGCGGTTGTCCGGGTTGTTTACGCCACCCTGCAGGTCATAATCGATATAGACGGTATCGCCTTGGTTAATGGCCAGGGCTGGTGAGGCAATAAAAAAGCTAGCTAAAAGGCAATATAAGACGTGTCTCACGGTTCCTCCTTAGTCGGGGTTATGTAACACCCTTTTGCGCAATATATATTTTTTTCGGCACGCAAGCACGGCTTTCAATTCACGCAGGGCTAAAAATAGACGATGGGGAAACCTTCGCGGTATTCCTTGACGATATACGGGTGCGTTTTGGCGTACTCGAATATTCTTTCGCCGAGGCCGTTTTTTACGAGGTCAATGAGCGCCTGGTTTGGAACCGCGCCGATGGCGGGGCACGTGGGCGTGAGCGCAATGACGAGTTTTCCGCCCTTGTCCATGATGCGAAGCGGCCAAATGCTACAATCGAAGGGTTTGTCCTCCCCTTTCAGGATGCAGCCCTTTTGCGGGTCGAGAAACGTGCACGGGACTTCTTCTTCGGGGTCGGCGGTGCGGTAGTTGTTCTCGAGGAAGAGGCGAAAGGCTTCTTGCTGGTTTTGCGCGCCTTGACCGTCCTGACTGTCGCGGCCTGCCTGCACGAACTCCCCCACCACGCCGTATTCATTCGGCCGGCTCAGTTTTTCTGCAACCTCAGGCGGAAACAGCGGCGTTTCCCAGAGGCTCTGACGGCGGAAAGAGCAGCAGAATTTGCAGGCGGCGCAGGTGTTTTTGGAAAGGATACTGGAGAGCATTATGCACCTCCCGACAAAGTTGCGTGGCACTTGTCGAGGATAGTCAGCGGGTAATAGGACAGTTTCGCCTTGCGGAGTCCCTCTATCCCGATGTCTTCTTCGCGGTTGATAAGTCTTGCGCTGGGGAGCGTGGCAGCAAACATCTTGTTGATGACGGCATAGCCGCCGTCGTTGGCGTACTCGTCAATGACTTTCTCGAAATGGATGTCCCATACGCCGGGAATAATCTGGGAGGCCATGGTCATACCCACGGGCTTTCCTTCCACGTAGAGGATTGCGCCTTTCATGCCAAGGGCGTCAAAATGTTGCAGGGATTCCTGAATGGCGCAGTATTCCGCAAGGCGGGACTTTTCGTCTTCGGAACGTTCCGCCCAGGCGGCCTCTTCGCATTCGCAGGAGGGCTCGCAGGGTTCTGAAGATTCCGCCGCAGCACCGTTGTTCATCCAGACTTTTTCCACCTGGAGGGCATCTGCCACATTTTCGCTAGTAATTTCCCTCAGTTCGTAGTTTGTGTAAGTGCGATTGAATCTGGAAATGTGGTTCCGCTTTTTGCGGTAGGTGGTTCCGGGCAAGTTTGCCAGGCTTTCTGCGGAATAGAGGTAATCGCTGTCGCCGCGGTTCTCCGCGAAACGGATTCCTTCTGGCGCAGAATCGCCGAAATAATCGCGCAAAATCTGTGCCCGAGGCTCGTCTACCAGGCAAAATTCCAGAGGCCGGCCCGATTCCGCTGCATCTTGGGCAATTAACGCCAGCGCTGCCCGCGGGTCTTCTGCCCCAAGCGGGAAGGCATAACCCCTGCGGCTCCCCTGCCCGTTATAATAGCGGAACAGAAACCCCTCTTGCAGGGCGATTTCCGTGCCGTATTTTTTGCGGAGCAGGTAGATGTTTGCAAAAGAGGCGTCGCTGCCCATATAGCCCGCTTCGGCTACCGCGCTTGTCACGGCAATCCGGTCTGAAATTTCTGGCGGGCGAAAAAAGAGCATACTTACCTATTAGAAAAAGATTTTAGCTCGCGTCCTGCTGGAGCCTCGGGATAATTTCGGCGGACCATTCCTCGAAATCGCCGGCATCGATGTGGGCGCGGGCTTGCTGCATCAAATGCAAATAAAAATGCAAGTTGTGAATGGTCGATAATGTCCAGCCGAGCGGTTCCTTGCTCTTGAAGAGGTGGCGCAGGTAGGAACGGCTGTAATTGCGGCAGCAGTAGCAGTCGCATTCGGGATCGAGCGGGATATCGTGTTGGTGCGCGTATTTTGCACCCTTGTAGCGCAGCACTCCCCTGCTGGTGTACACAAGCCCGTCCTGCGCGTTTTTCGCGGGCAAAATGCAGTCGAACATGTCGACCCCGCGGGCAACCAGCGAAAGCAGGTTCCAGGGCGTGCCCACCCCCATCACGTAGCGGGCACGGTCTTCGGGCAGGTAGTTCGTGCAGAAGTCCGCAATCTCGTACATGGTTTCTACAGGTTCGCCTACGGAGAGCCCGCCCATCGCATAGCCATCGGGAGCGAGTTCCTTGAGCGCCTCGATGGATTTCTTGCGCAATTCCTTGTGCATGCCGCCCTGGACAATCCCGAAAAAAAACTGCGGGTAACCGTGGAGCGGCGGGTTTTCGGCGAGCCAGTCCATTGCCCTGCGGGTCCATTTGAGCGTGAGGTCGAGGGAATGTTCCGCCTCCTCGGGCGTGCTCGGGTACGGCGTGCATTCGTCAAAAGCCATGATAATGTCGGCCCCGATTTCGCGCTGGGCTTGCATCACTGACTCGGGTGTGAACTTGTGGCGGCTGCCGTCGAGCA
>JAFZOV010000122.1 GCA_017550445.1 Fibrobacter sp.
GCCAGATTCGCCGAGGGCAGCGAGCTGCGGGCCGATTCCCATGTAGTCAAGCCCCGCCGAGATGGAACGGGTCGGCAGCGACTGGCCATCTTCATCGATGAGGAAGCGGCTTTTGTAACCCTGCAGAATGCCTTCGCGGCTTGCGTTGCCCGTCATACGGGCGGCGTTTTCGCCCTTGTTCGGGCCAATGCCACCGGCTTCTGCACCAATCAGGCGCACATTCGCATCGTTAATGAACGGGGTGAAAACGCCGATGGAATTACTACCTCCACCAACGCAAGCCACCACCGCGGCAATGTCAATATTGCGTTCAGCGGCCTGGCGCTTGACTTCTTCACCGATAATCGACTGGAACGTACGAACAATATCTGGGAACGGAGCCGGGCCGAGAGCAGAACCCAGCACATAGTGCGTGTTCTTGAAGTTCGTGGCCCAGTCGCGCATGGCTTCATTCACGGCATCCTTAAGGGTGCGAGCACCGCTCGTCACCGGCACGACCTTCGCGCCATACATTTCCATGGTGGCTACATTCGGCTGCTGGCGGCGCACATCGACTTCGCCCATGTACACCACGCATTCGAGGCCAAGCTTTGCGCAAGCAGCGGCCGTTGCAAGGCCGTGCTGACCGGCACCGGTTTCGGCGATAATGCGGGTCTTGCCCATCTTTTTCGCCAAGAGGCACTGGCCGATGGCGTTGTTGATCTTGTGCGCACCCGTATTGGCGAGGCCTTCGAGCTTGATGTAGATTTGGGCGCCACCCAACAGTTCCGTTGCCGTCGGTGCAAAGTAAAGCGGCGTTTCGCGGCCAATGTAATCGCGCTGGATGATACGGAGTTCTTCGAGGAATTCCGGATCATGGATGTACTTGTTGAAAGCCGCTTCGAGGTCGTCGAGCGGACGGCGGATGATTTCGGCAACATACTTGCCGCCGAACTTGTCAAAGAAACCGTTGTTAGATGTAGTGTTCATGGTTTAGGTCGTGGGGTTAAGTTTAAAAGTTCCAGGTAAAAAAATTAAAGGCCCTCGGGAGTCCGAAGGCCTTTTACAAACACTTGATGAAATCGGCAAAACGGACTCTATTTCTTAGAGCCCCACCACCAACGGTTGAAACGAATTGCAGAAATCATCTTCATGTGCCCTAATTTAGGAATTGAATTTTAATTTGGCAAGGGTAAAAAAGAAGACTCTCTATAATCGAGAGTCTCACGTTAAACACTTGATGAAATGGCAAGCCTAAATCCCTTCTTTGAGAACCTCGTCGATAGCGGCGCTAGCGTCAAAGCGGATTGCCAATTTCATCTTTATGCTTATAATATACTTACTAACTCATTGATTGTCAATAGGTTAGCAAAATATTTTTGTAAAAATTTCTTTTATAATTTGTACAAAAAGGCCAAAATTTGGCCATTTGGGCTATTTTTACGAAAGAGACGCAAACAGCGCTTTGAGCTTTTCAGCGTTTTTGATGCCGGGGACATCTTCGATGCCGCTGGAAACATCGACCAGTTCGGGGCTGAATTTCGCAACCAAATCGGCCACATTTTCGGGATTGATTCCGCCTGCAAGCCAGAGAGGGATATCCCCCGCTTTTTCGCGCAACAGGCTTTCGGGAATCTGCTTACCCGTGCCGCCAGGAATTCCTTCGACCTTAGCATCCAAGAGAATGCGGGGTTCGCCGCTCTTGCGGAGGGCGGCCACCTTGTCAAAATCAGATTCTTCGCCGACGCGGGCAGCGCAGTAATGCGGTAAGTCGCTGAATTCGGCTCCAGGAAGCACGCCGTGGAACTGAACCGCATCAAGCACACCTTCACGGGCAAGCTTAATAGCAGTTCTGCCTTCGGTGGATTCCGGATCGGTGATAACACCAACGAGAAGAGGAGATCCTTCGACTCCGCTGACGCGGAGTTTACCCTGAGCCTGTCGAATGGGCTCAGGATGACAACTGGAGCGGAACTTGGTCGAGAACGACCTTACAAATTCTTCAGTGGTCAAGCGCTTGGTGGTGCTGAACACAAAGCCAAGCATATCGGCACCCAGTTCGGCAGCGAGCAAGCCATCTTCTTCGCGGGTGATGCCGCAGATTTTTACCATCGGTCGAGTCGCTCTTTGGATTGCTTCGCTTCGCTCGCAATGACGTGCAAAATGAGCAGCCTTGCGTTCTGCATACTTTTTCCAGAACTGACCCTTCGCATTTTCGCGACCATTTTCGAAAGAGCCGACCACTTCTTTGGCAAGCGGCGGATTCTTGGCAACCGCCTCGCCCACCAAAATACCCGTAAACCCGAGGCTACGCGCATAGGCAGCATCGGCGCCGCTATGAATGCCAGATTCAAAGACAGCTTTTGCCGGGAGCCTGCTACGAATCGACGCCGGAACCAGCGGATCCGTATGGAAAGTCGCCAAGTCGCGAGAATTGACACCCGCCACCACCGTCTTGGCAGCAGCATCGCCCAAGGCTTCCGTCACAACTTTCAACTTGCGCAAGTCATCGGCTTCGCGGACTTCCACAAAGGCCTGCATATCAAACGATGCAGCACGCTTCGCCATACGCACGAGTTGTTCATCATCAAGAATGCGGGCAATCAAAAGCACAGCATCGGCACCGCAACGGTAAGCAATATCGATTTCATCTTCGAACAAAAGGAAATCTTTGCGAAGGACGGCACAGGCATGCAAGCCCTGCTTACGGCGGGAATCCATCAAGTTCGCCACCGCAATCAAATCGCGCAGCGAGCCCTTGAAAAAGTTACCTTCGGTAAGCACCGAAACTGCCTGCGCATGAGCTTCGGCATAAGTCGTCGCAAGTCCCACCGGATCAAGGTCCGGTGCAATATCGCCCTTCGAAGGCGATGCACGCTTGACTTCGAGAATCGCACCCGCATTACCGAGGAATTCCGTATGGCCCACCTGGCGTTTTTCAGGAATGTCAATTCCAAAATTCAAGCCAAGCCGCTCGATATCCTCGCGGCGCATGCGTACGATTTTCGCTAAAATGTCTTCGCTCATCAAATTCCCTTAAGCGCTTTTATGTGCTTTCGTCAGCGTCTTAGAGAAAAGATAGGAAATTACAGCCGCAGCGATGATAGAAAGAAGCGTGGGGCCGAGGAATACCGAGTCCAAGTGAGACGTGACTTGGTAAACGCCCAAACCCACCAGCCATGCAAACAAATTTAAAATCCAGTACTTGTGGCCCACCTGGTGATTTTTCGCCAAGAAGAACGAAACCAAGAGCACGGCCGCCATCGGAGCAAACACCGAGGCAATCAGGTAAAGGAATCCGATGTAATGGTCCATAATCCCCGAAATGGCAAGCACCGCGCTGATGCCGCTCACCACCACGCCCGTAATCTTGGGGTTCAGCTTATGGACAATTGCCTTTGCCGATTCACCCGCTGAATTAGCCGCCAAGAAGTTGGTCGTCACGGTCGAAAGCACCACGATGATGATGCCCGGCACACCAAGGCCCGCAAGCAAAATAGCGCGAGCGATATCGTTTCCGACTCCGGCACCCGCAATCTGCAAACCGATAAAGTACATCCAGAAACTTGCAACAGAATACGCTATCGCAGACACCGCCGTTGCACGCGTCGGCTTTTCCACATCCTTAGTGTAATCCGAAATCACCGGCAACCAAGAAAGCGGAAGCGCCATCGAAATTTCAAAAATATTCCAGAAGGTAAACGCATGTTCCGTAGTTGCAGAACCATTCAAGGAACCCACGCCGAACAGCTTCGCCGTAAGCGCCACCAAAAGCACCGTGAGAACCGCCATCACGACAGTCGTGACCTTAGCAAAGCGGCGGAGCCCCACAAAAACCCAAACGGCAATCAACACCGCCAAAAGCACGCACGTAAGCGGGAAAGAAATCGGAAGGTTGAGGCCAGCCAACACAGAAGCGCCCTGCGCATTCAACACGGCAATCCAAGCGACCAGCTGGAATAAGTTCAGCGACGCAAAAAACTTGGAGCCGTAAGTACCATAAACAGAGGCAGTCGTTTCCATGGCATTCAGGCGAACACGCGCGCCGATAAGGCCCACAAAGAACAGCAAAATGCCACCAAGAATATGGCCAAGAATCAACGGAAGCCAAACGGAATCATACGAAGATTCTGCACCGATTTCTATACCGGCCTCGATTTCGGAAACCGAGATGGCAACTCCGAACCAAATAACACCATTCGTCAAAAGATTTGTGCGTTTTTCCATGTGATGCCTCCCATAAAGACGCGCCAAAAATAAAAAAGTCCAAGCCTATACGCAAGACTTGGACTGATACTGTTTTCTAATACTTTGCTATAGGCTGAAATTATTACTACGACTTGCAGGTTGCAAGGTAGCGTTGCAGTTCTTCGACGTAGCGCTCCCCTACCAAGCCCAGCAACATATTGCGCTTTGCAATGTAGCCGATTTCCATCACGCGGCGGGACTCTTCGCTCTTGTCCTTGAAAGGCACCGCCAAAAAGTCAGAGCCGTTCAACTCTTCGCAGATAATGCCCGAGCAAAGGGTATAACCGTTCAGGCCCACCATCAAGTTCAGCATGGTCGCACGGTCGTTCGCCTTAATGGTACGTTTATATTCATTTGTACTTAAAATTTCTTCGGCGAAATAGAAGGAACTGTTGTCGCCCTGTTCAAACGAAAGGCACGGATATTCGGCCAGTTCATCGAGGGTAATGAACTTGTTGTTTGCCAGCGGGTGGCCTTTCCACAAGTACACATAAGCCTTACAGTCAATGAGCTTATGGAATGCGAGGTCGCGGGCATTCAGCAGGTTCGTGATAATTTTGCGGTTGAAATCACTCAAGTACAGAATGCCGATATCGCTCTTGAAAGAGGCTACATCTTCGATGACTTCTTTGGTGCGGGTTTCGCGGATGGCGAATTCGTACTTGTCGGTATCGAACAGTTTGACAGTTTCCACGAAACTCTTGACCGCAAAGGAGTAATGCTGCGTCGAGACGCCGAACTTCTTTTTGCGTTTGCCGATTTTGCCGTACTTGTCGAGCACCGTTTCGTAGTGGTGGTAAAGTTCGCGGGCATACGAAATGAATTCTTCGCCTTCGCTGGTGAGCTTGACACCGCGGCTGGTACGATTGAAAATGAGGATGTTCAGTTCATCTTCAAGATCCTTGATGGCAGCGGTCAAAGACGGCTGCGAGATATAAAGCTTTTCGGCGGCCTTGTTGAAAGAGCCCGTTTCTGCAATGCCAATGGCATATCTTAATTGTTGGAGAGTCATGTTGAGCGGTCTCCCTATTTATTCAGTTTTATTTCCTAGTTGTTTTGTAGGAATAAATATAAGAAAAAACTATAAGGCTGGCAAGAGGTTATAAAAACTTTTTGCCAGCCTAATTTCTATTTACGAGTTCGTCGCGACCTTCACTTCTTCGATTTTCTTGAGGACGGAGCCGTCTTCCATCGCCTTGATGGCCTTGTCAAAGCCATCCTTGAGGGTCTTGGCCTTCTTGCTGATGTAGAGGGCAGCGCCGGCGTTCAGGGCGCAGGCATACTTGATGCCGGGGCGGCCCTTGCCATTCAACACGTCGAGAGCGAGGTTGATGTTATCGACGCCCGTACCGCCAGCAAGGTCTTCGGGGTCAACAGCCGGGACGCCGAAGTCCTTCGGATCGATGCGGTATTCGCGATATTCGCCGTCTTCCAAGATTTCGGCAATGGTCGTCGGAACGCACGGAGAAATTTCGTCGTAACCGTCATCGGAGATGGCGACCATCACGCGCTTTGCACCGAGAGACTTTGCAGCCTTGGTGAACGGTTCCAGAATTGACTTGCTGTAAACACCGAGCATGAGGTACTTGGCTTCGGCCGGGTTCGTGAGTGGTCCGAGCAAGTTCATGATGGTCTTGACACCGAGGGCACCGCGAACCGGGCCGGCAAAGCGCATGGCGCTGTGGTAAACCGGAGCCATGAGGAACACAAAGTTCGTCTTATCGATGACAGAAGCAGCCTTGTCCGGAGTCATGTCCAGCTTGAAGCCGGCTGCGGTGTAGAAGTCGGCGGCACCGGACTTGCTAGAGACAGCGCGGTTGCCATGCTTGGCGACCTTGGCACCGCAAGTAGCGGCAATCAGGCCGGAGAGAGAGCTCACGTTGAAGCTACCCTTGCCGTCGCCACCGGTACCCACGATATCGGTGAGTTCGTCGCCGCTGTATGGGAACTTGCGCTTCTTGCTGCTAAGCACCTTGGCGCAGCCTGCGATTTCCTGAGCCACGGGGCCCTTGCAAGAAAGGGCGGTGAGAATAGCGGCCATCTGGCGTTCGTCGAGAATGCCATCGGTCAAGTCTTCCATGAAGAGTTCCGCCTGTTCGCGGCTCAAATCCTTGCCGTCGATGAGCGTGTTCAAGATGCCGCGCACATCGAGCGGATCGCGACGGTAGTTGAGGAAGGCCTTGAAGAATTCGGCTTCCTTGCCGCTTGCGATAGATTCTGGGTGGAACTGCACGCCTTCAATCGGCATGGTCTTGTGACGAATGCCCATGATGTCGCCGTCGGTGGCGCGGGCGGTGATTTCAAATTCCGGCGGAAGCGTCGATTCGTCGATGACCAAGCTATGGTAACGCGTGAATACGTTCTTCTTGCCGATGGTGCGGAAAAGTCCCTTGCCGTCGAGGTTGATTTCTTCGGCGATGCCGTGCTTGATGAACTTGGCACCCACAATCTTTGCACCGAAGGCGTAGCCGATGGCCTGGTGGCCGAGGCACACGCCGAGAATCGGGAGCTTGCCTGCGAAATGCTTGATGGCTTCCACAGAGATGCCCGCATCTTCAGGGCGGCCCGGACCCGGGCTCACGATGAGGCGACTCGGATGGAGCGCTTCAATGTCGGCGATGGAGCATTCACGGCTGCGGAGCACGCGGATTTCTTCGGTGGTAATTTTTGCAATGGCCTGATAGACATTGTAGGTAAAGGAATCGTAGTTATCGATAATGACGATCATTATTTTGCTCCTTCGAGGACAGCGCGAACAGCGCCAAGCTTTTCATTAGTTTCTTCAAATTCACGGTCGGCGTTAGAGGCCGCCACAATGCCACCACCAGCCTGCAGGCTAATCGTCTTGCCCTGCTTGAGGCAGCAACGGATAGCGATACAGAAGTCAAGATCGCCGTCGGATTCCATGTAACCTACGGCACCGGCATAGAAGCGACGCTTCACCTTTTCGAGGCCGGAGAGGATTTCGATGGCGCTAATCTTCGGCGCACCGCTCACGGTACCGGCCGGGAAGCTGGAACGCAGCACTTCAATCGCCTTCTTGCCCACGGAAACCTTGCCCTGCACATCAGAGACCAGGTGAATCACGTGGCTGTAAAGTTCGCACTGCATGAACTTGACGGTATCCACGGTGCCGGCGGTGCAGACGCGACCGAGGTCGTTACGAGCGAGGTCCACCAACATCAAGTGTTCGGCGCGTTCCTTCGGGTCGTTCTTGAGTTCGTCCATCAGCACATAGTCTTCAGCTTCATTCTTGCCGCGGCGGCGAGTGCCTGCAATCGGGTGGATGCTTGCAACGCCATCACGCACGCGCACGAGGCTCTCGGGCGATGCGCCAATCAGCTGGTGAGTGCCGTAATCAATGTAGAACAGGTACGGAGACGGGTTCACCGTGCGGAGGCGGCGGTAAATTTCCATAGCCTCGATATCGCTTTCGAACTGCAAGCGGCGAGACGGCACGGCCTGCACGATGTCGCCAGCGATGATATGTTTCTGAAGTTCGGCAACCTTCTGCGTGTATTCCACGCGGGTCTTTTCAAAGTCGCTCTTAATTTCGCTCTTCTTGACATCCTTTTCAGGGGCGAGGTAGCTGAAATCAAGGTCGGCGAGGCGTTCCTTGACGCGCTCGATGGCAGCCTTCAAATCAATTTCATGTTCTTCGTAGTTCAAGGCGAACAGGTGAAGCTTTTCGGTGAAGTGGTCAAATACGATGTAGATGTGACCGACAATGAATTCGCATTCAGGGATGTTGAGTTCATCGACCTGCGGAGCGAGGCGGATTGTATCGCAACGGGCGCAGAATTCGTAGCCGAGATAGCCAATGCCTGCTGCCGGAATAGGAATCTGGTTGGGCGGCACGGTGTTTTCGCCCGCAATCTTCAGCAAGTAATCCAGAATATCGCCATCCTTAAGGACAACCGTTTCATTGCCGTCAACGACAATAGAGACGTTGTCTTCGTTCTGGCGAACGCGGAAGGCTTCATCGACCATCAGGGTCGAATAGCGGTCGCGGCCGTGAGCGAAAGATGCCGATTCAAGAATGGCCTTTGCGCCAAGCTTTTTGGCAAGGGAGAAGGGAGTGTATCGTTCACCGGGAAGCGCCTCGTAGATGCTGTCGGTGCGGGGTTCTTTGTTGTTCATTTTCAATCCTCTAGTTTTTCAAATTCGTTTGCGTTTTCGCAAAGGCTTGGGTTTCCGGAGGATTTTCAGAAGTAAAAAAGAAAGGCCTCCGTGAGTCCGGAAGCCTTTGCTTTAAAATCTTGGGTGATTTGCGACAAATGCCGGGCTCTATGTTAGAGTCCGCGCCACCAACGACGGTTCATAGTTGCTGTAGTCACAAAATTCATCATAGCCCAAAAATATCAATCCAAAAAACGCTTGGCAAGGGGTTCGCCCCAAAAAATCGTAAAATATTTGAAATCAATAGCCCAATTAGGCAAAAATTGGCCCCCACTATCACATAATTTTGCCCCTCGGTTGCGGGGGCATAATCATTTATATATATTCGAAAGGAACAAGAATCTTAGACAGGAGAACACCATGTTCTACAAACACTGGAAAAAATTGGCACTTGCTTTGACCGGATTTTTCTGGGCCAGTTGCGACTTCGGATCTTCTTCGAGTGAAGAAGCAGCCCTCTATGGTTGTCCACCGGAAGGTTGCGAGCCCAACCCCGCTATTTCCAGTTCCAGCACCGAAGGAAACCTTTCGAGTAGCGCAACAGAGACTTCTAGTTCTTCTGAAGAACAAAAGCCTGTTTCCAGCAGCGAAGATTTCGGCAAAGTAGTTCCTCTGTACGGTATCGAATACGAAAAATTCGTATCCTCGAGCAGCGCAGAAGAATCTTCAAGCAGCTTTACAGAAATCATGCCTGCCTACGGAGTTCTTGATAAAATCGCTTGTATCCAAAAACCGGGCGAAAAAACAATGCTCTGCGACGACGGAGTCACCTGCAAGCAAGTGACCGAAGAACGCTGGGCACCCGAAAACCCCTGCGTTGACGAAATCTGCCCCGATTACGGCGTCGTTCAGATTTCCGAAAACACCTATGAATGCGACGGCGTTAAATACAACGAAGCCGAATTCCACGCCCGTTACAAAAAGATCACTGAAGCCGAAAATTCTGAACAGGATTCCTCTTTCCAAGGAGAAATACAACCGGCCCTTTACGGTCCACCTTGCGTATTCAACGGAACCTGCGACGATGCTGAAAAATAAGTAGGTGAACCTTGTTCGACAAGCCTCACCTCACATTCTACATTACACATTTTTATGAAACTCTCTCTTAAAAAGAAACTCGCACTCGAAGCTTATCGCCTTTATCGTCACAACGAAATCAAGGCTCATCCTCTTACGTACTTTTTCTGGGAATGCACCCTGCGTTGCAACCTGCACTGTTTGCACTGCGGCAGCGACTGTGTAAAAGATGCTATTCCCGACATGCCCCGCGAAGATTTTATGGGCGTACTCGACAAGCTCGCCCCGCACATTGACCCAAAGCACTTTATTGTGGTGATTACCGGTGGCGAACCCCTGATGCGCCCTGACCTCGAAGAATGCGGCCAAGAAATCAAGAAACGCGGCTACCCCTGGGGCATGGTCAGCAACGGCCTCGCCATGACGCCGGAACGTTTCGTGAAGCTCCTGAACGCAGGTCTACGCTCGCTCACCATTAGCCTCGACGGCCTGCAAGAAAGCCACAACCATTTCCGCGGCGACCCGCATAGCTTTGAGCGAGCGCTGCGGGCCATTGACATGGCCGCCCACACCGAAGGCCTGACCTTCGATGTGATGACCTGCGTGAACCGCCAAAACCTCAAGGAACTGCCAAAAATCCTCGATATGCTCCTTAAAATCGGCGTCAAGCGCTGGCGTATTGCAACGGTGTTCCCCAAAGGCCGCGCCAAGGACAATCCGCTGTTCCAGCTCACGAACCAGGAATTCCGCCAGGTATTCGACTTCATTCGCGAAGTCAAGAAGCTGAATGTCATCAACGTGAATTACGGCTGCGAAGGCTTCCTCGGCAGCTACGAAAAAGATGCCCGCAACTACCCGTTCTTCTGCCGTGCCGGCGTGAACGTGTCTTCGGTGCTCTGCGACGGCAGCATCTCGGCCTGCCCGAGCCTGCGCGGCGACTACATTCAAGGTAACATCTACAAGGACGATCTGTGGGAAGTCTGGCAGAAACGCTACCAGGTGATGCGCGACCGCAGCTGGGCTAAAATCGGCGATTGCAAGACCTGCAAATACTGGCGCTACTGCGAAGGCTCCAGCCTCCACCTCCGCGACGAGAAGACCAAAGAACTCGCCTACTGCCACGTGAAGCGCCTCGAAGACGCCGGCGCATAAGGCAAGAATTGCGAAAGTAAAAAAGCCGTGCCCCGCAAGTTGGGCACGGCTTTTTCCAGTAGGAGGTACACCTACCGGGGCTAGAACCTTGACCGCAGTTGTTCTTTCCCCCAAACAACTCCCTTAGCAGTCAAGAAAATTTCCAAACCAATCTCTAGCCTTAGGTGTTTTTACCTAGCCGCAAATTAGGTATTTACATACTCAAATTAAATAGTTGATAAAAACAAAGTGTTGTTCACAAAAACAACAGACAAGTGTTCTGCAAAAACCCTTATTTTTCGCTTATTTCGCAAAAATCGTCATTCCAAGAAGCTTTTTTTTAGATATTATTTAGGGTGATGGTACAAGCGAGCCTCACATCGAACCAAACGCACATTGTAGATGTGCTTTTAAAGAAGAATCCCAACCTTAACCGGGAGATTCTTGAAAAGGCTGTTGCCTTTATTGCCGAGGCTCATGAAGGTCAATACCGCAAGAGCGGCATGCCCTACACCGAACACCCCTATGAAGTGGCAAAGATCCTTGCCGACCTCAAACAGGACCAGTCCACGGTCTTGGCAGGGTTGCTCCATGATGTGGTCGAAGATACCGACCATTCCCTCGAAGAAATTGCCGAAGAATTTGGAAACGACACCGCCTTCATGGTGGATGCCGTCACTAAGATTACTGCTGCCCAGGAATCAAGCAAAACAGCCCAAAAAGCGGAAACCTACCGTAAGCTGATTACGGCCATGGCAAAAGACCCTCGGGTCATCATGATCAAAATCGCAGACCGCATCCACAACATGCGCACCATGCGGTACATGAAACCCGAAAAAAGGCAGTTGATTGCCCAGGAAACCCTGGACATCTATATTCCGCTTACCCACCGATTCGGTCTCTACAAGCTGAAAAACGAACTTGAAGACTTAAGTTTCAAGTACGTAAACCCCGACGAATACCAGAAGCTGGTGGACCTCCTTATCGAAAATAAGGAATCCCGCGAAAAATACATTCAGTCGGTGATCGGACCGTTGCAAATCAAGATGGCGCTGGAAGATTTCGACTGCACCATCCAGGGCCGCACCAAGAATATTTACAGCATCTACAACAAGATGCTCAGCCGCGGTTGCCAGTTCGAAGACATTTTCGACATTTTCGCCATACGCATTATCGTCGATACCATTCCCGAATGCTATTTGGCATTGGGCTACGTCCACAACCTGTGGACGCCCCTGCAAAGCCGCTTTAAGGACTACATCGCAACCCCGAAGCCGAACCTTTACCAGAGCATTCACACCACCGTGATCGGTCCCGAAAACAAGATGGTGGAAGTCCAGATCCGTACCAAGGACATGGACCTCACCGCCGAAAAGGGATTCGCCGCCCACTGGGCCTACAAAATGGAAACCCAGCACGAAGGCGAAGAACTGGAATGGCTCAACCACATGGTAAAGCTCCAATCGGAAATTTCCGACTCCAAGGAGTATCTCGACTTCTTGAAGGTGGACTTGAAACCCTCGGGCATGACGGTATTTACCCCCAAGGGGACCTCTATCGAATTGCCGCAAGGTTCCATCGTCTTGGACTTTGCATTTGCAGTCCATACCGAACTGGGCCTGCACTGCATTGGCGCAAAAATCAACGACGAAGTGGTGAATCTGGACACGGTGGTCGAACATGGTGCCACCATCCAGGTGCTCAAAAGCCCGAACCAGGAACCGAGCCCCGAATGGCTGGACATGGTTAAGACGGTCAAGGCCAAGCAGGAATTGCGCCGCTGGATGAAAACCAGCATCATGAAGCAGGCCCTTGACCTCGGCAAGGAAATCTGGGACCGAGAACTCCGCCTGCAGAAAATCGAAAAAGCCAAGCGCCCCTCGGAAGAAAGCATTTGCAAATATTTCGGAACCCCCTCCATCGATGACTTCTACGAACGTCTCGGCCAGGGCGAACTTCCACTTGCGGACATCCAACGATTCTTGAACGGTGGCGAAACCACGCAGAAGGAATCGAATTCACTCCGGTTCTTCCCCATATTCAACAAGGACCTGAAGGCTGACCGCAGAGACGAAATGCCTCTGCAAATCGGCCAAGAAACCAGTTTGGTGGTCCACTTCGCCAAGTGTTGCAGTCCGATCCCCGGCGATCCGGTGGTTGGCGTCTTGCGCCCGAAGATCGGTATCGAAGTCCACAATGCCGACTGTCCTCAGCTTAAGAACCTGCCCATGGAACAACGCATTGCCGTGGAATGGAGTGAAGACATCAAGCATTCCTTCGAAACGCACTTGACCATCGAAACGGAAAACCGCAAGAACATGACCTTCGACGTGTTGCAGGAACTCAAGCGCGCCAACGTGTTCCTAGAACGGATTTCAGCGGCAAGCCAACATTATTCAGGAAGAATCAAACTGGTGTTCAAGGCATTCCGCAAGGAACAAGTGGATTCAATCATTACCGCAATCAAGAATATTGCTGGCGTCAAGCAGGTGGTAAAATCATGATTTCAAAGCTCCACCACAGCGACTACACTTTAAAGAACCGCGCCTTCAACTGCAGAATGCGCAACCGTTACTACGAAGAAGTGTACTACGCGTTCAGGGCAATTTTCCCAAACGAAATTGCCGAGCGAACTGAAAAAGATCCTGTGGCGGATACAATCTGGTTCCAGAACCTGAGCAAAGAAATCAAGCGTTACGAAAGACTGATCATGACCTGTCTGGAATATGCACAGGCGGCCATTTTCTATGGCAAGGCCGAAAACAAGGCCATGTACTCCAAGGACAAACGCTGGGGTATTCTGCAAGAAGAAATCTTCCTGGTTCACTTTTTGCAGGAACTGCTTTCAACCACACGCTATGTGATTGCCCGAATCGAAACCGACCAGATGGTGCAACGCTGGGCTGGCGAAATGCAGGATCTCAAGACCAAGCCAGTCGCTTCGGGTTACGTGAACGCCATTCAGGAAAAGCTGAACGAAATGAACGCGGCAACGCTTGACGAATTCAAGGACCTGTTGCGGCATGTGCTAGACAGATTCCAGATTGGCAACACATTGTTCGGAACCGTACAGGAGCTGCAGAACTTCTATTAAAAAGGAACCAAAATAATTCGGATTTCGGATTTCAGATTTCGGAATTTTTAATCAAAGAACAACTCCGAATTCCGAATTCTGAATTCATAATTTACCAACTATGTCTGAATATATCATACTTTCAATATTTCTGTTTCTGGGCGCGTTTATCGCGGCAGCAGCGACCATTACAGGTCTTTTGCTCGGTTACCGTACCAAGAAAACCAAGAACAAGATGGCTCCCTACGAATGCGGTATGGAAACCATCGGCAACGCGCGAATCCAGTTCAAGGTGGGCTACTACCTGTTCGCGCTCCTCTTTTTAGTTTTCGACATCGAAGCTCTTTTCCTGTTCCCGGTAATGGCGAACTTCAAGGAAATCATGGCGGGCAATTCCCCGCTTTCGCCTACGATTGTCGTTATTGACCTGGTGATTTTCATGGCAATTCTCGTTTCTGGTCTTGCCTACGCATGGAAAAAAGGAATCCTTAAGTGGGAATAACCCTATGGGAATAATTAACCTCGCTCCTAAGATTTTAGACCCGATACCCGGCGGAAAGTACGTCGTCAATGCGATTGACTACGTTGTCAACTGGGCTCGTGCAAACTCCATTTGGCCCCTTACCTACGGTACCAGCTGTTGCGCCATCGAAATGATGAGTAGTTCCATGGCACGCTACGATATTGCCCGCTTTGGCTCAGAAGTGTTCCGCGCTTCGCCCCGCCAGGCGGACCTTTTTATTATCGCAGGTACCATTACCCGCCGTATGGCGCCCGCCCTTCAAATGCTTTGGGAACAGATGCCTGGCCCTAAGTACGTGCTCGCTATGGGCGCCTGCACCATCAGCGGAGGCCCCTTTGTTTACGACAACTACGCTGTGGTGCGCGGGGCGCAGAACCTGATTCCAGTCGATGTATTCGTCCCCGGTTGCCCGCCTCGCCCCGAAGCATTGTTCCACGGACTTTTAACGCTGCGCGAAAAGATTCTCAAGGAAACTTGCCGCGACCCTTGGCACGAAGGCGAAATCCGCAACGTGTCCACGATGGACCGCTACCGCGAAGCCGCAAAGGCTTGGGCCGCCCTTGAACGCATCAAGGACGAAGAAATGGCCGAAGCCCGCGCGAAGTTCAAAGAAGAAAATCCTGATTACAAGAGCAGCTTCAAGCCGGTACGCGTCAAGAAAGAAGACTTCCCCGAAGTAGAACGTGTCGCCTGCAAGCGTTTTGGCATGAGCCAGCTCGACATCTACAAGAAGCTCAAGGCGAAATTCCCGGACATCACCGTGCACACGCACAGCGAAGACCCGATTGAAGACGTGGTCGCCGCCATGCCTGCCGACCGTCCGCTCGAAGTGATGATCAGCGTCGAAGATTATCTGCCTGCCGTGGAATATGTCAAGAACGATCCCGAATTCAAGATGAATTACCTCATCGACGTGACCGCGATTGACTATGACGACCACTTTGACATGGTCACGCAGCTCCGCAGCATCGAAAAAGGCCACAAGATTTTCTTCTGCGTGCAAATCAAGAAAAACTTTGATATCCCCGAAGATAAGCGCCCGACATCGCTCCTCGGCAAAGTTCCGAC
>JAFZOV010000123.1 GCA_017550445.1 Fibrobacter sp.
GTTCACGCCACATTCGAGGCAGGCGTCCATGATGGCGAGGTCCTGGTACGGGAGGGCGATGTTCATCACCAGGTCAGGCTTGTATTCCTTGATGAGCTTAACGACATTTTCTGCCTTGTCGGCGTCCACGGCGGCAGTCGTAATGACCGTCTTCGTATTCGGGCGCAGTTCCTGGGCCAGCTTTTCGCAATTTTCGCGATGGCGGCTCGCAATGCAGATTTCGCTGAAGACTTCGCTGCAGGTGCAGCACTTCTTGATAGCAACTGTGGCGACGGCGCCACAACCGATAATCAAAGCTCTTGCCATTTTCTGTTTAATCCTCACTTGGTGATGGTTAGCCTCAAAAATTTAGAAAAAAAGCCCCCGGCAATCGCCAAAGGCTCTTTCATCAAAAGGTTTTTGCTGTTCTCCGTGAGCAAAAAGCGACCGATATTAATCGGCCGCGATTGCGAGACGACGAACGAGCGGTCTTAAAAGTTATCCTCGTGCACTTCGAAGAAGGACTGCGGATGGGCGCACACCGGGCATGCGGCCGGGGCCTTGGTACCCACGACGATGTGACCGCAGTTGCGGCATTCCCACACCTTGACTTCGCTCTTCTCGAACACGGCGGCAGTCTCCACGTTCTGGAGGAGCTTGCGGTAGCGTTCTTCATGCATCTTCTCGATAGCAGCGACCATACGGAACTTCTTGGCCAGCGCGGCAAAGCCTTCTGCTTCGGCGGTCTTGGCAAAGCCTTCGTACATGTCGGTCCATTCGAAGTTCTCGCCTTCGGCGGCGGCCTTCAGGTTGGCGGCAGTGTCACCGAGACCTTCGAGTTCCTTGAACCACATCTTGGCGTGTTCCTTCTCGTTGTCAGCGGTCTTGAGGAAGAGGGCGGCAATCTGTTCGTAGCCTTCCTTCTTGGCGGTGCTTGCGAAGTAGGTGTACTTGTTGCGTGCCTGGGATTCGCCCGCGAAGGCGGCCTGGAGATTCTTTTCGGTCTGGGTACCGGCGTACTTGTTTGCCATATTGGATCCTTTTGTGTATAGTGTTTCTTGTCCTGCTAATGTAGATTATTTTGGCTCCAAAAGACAACATTCGACTCCAAATAATACGCTTTGTATAATTCAGGATTAAAAATTGAAAATTTTAGCAGAAAATTGCCAATTTTTCATAAATTTTTGCAATTTTGTATAATTCAAATATTGACTTTGCCGTTCAACGAATCTATTTTATTAGCATGAAATCGATACTCGAATACAAAGATTACCGCGCCTACATGCAGGACTATTATGATTACCGTAAAAGTCACGGTGCATTCTCGTGGCGCGAATTCTGCAAGCTCGCCGGGTTCACGTCGCCGAACTTCCTGAAGCTCGTCTGCATAGGCCAGAGCAGTTTGAGCAAAGTCAAGATTGCCCCGGTCGCGAAGGCCATGGGCCTCGTCGGATATGAAAGCGAATACTTCAAGCAACTCGTGCTCTTCGGGAACGCCGAGAAAGATTCCGAGAAAAAGGCCGCTTTGCTCGAAATGGAAAAGATTGCCCGCGAACACAAGGTGCGCGTGATTGACAGCGACGCCTTCCAGTATTACGAATCGTGGAAGTACCCGGTCGTGAGGGAACTCGCCCCGATGATGCCCGGAGCCCAGCCCCGGAAAATCGCCGACGAGTGCAAGGAATACGTGTCCGCCGAAGAAGTGCGCGACATCCTCGCCTTCCTAGTAAAAGCCGGATTCCTCAAGAAGGACGGAGACAAAGTCTACACCCAGACCGAGAAGGCCGTCATCGGGTCTAAAGAAGCCCTCCCCATCGCCATACGCGCCTTGCACAAGGAAATGGCGAACATGGCCGCCCGCGCGGTGGACCGCTACAACGCGAACGAGCGCTACTTCACCGGAATGACCATCGGCGTGAATGAAGCCACCTATTCGCGCATCGTGCACGAAATCGACATCTGCAGCAAGAAAATTGCCGCCATCGCAAACGAAAGCGACAACCTGAACCAGGTCTACGGCCTGAACTTCCAGCTTTTCCCGTTTACAAACAAGATAGAAGGAGAGAGCCATGTTTAACTTCAAACAGAATTTGTATTCCACAGGTTTATTCGCACTTTGTGCGTTAGCCGCTTGTTCCTCGGACAATCCCTCATCTGCAGGGTCCACGACCATTCCAAACGGCACCGCCGGGAAAATCGAATTCACGACGGCAGCGACATCGACCATCACGATAGATGGCGGCGAACTGAAAACCTTTGAAGCAGAAAACGGGGTTTCAGTATTTTGCTACGCAAATGGAATAGGTTATTCCTCAGAAATTCAGATTGACGCAAACAAGATGATCGTCACTCATATGAAGCTTGAAAACGCCGGAGAACTGTGCAGCGAAATCTTCGAGCAATTCAGTGCCTCGTGCAATTCTATTCCCAGTTGGTGGAAGGGCTGCGATGAAAATGGAACCGTAGACGTTTTCTGCGGCGATTCCAGAATGACATCCTTCACCAAATGCACCGCAAATAATCCGCCAAGTTGTTCCACACATGAAGCAGACACCACAGTCACTTTCAAAACGGTCGAAAGCAAATTTCAAGCAACATTCAGCAATATTTGCTATACCATTTCTAAAAACGCCAGTTCTTCTTTCGGAGGCGGCACAACCCTATCCTCGTCAAGCGTAAGCGGCGAGTCCAGTTCCAGCGTTGAACCGCAGGACACCATAAGCATAATCGAGGTACCCAGGGACACCACACCTATCGACACTGCAAAGTACACACTGAGCAATTACACCGCACAGTTCACAGATGTCCCGAGCGAACTCTCGTTCGACAGCCACGTACTGGCCTACAGCGGGAATTGGCAAGACTTGTCCGGACTCAAAATCAAGGAAATCTCATTAGACGAGGTCGCTCAAAAATTCCCCTTGACAACAGCCGTTGCAAGGGGAAAGCCCCTCCCAGAAAATTGCAAGCTATTCGTCATCGGTACTGATGACGGAGCCCAACCTACTGGACACGTGTTAAGCAAAATTTCCAAAGGGAGCATCGAAATAACAGCGGTTTATCCGGGTGGAACGTGCATGCAGACTGCAATGTTCTTCACAGTCGCATTCCTCGTCGAAGACTGCGACGGGCTCCTTGACGAGAACGCAGAAATTTCGTACAAGCGGTTTACAAGCGAGACTTGGGCCTGCGAAACATTGGGTAGCCCAACCAAGGAAGCGAGTGCATACGGTGAATGGTACCGTGCCGACTTGAGAGAATAAAAAAGATCCCCGCATTCGCGGGGACCTTTTTTGATGCGGGTATGAGGATTATCTCGAAATCGTAATCGGTCTTGCCTCGCGGTAACTGCCGGTAGAGACCTTCACGATATACGTTCCGCGGGGCATTCCGCGCAGGTCAAACGCATGCATGTGCGAGCCCGCCCGCTGCATTCCCGTGATTTGCTGGTCCACAAGCGCCCCGAATCCAGTAAACAGGCTCACCTTCACGTTGTCGTTTTGCGGAAGCGTGTATCGCACGTTCAAGATGCCGTTCCCGTACACGAGATTCATGTGCGTCGCCGGGCCTTCCAGACCATACATGAGGGCGGTCGTAGTCTCGCTTCCGGCACTCCCCTGCTCGTTCGTGATGCTAACCTTCACCTTGAACAGCACTTCCTTGCCGTTGTAGGAGAGCCCCTGCGTGAAGCTGTAGGTCTCGCCGTTGTTCACGCGGTTCGGGTAATGCCCGATGGAAAGCGTTCCGCCCGCAATGTCCGCCTCGCTGAACACGTAGGCGTTTTCGCCCCACTGCACCACCGAGCCGTTCTTGCCGAACCAGTGGCCGTCACCCTCGGCGGTAGAAGTCGTATTCGTACTGCCATCCGGTTCAAGCGCGAAGAAGGTCGCCCTCGAAATCGTCGCCTCGGTAAGCCCGAGCTTGGAGGCCACATCCTTCACGTCGAAGGTCGCCTTGACAGTCGCATAGTTGTCGTCAATCGGGAGCGTCACGTTTATGGAGTAGGTAGTCGTCTCGCCCACCACCACGACGCTGCTGGAACTTGCGGGAATCTGCGAACTCGAAGACGTAATCTTGCTGGAAGAAGAAGACGTTTTGCTCGACGAAGAAGCTGCGGAACTGCTGGAAGCAGGCGTTCCCGAAGAACTGCTCTCGCCCGTAACGACCTTCGCGTTATCCCAATCGTATTCTAATTTGAAATTATTGTACCACTTCGTGGTAATGCTCGCCGCACCGGAAACACCATCATCAAGTTGTAGTTTGTACGTAAAGTGCTTGGTACGGTCATTCTTGTAGGTGGTATTGGTAACGATGGCAAACACCACATCGCTCTGCGGGGCCTTCGAAAGGTTCAGAACAGCCTGGTTCTCGCCAAAGACAGGAGTGCTGTAGACGGGCGTGCCATCCGTAGCGCGGTAGGCAATCTGCAAGGCCATGTTGGTGAGGTTTCCGTCGAGTACGGCCCCGTCGCCGGTAGAAGTAGAATTCCCCGTCTTTTGGGTCCAGCCCTTCTGCAACGTGAGCTTGACGCTTGTGGCCCCGCTCTTAACGGTAAGCGGGATGACATTAGCGCCGCTCCAGCCCGGCGTGGTGCGCTCTTCAGGAGTAAGCACGTTGCCGTTCGCCGTAGTCTTCGCGTACGGAGTCACATTCCAAGAATCCACAGTGACGTTGCACGGAGTATATTCACAACCGATGTTCGAACCAACGTTCTGATTCAGGAGGGTCTTCATTTCGGTAGACCACTTTTTCATATCGAGCAGGGCAAGCTTCGCGCGGTATTCCAGAATGATGCTCTTGACCTGTTCTTCGCCGACCGCTGCAGCCATACTTTCGAGAATGTACTTGCCGTTATAGTTCGGGATATTCACCCAAATCCACGGCACAGCACCTTCGGCAACCCAGAGGCCAAGGAACGTCGGGAAAAGGTTTCCGTACTGCACGCCGCCAAGGGTATTGCGCCAATTGCACTTTCCGCCCGCATCCACGCCTTCTGCGCCCGGACCGCCGAATGTACCATCCAGCAGCCAGCCGGAATAGCTCTCGATAGGTACGAAGGGGGCCATCAGGTTACCCGCATTCAAAAAGCCCATGCCGCTGTATTCCTTCGCATTGCTGCGACGCACAGACATTTCTTGCTGGAGCCAGGTGTTTCCGCCTTCCTGGAACCAGTGCACATGTGCCGCACCCAGGTTCGTGAGGATGGCGTGAATGCCCTCGTGGATCATCGCCTCCTGCTGCGCCACCTTGTCGCTATAGGGGCAACTCGGGTCAAAACTGTAGACCGGGTAGTAAGAGGCCGCAACCGCAGGGTAACCGTCGATATGCGACTGCCAGCCGCCCTTTTCGGTATTGTCGTTACTGCCCGTGCAGGCATCGGAACCGTACAGATAGACGGCGCTGTAATAGCCGTCCTTCACGCGGCTGTCTCGCGGCCAGCCGAGCGTATCGGTGATGTAGGCAAAGTCCTTGTCGAATTTTTCGAGCAAGGGCGTAATCGAAGCCTCGGTCACCAGCGAATTCTTGTTCGCGCCGTGATAAAACGCCCAATATTTGCCGTGATAGACACCATTTGCGTTCTTGGCCGCCTGCACGCAGGAACCGTTCACGTCCTTGGTAGGCTGCTGGTAAGAAAGGCCCGCATCCTTGAAGTTGTAATTCAACTTCGAACTGTAGGTAGGCCAGGTGTAGGCCTCACCCGCAGCAAAGCCCTCCGTTGCAAACAGCGCCGTCACCACGGCAGCGCCCATCAATCCCATACACTTTTTCTGCATAACACACTCCAGTTTTAATGCTATTCAAGAAATAGATTTAAAACGGGCAAAATCCTAGATTTTTCGATTTCGGCAGTGCAGTTTCCGTGTTGCAGGTGTGTAAAAATTTTTCGGAGAAGGCTTATGCCGCTTACGCATCTTCGTTTTCGCAGGCATCGTTATCTTCGGGAACATCAAGCAGTTCCGCGTCAAACCACGCCAACAATTCGCCGTCTTTATCCAATACCGTCAAGTCGCCATCGTAGATTACCTTGCGACCATCTTCAAGTTCCGTTGCCTCTTTCTTGAGTTTTTTTGGCTTGTCTGATTGATTCGATTTATCCATATTTTCCTCTCTTTTATCATCCGAGAGCCTCGATATACACCTTATCTTCCCAAAAGCCGTTCTCGGTACAGTCACAGAACGTGGCGATGCACTCGCATCCTTCCGGCTCGTCGTCATAGGCGCTGATGACATACAGCGGGGTTTCGTCTTCGAATTCCTTTGGGAAATGATTCTTCAAAATCAATGGGCCAGCGAAGCGGGCAATGCCCGGCTCAGTATTGCCAAGGTATACGACGTATTCCGAGCCGTCAGCCAGCTTGGCGGTGCACTTGCATTTCATTTTCATCTCCTTATATAAGCAATTTCAGTTGTATATCTTGGTGTAGATGTAGAACTTGTTCGGATCCATAAAGACCGCGTCTTGCAGCGAGTAAAGCCCGTGGCAAAAATACCAGTGCATCATGTAGCAAATTATGTGGCCGTCGAGTTCGGGGCGGTCGAACAAGACCTTGTTCCAGTTGAGCGGAGTGCCGTCGGAACCCTTGTCCATCAGGTCGAACCCGTTTACGCCGAAACCCGCTTTCACGGAATCGCGCAGCGCAACCTCGTCGGCATTTTCCGGCAAGTCGCCACCATAATTTATACAGACTTCCACGTGGAAATCCCTGTCGTAATAGTCCTTTCCCTCGTCAATCAGCTTCTGGATGTCCGCGTAAATCAGTTTTCCGCGGCGGTCTGCCTCCTGCATGAGAGCCCACAACCTGTCGTTAAGCTGGACAATCTTCGCGACATTGTCCGCCGACCACACGAATTCACGGTTCAGCCTACTCTGCCGTTCACGCATCTTCGCCTTCATCTGCGTCATCCTCGTCATCCTGATTCTCCCGCTCGTCCCGTTCCATCTCGTACATGGCGATTTCGTCAAGCGTCGCGCCGATTTCCTCGTCGGTCGACATCATAGTATCTATGTTTATGGTGACTGGGACACAATTCCCGTCAAAACGCAACAAAAGGTCTACAACGCGCCGTTTGATATCGAGCGGGAGTATGCCAAAATCGAGGTCAATATTCTTGTCACCATCAGGGATTATTAAACGAAGTGCTTTCTCGATAGACTCACGCAGCTTGTACTGCATTGACTCGAGTTCGCTGGCCCGCAGGTTGCTCTGCGTCTTGCGTTGTTGCGCCATGTATTCTCCGACCACTTTCTTCGCAAGAGACAGTGTATACTCATCGGTGCGTCCTTCAACGCAGATTCTCGCACAGTCAGGATCGTCCTGGTTCTTGACATCGATGCCTATGACATGCTTTGCATACAGGTCGGCAATCAGCTTCCCCGCATCGTCGCGGAAGAGAAAGCTTGCGACATAATCCTTGCTTGTCCGTACACGGTAGAAAATCCGATACATCAGAGGCAGCCCCATCAGGTAATCGATGACTTCCTGCGAAATCCACTGGCGCTTGAAAAAGCTCATTTTGGGTTTCCTTTGGAAGGATTGTGGTTCAGGTTGGAGTCGAGGCTGTTCAGGCAGATTTTCTTCGGGAAAATCAACGTTAAGGACGGAGTCGATGCCATTCAGGCACCCCCTCGTATATACGTCGTAGTGCATGGCGATCATCGGCGCGAGGTAGGTGTCTACCTCGGCTCGGCGCTCTTCAAGCGTTAAATCCGGATCGCAGGCCGCTTTTATCACGTGGCTTGTAATGCAGCGGAGGATAGGGGGGATTACCCCCGCGCCAAGGTCAGCATTCTTCTCGGCAAGTTCATCGAAAGCATCTTGTGCGCACTTGGCCATATCTTGGACCTCGCGCAACCTATTGCCGAACTCAACGGCGTCCTCGGCAATCATTTCATCGTAAATTTTACGGATGTTTTCTGCGGACATGCGGACCTCCTGCCTTTGCGCCGGGCGGAATTGTCCCAGCTAGATTATTATCGAAAAAAACGAACGCGATGTAAAGTCGAAATCTTTTTTTAGGCAATGTGCCCGAACACCATAAAGAAGACGAAGAGTGGTACAATGAAAATCCATACGCCGGAGAAATAACCCTTTAAGTCGACATCACTCATAGTGGCATGGTCAACAAGCGACACAACCAGATACCATAATCCAATGTTCACCCCTGTAGAATACGCCCCCGAGAAAATCATTCTCAAAAAAATGTACCCCAAGAAAACACAAACTACAGTGGGCGCAACGGAAATCAGCGTTTCCTGCACCGCTTTTATAAACCATGTGCCACGATTCCTATAAGAAATATGCCCGAGTCGTCCTTCCCCGCTCTCAAACATACAGATTTCGTGGACCTCGGCCCCGGTAATCACCGCAAAAATGAGGTGAGCCATCTCGTGGACAAACGTCCCCGGGAAAGTGATGAAGTTTACGAAGAAATAGGCAAAGTCGCGGTTGAACTTGCCAATGGCAATAATTTGTAATCGTTCTAAGCCGTAAAGCAACATGCCCGCAGCGACGGGAGCGAGAATTGCCGCCAAGGTCAGGATGGCGCTAATGCCCGCCAGGGCCCCGATACCGTCGCCCCACCCGAACCACGCGATAATCTGATGCATCAGGGATGTCATAAACGATTATTGGATAGATCCTATTTTCTCTATGCCTAAATCTAATTCTTCAATAGCTTTTTTCTTTCGGTAGCCAGAAATAACGGCATTGTTTTGTATTACTGCTTTAATGCTATCCACATTCTGTAATTCACCCTTTGAAAGAGATAGTCCCAAGAATCCATAAACATCACTCATCACTTTGTTCCCTGCATCAATCTGTTCTGGGGAACCTTTTAGTCCCATTTCATTATTATAGAAATCACTTGCAATTTTGTAGTAAAATTTTCTCAATTCATCGGCATCTTCTATGTCATCTACACCCTGTAGGTAGAACGAAATTTTTTTAGATGAAGATTTTTTTGGGGGGGGAGCGACCATATTCTTCGAGTCTTTTTCGAGAACAACATCCTCGTTATAAGAAACATACTCGTTATAAGAAACAGGAAATAATAAAAAATAAAAGCCAATACTGAGGAACGTAATCACGTCACAATCTAATTTATACAAAAAATAGACCGATAAAAAGAAAGCTATGATGAAAAGTGGAATACCAAGAATTAATGGCAATATATGAAGACCACATAGGAAAAGAATTAATCCGGCGCAACAAGTAACAAATACCGCGCGGCGAATTTCACGATCTGTTTCTTCTGCGGCCCTTGCATTCTCTTGCTCTATTTCCCATTTGTCTTGTAAATATTCTTTATACCAGCCCATGATGCTTCCTCTTTTTTAGGTAAAAAAACGGATATAAATACTTGCCGCTACTGCAAAAAGCAAGATTGCTATAGCCGCCATACTACATCCTAGATTCTTTTTTAGTGCAAGTTTGATAAATGGAATAGATAGAATTAGAAATATAATGCCGATAATTCTTGGGAAATATGGTATTCCAAAGGATAGATTATAATAGGCTGCAGAGGATTCGTTCAACCACAAAAAGACAAATCCTATAAATCCCGACACAAGAGCACAAAGAGCAAGCAGTTGTCCCGGCTTTAGGTCAGACTTTAAATTTGGTTTTAAAGATTGTTTTAAATGGATTGACGAACTAGAATTTGAATGGGTTGATGAACCTACAATACCAATCTGTTTTTGCGGTATGGGGTTTGTTTGTGTCTGAGACGGAGCATTCCCTATATTCCCTTCTTCTGGCTGAGGCAAGGATTCGAAATAAAGACGTTTAACCATCTCTTGCCATCCATCAGGGATGTAACTACCAGAAAAAACAATCGCTTCCTCACAAACTCCTGCCATAATAACATCATACCTATATATGCTGTGTTGAGATTCATCATACCAACTAACTAACGCCCCATATTGATTTTGTGAAATTATTGTGGGAATTGAATTCCCACAGGCATAACTAGTGAGTCTAGAACCATATCCATCGTCAACATATATATTCAGATATTTGTTTTCTGATGTGACCTTTAAAATTTTTTGATAAGGCATGCAACCCCCTTTTGAAGGCTCCAAATAGGTTGTTTTTTTCAACGAAAATCAACCTATTTAGAGGATATTTTTTTTCGAAATAAATAAAACACTCCAACACTAAATTGTTGAAATAGCGTTTACCAAAAAAAATTTTTTGTATCACAAAGATTTTTATAACCCAAATTTATTTATCAGGGTCATAGTCTTTCCATGCATCCATTTTATGGAATTTATTCGCAACGGCCTTTATCTTTGACAAAACATTGTCTAATTCTTTTTTCCCATCGCAGATTTTCTTCTCCGCTTTTAAGAGATCAGCCATCATTTGATCATAAGGATTCTTTCGAGATGCCATCATATACCTCATAAGTTATATATCCCCGCAACTTGTCACACACCATGCCGCGCGGGTTTCGGCACAGTGTGTTTTGCGTATGCAAAATCATTCGCCAGACCGAAGTCTGGTGTTCGCCCCTGCTCAGCAAGGATCGCGCCGATTATGTGAGTAAACAAAAAAGGCGCGAGTCGTTGCATTTATCTGGATGAGGCTCTCGAATGCCTTTAGACGATAAACGCAAACGACCCACGCCCCAAACGGGCTGTTGCCCTTGACCATATGGCCAAAGACCGGCTGAAGAGCCGGCATAGCAAACCGAGATACACCGAAAGACGGCATACCTGCGTGAGCGTTCGCCTTGTCCTCGTCTAAAGAAATTTTCGAGATTTCATCCAGAGGGCAAGAGCAAAACTCTTTATTTCACTCTAAAACTACTATAAAATTTGGAGATTGGCGTCATTTCCCCCAAAAAAAATTAAGAATAATATACGAAAACGCGCTTTTTGGGCCGAATTTTGGCGATTTTTACCTCATTTAGCCATTTTTCTCATTCCTCCGAAATGATATGTATTGTAAAAAACGCATGTAAACAAAATTTTTTGGCTCAAAATGCCCCCTTTCTTCGTTTTAAGGATAGAGGCGCCCTATTTTCGGGGTTGCCGCTAAAATGGAGATTGATCATGGTCAAGCAAATGGTAAAATCGCACAATGTCCACGTTGATTCCGATTACGTCAAGTGGATTACGGAGCTAAAGCAGCGCTACCGTTCGGCACAGGTGAAGGCGGTAGTCAAGGTAAACGCCGAAAAATTGCAGTTCAACTGGCTGCTGGGGCGGGACTTGGTGCGCAAAAAAGCCGAGGAGCGCTGGGGTTCAGGTGTTGTGGAGCAAATCAGTTTGGATTTACGGAGGGAATTTCCCGATGCGGACGGGTTTTCAGTGACAAATCTGTGGTATATGAAGAAATGGTACTGTTTCTATACGCGAAAGGTCGAGGGCCAATTTCTGCAACAGCCCGTTGCAGAATTAGATGTGACTAATTCAAACCGGACTGAAGGAAAAAAACTCCAACGGCCCGTTGGAGAATTAGACAAGGCTAAATTTGATCAGAAAGGAGACTCTTTGCCCACCATATTTACCAGTGTTCCTTGGGGACAACATATAGACATCATAACCAAGTGCCACAGCATCGAAGAGGCTCTTTTCTATATTCGACAGGCCGTTGAAAAGGGTTTAAGTCGTCCAGCGCTTCAAAACTGCATCAAAGCCGACCTTTACAGCCATCAGGGCAAGATTGTCAACAATTTTAGCGAAAAACTGCCCGATTTGCAGGGCAAGCTGGTTCAAGAGGTGCTGAAAGAGAACTACGATTTCGGCTTTGCGACCGTAAGTCACGAAATTTACGACGAAACCGAACTGGAAGAAGCCCTTACGAAGAATGTCACCGACCTTTTGCTTGAGATGGGGACCGGATTCGCTTTCATCGGAAGGCAAAAGGAGGTCATTGTAGGCGGGCGCAGTCGCAAGATTGACCTGCTTTTTTATCATATTCGCTTGCGCTGTTTTGTCGTTTGCGAACTGAAGGCGAAACCGTTCGAGCCGGAATTTGTCGGCAAGCTGAATTTTTACGTGAATGCGGTAGACGAACTGCTGAAGGCCCCCGAAGACAACCCGACAATCGGACTGTTGATTTGTTCCAATATGGATTCAACCGATGTGCAATGGTCCTTTCGCGGGCTTGGCACGCCGATGGGCGTCGCGACTTACAACAATATCCGTATTAAGGACGCTCTGCCCTCGAAGGAATTGCTGGAAGAGCGCATGCGCTTGCTACAGAAGGAAATGCATACTACAAAACGGCTAATTCGAAAGAACGATAACTAGTTGATAAAAAGCCCCCGATTATGCATCGGGAGCCAGGATTGTGGAGTTAATGACGTACGATGTAGTGGCCTCTGGGGAGGCTCCGCATCGAGAATCCCTTATTGCGGCCTTCCACGTCAAAGATGCCCGTAGTTGCGGCTTTTCCACGACGGAGGGATGCGCCGGATATGCGTATGGTGTTTGTATCCGCAGGCGTTGCAGATGTATCGACGGACGGATCAACGACTTCCACGCCCAGCGTGTCGGCGGCGGATAGTTGCGTAGAATCCTCGAACAGTGTCACTCCCGCCACATCAAAGGCAATCTGGTCAAGGTTCGGAGCGCCCGCTTCTTCGAGCGATTTCAGATAAAGTACATTCAGGCCCGCCTTGAGGTTCACGCCCACCATCACGGAATCCCAGGTATCCCAATCGGCTGTTGGCTTGAACGTAAGCGAGCCAATCAGGTCGTCGTTCATCTTCACCATGATGCGGCGTGTATCCGTCTTTCCATGTGCATAGCGCAGCACCATCGTCGCATTGTTGTAGGCCTTCGGCGAAACCAGATGGTAAATGCCGTAGCTGTCGAGGCTATTTTCGAAATCGTAGAAGCCTTCGCCACGGAAGTTTTCGTGGTTGTTGTTCGCCATGCCCTTCGCATCAGTAGGCACGGCAGCCTCGATATCGCTTTTCACCGCAAGTGGCGCCGGTCCCGATTCTACAACGCTCAAAATCGTAATCGTTCCGCTGCGAGTCGCTTCCCCAAAGTCGGCGTTTCCGCCCTTCGTGGTAATCGTGTAGGTGAATTCGCCCTCGACAAGCGGGGTTCCGCTAAAGTAGAACGAGCTTGTAGATGCGTTCCAGGCCGCAGTCACGCCCGCCGGGAGCCCGTCAACCGAGCCGCCGTCGGCATGCTCAATCGCAAAGGTAAACGGAACAATCGAATCGCCCTTCACGATAACCTGGCTGCTGGAGCCTGCGCCCTGCTTGACTATCGCGGCAGCCTTCGGCGTATTGTCGCCAATCAGCGTAATGTCGGGTTTCGGGAACTTGCCCTTGTTGCCGTAAAGCCAGAAACCGAGATGCGGCGGCTGGTTGTAGGCGGTATTCTGCCAGCTCATGCCGATGCGGTAAATCGGGTCGTGCGCGAGCGTATACATGCGATACACCGTCGGAATCGTCGTCGTGTAGATGTAAAGTTTCGAAGCGCCATCGTGCAGAATCACTTCTTCACGCCAGTCGCCCAGAATGTCTCCGCTGAAGTTCGGCGTCGCCTTGGTGGTATTGCAGCTGTTGCCCTGCATCTGGAAGAACGTCTCGTTTTTGCCCTTGGAACTGTTCCACTTGCTGATGGTCGTATTGTCAAGGAGTTCATCGAGCAGGTCGCCGTCCCAGTAGATGCGGAAGTTGTACGCCGGACGGCTGGAACTCAGCACCTTGCCCTTTACGGTATAGGTATTCCAGTTGGCGGCAGACCAGAGTTCATGCCCGCGATTCGTAGAATCCACGTCACCCGCGACACCGCGACCATTGTCGCCATCGCTCGTTTCGCTAAAGAGCAGTTTACCCGTGCGAGCGTCGTGCAGGTCATAACCATAAGGCTTTTCCTCGTGAACCTGCCACACTTCGAGGCCGTCATTATCCGGATCCAAGTCGCCCAGATGTATTGCATCGCCGTGACCCTTGCCGGTACGGTACATGAATTTGCCGTCGTGGTCTATGGCACAACTGCCTTCAATGATTTCATCAAAGCCGTCTCCGTCCACATCGCCTGCCGAAATATTGTGGTTCCCCTGACCGTAGCATTCCTGGCCGGAGGTTGCGGCGTTATAGTACCAGCGTTGCGTCAGGGATTTGCCATCCCAGTCATAAGCGGTAATCGCCATGCGGGTGTAGTAGCCGCGCTGGAAAACCATGCTGGGTTTCTTGCCGTCAAGATACGCGTTTGTCGCAAGGAAACGGTCCACGCGGTTACCGTAGCTATCGCCCCAGTTCTTAACCGTGCCGCGCCCCGGATTGTAATTGACTGTCGCCATTTCAAGGCCGGTTTCGCCGTTGAAAATCGTGAGGTATTCGTCGCCGGTCAAAATGTAGCCGTTGGAATTGCGATAATCGCTCGTGTGCGCCGCATTTGCCGCAGGTCCCTTGCTCAAGTACTTGCCGCTCGCATCCTTGGTGCCGGGCGCAGTCTTTACCGCCAGTTCCGCCTTGCCGTCGCTGTCGTAGTCACCCACGAGCATCTGCGTGTAGTGCGCACCTGCGCGGATGTTCACGCCCAAGTCAATGCGCCAGAGTTTCTTGCCGCTCATCTTGTAGCAGTCAATGATGACATTGCCCGTCTTGCCTTTCTGGGAGTTGTCCTTGGAATTGCTCGGATCCCACTTGAGAATGAGTTCGAATTCGCCGTCGCCATCCACGTCGCCCACCGCGATATCGTTCGGGCTGTAGGTATAGTCGCTACCGCCTGCGGGCCTATCCAGGTTCACCGTCAAATACTGGTCACTCCACACAGAAACCGCAGCATCTGCCGCCTGTTCCTTGCCGTTGATGACCGCTTTCACGGAATAGCGATTACTTGCCGTTCCCTTCGTGTCGGTATAGTTGCTCGCCTCCGTACCGGAAATACTCGCGATTTTTTCGCCGTCTCGGTACAGGTTGAAACTCGTCTCGGAGCCTTCGGTCCCGAGTACGCGCCAGCTGAGGAATACTCCCCCGCCAGTCTTTACCGCGACAAGCCCGCGATTCAGCCACTCCATCTGGCGGGCAGCATTCGCGGTGCCAAAGCCCATCAAAAGGGCCGTTCCCAAACAAATCCACTTCCTTTTCATCATTTCCTCGCTGATGTTGGAACCCCGCACCACCGGGGCCTCGACATATAATATATGCCCCGCCAGCCCAAAAGGTAATAGCAGGGCAAATTTCCAGTTGTCCGTGGACAACAGGCCTATTCTGCGATTTTCACCTTAAAAAAGCCTTTTTTCGCATTCATAGGCTTTGCAATATACACACCCTTCTGAAGATTCTTTGCCTTTAACCGAGTCTGCAAATCGGCAGCGGTCGATTCAATTTCGGCGACCAGAACGCCTTGCAGGCTGAAAATGCGGAATTTCGTGGGTGCTGTTGCGAAGTTGACCGAACCCATTGACCAATCCGCAAAACCGATCGTCTGGTCAGGTTTTGCAATAACCGAGAGTGAGTCGCTCGCCGTCATTTCATCGTCATCATAGACAACTGCAATCAACTTGTGCACACCTTCCGTGGCAATCGTCCAGTCAAATTCATAAGGAGCATTCCATTCCGAATGAATCAGACTGTCGTTGTCAAAGAAGTCGATGTGACTCACGGAACCGTCTTCGTCGGATGCATTGACCACGACAAGGATCTTTTCGCCAACAGTTACAGAATCCACGTACTTGCCCGAGAAAGCAACCATCGGCGGTACAGGATTGGCAGGAGCTTCCTTGCGGCCATAACCTGCGGCGGCGATGTTTTTCTGAACCAAATCGTCGACGGAATCGGGCGGGCAACCGATGGTCATCACGCCTTCGAAGAATGTTCCCGCGCCACCATCGCTGCCATCTCCGCCATTACCGAGCACAATCGCGCCCTGGAGTTTGCGCGGACTATACCCCCGTTTGCGTTTGCCATCCCAAACGGTCGTGAGTTTTTCCTGCTGTGCATCGGCCCCTTTCAACTTGAAAGTACCGTCATTTGGACCCTTGAGCATTGCCGTCACGAAATCAGCTACAAACGAATAAGCAGTCGGCCACGGTGTCGTGTGCGTCTTGCCCCACAAATAACCGGCATCGTCGCCCTTGAATACGCCATCTTCCAAGTCGGCGGCCACCCACGGGCCATTCCCCTGACCATAACCGCCCCACTCCACGTCGCTACCGAAATAGACCGCTTCCATGGTACCCGGGCCGTCATCGTTACCCGTCGTTTCCACGTTGCCGTAATTGAAACAGCACTTGTCGTTGTAATGGCGACCGTCAACCACCATGTACATGGCTTCCGCCTCGTCGCCCGTCGCCACGCCGTTCGTCTTGTTGTTGCGATAACCGATAGTTGACCACGCATCGCGATAGATTCCATAGACCTTGTGTCCATTCATGTAAATGGGGGCCTTATTTGCAACGGCCTCCTTGCCGCCATTCTTGAGCCAAAAAACCACCGGCGACTTTACCAAATCGTTCTTGTAAGAGGACTGGTCGTAAAGAATCGAAATCGTGCAGGAACTACCTGCGCAGAACTGGTCCTGAAGCGCCGTATTTGCGTACCCGCCCGCACTTTCTACCGGGATATCCTTAAGCTGACCATCGGCACGACGCACTTGGTAAAGGGCCCCATTGTAATCGCCGAACAGCGCACGAGTGGTGCTGTGGGCAGCCACGCAGGGTGTCCCTGCCTTGGCGTAAATGTCGCATGGGCCTTCTTTTGCGTTTGTCGCAATTGTTATAACCGCGCACAAGGCGATAACTGAGGCTGGTTTGATACCAAATAACATAAAAACTCCTTTTTTGCAATCTACAATCTATTCTGAATCATCAAAAAAAAATCAACACGTCACAAAAACACCTTTGTACTTTTTACAAAGGCCAACTTAAAGCAAAAAGGGCATTGTATCATGTACAATGGCATTTTTCTTGGCAATCTTGGTTCAAGGCTCCTAAAAACCTATATCTCACATTGGAGACGTGTGGTTAGCAAAAAAGGAGCCTCGCTATGAAAAAGAGCATAATGATTTCAGCCGCTTTCTGGATGGCTGTTTCGGCAGCATCGTTGAATGCGGCAACAGTGGCAAATCCGCTGATTTATGCGGATGTTCCCGACATTTCGGTGATGCGCGTCGAAAATAAATATTATATGGTAAGTACCACGATGCACTTGAATCCGGGCGCTCCGATTATGGAATCGACCGACTTGGCAAATTGGCGCACCATCAATTACGCGCACCAGAAGTTGGGCGACAACGACATGCTGAACCTCGCCAACGGCAAAAGTACATACGGCGACGGCTCCTGGGCATCAAGCATTCGCTACAAAGACGGCGTCTATTACGTACTCACGCCGGGGCGTTCCACCAACAAGACGCACTTGTACCGCACCAAGGATATTGTAAACGGTCCATGGACCGAAACGCTTTTGCCTTTCTATCACGACCCTTCGCTACACCTAGAAGATGACGGGCGTGCGTTCATCATTTACGGAAACACGAACATCAGCATTATCGAGCTGAACGCCGACATGACAGGTATTAAGCAGGGTGGCATGAACAAGGTGCTTGTTCGCGACCCCGCCGCACAAGTGGCCGGCAACGACTTTTGGCTTCGCGCCGAAGGTAGCCATCTTGAAAAAATCAACGGGATGTATTACCTATTCAACATTTGCTCCCCAGCTTCGCATGGCCGAACTGAAATTGTTTTCAGAAGCAAGACTCTCGACGGCAATTACGAAGGTCGCATTTTCTTGCAGGATCAGGGAGTCGCTCAAGGCAACATTTTTGACACGCCTGATGGCAAATGGTACGCCATGCTGTTCCAAGATTGCGGTGCAGTCGGTCGCGTTCCGTGGCTGATGCCGATGAAATGGGTCGATGGCTGGCCCGTTGTCGAAGGCGGTAAAGCTCCCAAAACAATTGAACTTCCGAATGGTCAAATGCCGGGCTACAACATGGTGACCTCCGATGAATTTGAAGAAGATAAGTTACCGCTCGAATGGGAATGGAATCACAATCCCGATAACGCTCACTGGAGTCTTTCGGCACGCAAGGGCTTTATGCGAATCACAACAGGCCGCGTGGACGCAAACATTATGAACGTACGTAACCAGCTTGGGCAACGCACTTTCGGTCCCAAGAGCTCTGCATGGATTTCGATGGACGTGAGCAACATGAAGGATGGCGATATTGCGGGCATCAGTGCCTTCCAAAAGAATTACGGCTATATCGCCGTGAAAATGAACGGCAACGAAAAGAAATTCATCATGGTGAATGCCGGTGGCGGAAACCCGTCCGAAGTAGCATCGGCACCGCTGAGCGGGAACACTGCCTACCTCCGCATCGATTGCGATTTTACAAACAAGACGGATAAAGCGACATTCCATTACAGCACCGACGGAAAATCTTGGAAGCAGCTCGGCAACACGCTTTCGATGTCCTACACCATTCCGCACTTTATGGGATACCGTTTCCAAATGTTCAACCAAGCAACAAAAGCAGCAGGCGGTTATGTGGACTTTGATTGGTTCAAAATCGGCAACGACATCAACAGCGAAATTTGGCTGAATGCCGCACAAGATACCACGCCGCAAACACCATACGCCGAAGAAGGTAAAGAAGCAAAGCCAATCGCCCTCCCCGGAATCATTCAGGCTGAAAACTATGATGTAGGCGGCCAGAACAAATCCTATTACGACAGCGATTTTGAAAACAACGGCGGAGAATACCGCAAAGATGCCGTTGACATTGTGAAAATCGATTGCGAAGCCGATGCAGCAAATTCTGGAGTTTCGTCAAATGCGAATGGATGCTTCGCCCTAGGCTACACCAATGTAGGCGAATGGCTCGAATACACCGTAAACGTGACCGAAGCTAAGGAATACGCACTCCAGGTACGTGTTGCAAGCGGCTCGGAAGCATCCAGTTTCATACTCTCGATCGATGAAAAAATCGCCTCCGACACCATTAAAATTCCGAAGGGCGACGATTGGGACTCTTACTCCATTATTGACGGCGGCAAAATCAAACTGGAAAAAGGCGAACATATTCTCCGCCTCGCCATTACCGGCAGCTACGCCAACATCGACTGGATAAACATCGGCGAAGAAATCAAGGAGCCAGATGACAAAACGGGACTTGTTGTTAATCACATGGACCGAGCAACCCCGCAGAAATACCGCATATTCGATTTGCAAGGATCTTACCTCGGCACAGTCTTTGCAAGCTCCAACCAAATGGTCCAACAAGTCAAAGCCCTAGTGAAAGAAAACGGAATTTACCTAGTCAAAGGCTCCAGCGGCAGGACAACCAAGGTCCGCATAACGGAATAACTTACAACTCCACACTCCAAAAAAAACTCCTGTCTGGCACAAGCTGGGCAGGAGGTTATTTCACAGAAAATCCCGTCTCGAAACATCGAAGCGGGATAATTTATCTCAACTTTCTGGTAGAATATTACTTCAAATCACTAGGCTTTATACCATAGAGTTTGATATCGTCAATCCAGATTTCAGCTTCGCCGTAGGTCGCTATTGTCAAGGTTGTGACCTTTTGACTTACCAGTTCCCAGCCCAAATTCGCCCAAGAGCTATCGCCCGCAATAAAGTCGGAGGGGCGAACTACCTTGCGAATCCAAGCATCAACATCGTTGCGACCTGCCGCAGAATCCACTTTCAAGGTGTCGTAATATATTGCCTTCCCATTAAAAGTCGAATCGCCGAGAGATTCCATCGCTAAAGAGTATCGTCCTTTCCCGCGAACATAAAATTCTACAGAGTCGAGCCCCTGCATATCACACGGCGTATCGGAATGGCAAATAAAAATACCAAAGAACGCCCACCGACCCGTCGGAGAATTGCTCGTCCAGTGGTACGCCGTACCTTCACGGCCAGCACCCGCCTCAACAAAACCTTCTTCCGAAGTTTCGGGAGTCGGAGTGGATTCTACCGTAGAATCCGAGACCGCAAAATAGCCCGTACCCTCAAGCGCAGGGGCATTGAGGCTGGCATTGAAACCATTCTCGAAATTGATAATTTCAACTTCATTACTTTCTTCAACACGAATATCAATTTGTGTATCCCCATCTGGAACAACTGTCACCTCAGTTTCAATTACTGAATCCGCCATCAAAACACGCAACTTGTATTCTGCAGGAGCCAGCGAATCAATATGGAAATTACAGGAATCGTCTGTCAAAACAAGACGATCCGTTCCATAGATTTGCACCCAGACATTGCCAGAACTTTCCAAGCAATCAGTTTTTCCGGATATACTCCCCAAATCTTCCATGACTAGATCCATCGTCGCTACAGAATCATCCGAAACATCCAATAATGCGCTTGGAATCTTTCTAAAAACGCCCTGCCCTTCGGCCAACAACTCAAGCGTAAATGTGTCCGCCTGGAATGGCAAGGAATCAATGGCGAATTGACCCAGCGAATCACCAATCACCATCATTTGGGGCGTTTCAAAAATATCGCTAAAATCGCGGACATACGAAAGCGGACGCAGCGTGGCCACACGGCGAGCAACCGGAGTTTCATCTTGATAGGTAACTGTAATCAGCAACGCATTTTCCGTTTCGACCGTAGTGTAGCCTGCCACATCGTCGTTAGAGCAGGCAATCAAGGAAAAGGCGATTGCAGAAAGCAAAGGTAAATACGATTTCATTTCTTGCCCCCTTTTTTTGCAGAGCGAGTCAAAGACTTTTCATTCGGAATATCCGCCACAGGAAAAAGCGAAAAGGCAAACTGCATCACCTTCGTCGGATTTTTTACCTCTTCGACCCTTTTTTGCACTTGACGCCGAAATTCAAGAGTCATCTCTCTCAAATCCGAAAAAGTTTCGTCATCAACAATCACCATAAGCGACGAGATATTCCTCTCCGCCGGTTCCACCGAATCCAAGGAATCTTGTGCAAGAGTCAGGAGCTGCTTCTGATATTTCCTGATGGCGGCAACCTTTGCCGCACCCGCAGATGTAAAGTTTGCCTGAGTCGCCGCATACTTTTCGGATGCAAGAGGCGTAATCAACTTCAATTCCTTGAGAACACGCATGGCCTCGTCAGCCTGTTCCTGCGAAATGGCCGGCCGAATACTTTTTATCAGTTGCTCCACCGGAACCGACATTCCCTTGACTTCTATCAGCGCACGCACCACAGGAATCCACCACTCGCTCAAGAACAGAAGCTCGTTCGAATTCATTTGACGCAACTTGACATCCTGAAGAGCCAGCGCCATATTGTAGAGTTTTTCTTTTTTTGCCTTCGATTTGGTCTTCAGGATAGCCACCTTTATGTCGAACAGTTCGGCATTACGGCCTTTTAATCCGAGAAGTTCCTTGGCAAGCGGGACACTGCGATCGGGCAAATGCAAAGCCTTGTTCAAGACACGGAAAACCTGCGCCGTGTCCAAGCCCAATTTTTGTCCAAGCATATTGTACGAAAACAAAGGCATTTCCAGCTTTTTCTGGACATAGTAATCCTTGAGCAAATCCCTGTAATCGTCAACTTCGTCAATCGTCAGCATAGGCAACCTCTTCATATATATAAATAAAAAGAAATGGCAAGTGTACCTATTCAAAAAAGCAGACCATTGTAAAAGATACAATAGGAACGTGAAAAACAGGGTAAAAAACGGGCTTTTTTGAGGGTATCTTTATTCCAGGTTGGAACAAAAAAGGCATTTCTGGCAAAAAAGGAGACAAACCATGAATCCGCACTCCAAGTCGCTTTGCATCCTGGGCATCGTTATTGTCCTCGGCTTCTGGAACTGTGACGACAGCATTTCGCAGCCCGACAACCCCATCAACTCAGAAACAGCGCTGAGTTCCTCCTCGTTTGACAACACCCCTGCCTCATCCAGCGACATAGTGCAAATTCCATCTAGCGATATTGCGCCCGCCTTCGTAGAATCGTCTTCCTCGATAGAAGCATTTCCCGAGTCCTCCTCGCAGAAAATTCTGCCGCAATCCTCTTCAATCAACGTACATCCGGCATCGTCTTCAACTGTTGCTGAACCGCCCAAATCGTCTTCGTCGCAAACCATCGTGCAGGAATCATCATCGTCAACCCCCACATCTTCATCCTCCCCGAGCGTCAAAAAATCCGTCGGTTGTGGCAAGAACCTGAACGGAATCAAGACCGGTTTTTTCCAAATTAACGTAAACGGCAAGAACCGCGACTACGCCATCGACATTCCGAACAACTACGACCCCAACAAGCCGTACCGACTTTTCTACACATCGCACTGGTTCGGCGGCAGCGCCAAGGACGTGGTGAACGGCACCGTTTCAAACGGAGGCGCTGACAACTGGGCTTTCTTCGGTCTGAAGCGCATGGCAAACGAAGCCGGAGAACAAGCAATCTTCATAGCCCCCTCCATGGACGGTTCCACGTGGGACTTAGGCGGCAACGGCGCCGACCACGCCTTGTTCAGCAAGCTTCTCGATTACGCCAAGACAAACCTCTGCATCGACGAATCCCGAGTATTTGCAACTGGTTTCAGCTTCGGAGCCATGATGAGCTATTCTCTATCACTCACGCATCAGGATGAAATCCGCGCAGTAGCGACACTTGCCGCAGCAAACTTCGTCGGTGACGCAAATTCCCCTTGGGTCCCGTACCCTGCCGACAGCAAGAAGAAAATCGCCTACTTGGGAATCACCGGCATGAGCGACGGCACATGTCCCTTCATCGGCAACAAGGACAAGAAAATGGGAGGCCTATACGCGGCGCTCCTGCACGCACAAGATAACGACTGCGACATTCCCGCCGTCCCCGAAAACATCGACCATACCAATCCCGGCAGCAAGTCACACGTAACCTACGACTTCAAGAACTGCGCCGAAGGTTACCCCGTCCGTTACATCACCTTCGATGGTGGACACATCGCAGCCCCCACCGACGGGCAAACGAGCGACGACGGCAAGCGCACCTGGGCTCCCAAGGCTATGTGGGAATTCTTTACGCAATTCTAACACCCTCACCCAAAAACACCAAAGGCAAGCTCCGGAACACACATCCCCGGGGCTTGTCTTTTTTTGTGGGAGTTGTCCATGGACAACATTAACGCCACATCCGGTGCGACATTTTCGCATTTACACCTTACCTTTAGATTGGTGAGGTGTATTTTATGAACTTTCGACTATTAGCCAGTTTTCACATCGCGACCTGCGCATTTTCCATCGCAACCGCGGCTCCCTTCAGCGTAAAAGAAGGCGTTTTCGACCAGAACGCTACCGATCTTGGGCTTTCGCGAGCCCCCGGTTCACAAACAATTACCGTATTCACCCCCACGGCAAGCAGCGACCACTACGGCAACGGCGTCGTAATGATTGGATTCAAGGGAAAACTCTATTGTCAGTGGCAATCTTCCGCCGTTGACGAAGATGCCGCAGATACATGGGTCGCCTACAGCATCGGTACCGTCGATAAATTTGCGAATGGTTCGCAAATTGAAACTTGGAGCACACCACGGGAACTCGCCCCCACCATGCAAAACGGAATCCGCACCAGCGGTGGCTGGAACGTGTTTAACGACACACTCATCGCATTCATCAACGTGTGGCCCGCCGACATGAACCCCAAGGGCGGATACGCCTATTACCGCGAAAGCGCCGACGGAATCACCTGGGGCGAACTCAAGCCCGTACTCATGAAAGACGGCTCGGCCATGACCGCCGTAATCGAGCAGGATCCGCATGAATACAACGGCAGGCTCTACAATGCGGCGCATTTCCAGCCGGGATTACTCGCAAACCCGATATACACCGATGACCTCAGCGGACGCACCGGATGGGTTAAAGCAAAGTACACCAACATGGACCACA
>JAFZOV010000018.1 GCA_017550445.1 Fibrobacter sp.
AGCGGGGTGCCGCAGCGGTTCGCATCGAAATGCGATTCCGAAGGGCTCATGTCGTGGATAAGCTTGCCGGCGTCTTCTTCCATGTGGATACGGGTAATGCCCACGCGCTTCTTGGTACCGTCTTCCTTGACAATCTCGAGCCAGCCGTTCTTGCAGATCGGGTGGTCGTACACCGGAAGTCCGCCCGTCTGGGTAATCTGGTAACCCTTCGGCAGGTCCGGGTAGAAGTAGTTCTTGCGGGTCCACATGGCGTTCAGGTCGATTTCGCAGTTCAGGGCGAGGCCCAGGCGAATCGCATATTCCACCGCCTTCTTGTTCGGAACAGGCATGGCACCCGGCATACCGAGGCAGACGGGGCAAACGTGCTTGTTCGGGGTCGTATTCACTTCGATTTCGCAGCCGCAGAACATTTTCGTCTTAGTCGCGAGCTGGCAGTGTATTTCAAGACCGATAACAGGGCAATAATTGGACATATAAACTCCGTATTATTTTACGGAGGTATAATTTAGCAATTATCCAGATACAATTTACTCCGGCAATATCCACTCTATACAAAAAGAATATAATTTAGCACCGAAGGACTTTTCTACAGGAGGTTTCACCATGTCTTCCTTGAAACTTTTCACCTTGTTCTGTGCAGCAAGCCTGATGGTCGGTTGCGCCTCCATGCCAAGAGAACTCTCGGACCATAAGGAAATTCCCGGCGGCGAATATACCGGCGAAGCACAGAACAACCGTCCCGAAGAAATCAAGTACCAGAAGCTCCCCGACAACATGCAGTACGTGCGGGCAAGCGATTCGCTCGTCATAGCGACTTACAACAAACTAAAGGAAGACCTTTCCGTCGAAGAGAGCAATCTCGCCGTCGCGGACTACCTGTTCCTGATGCCCGGAACCTGGGAAAAAATAGCGAGTAAGCACCTAGACGGGAAATTCAACAAGCGCAGAAACACATACTCCTTTGACGCAGGCACAGAAAAGTTCAAGTTTATGTACGCCATCCCCAAGACGCCCAAGTCTGCAAAGAACGCCTGGGATGTCATCAGGAGTGAAATACGCCGCCCCGCCATCTATACCGCCGAAGAAGGCAGCGAAGAGGCCAACGCTCTTGGCGAAATCACCATCCGCGCCATCAGCACCGCCGAAATGGAATCCATCGTCTGGTTCAGCCCGTTCAAGATGGTAGAGCCGCTCTTCATTGTGAATAACACCTACATGCTGGGATTCAACAAGAAGGGCCAGCTGGAAGTAATTGACGAACTTCCCTACTACCAGCCGTTCTACGACAGACTGAAGCCGATTCTTGCCGAACGCGAATATCAGAAGCAGCTGATGCAACAGATGCAAGCAAATCAGGCCAAGTAACGCAGCGCAGGGCTACACTTCGTCGAGCATGAACACGGGGATATCCGTCGCATCGCGGAAAGCGCTGCACTCGGTCAATATGCCGTCGGCACCGTTCACGTAGGCGGTAGCAAGGCGCAACGCCTCCCCTTCGGTAAGCTTGTGGTTTGTCTTCTGCGAGGCCGCAAAAAGTTCCGCAGCCTTCAGGGAAACCTCGGCATTCACCTCGCAGCAGTGCACGTTCTTCGAATTCTCGAAGAACTCGCGGTACTGGCGGGCAAGCACGCCCTCGTTTGCGCCAAAAGCCTTTGCACCGATTTCAAATAAAGTAACCGCAGACAGCAACACCTGCACATTCTTCTCGTACGCCATGTCGAGAATCCCCGAAACCGCCGGGTAAAAGTCCGGGTGCATCTGCAGCATCCGGACCACCGGTCCGGAATCCAGGAACAGCACGCGGCTCTTTTCGATAGAATCTATCACTCGTAGATTTCCATGTAGGCGATGTCGTAGCGCATGCCGGCACGCACCATCTTGAAGCGTTCGGCCTTCGGGTAGTAATACCAGATCATCCACTCGCCCGACATGTCGGTGCGCTTGGTCTTGATGGCGATGGGCTTCTCGCCCTTGTAGAATTCGCGCTTGTGCGGAATCACGTGCTCGAACGGGCGGTAGGTATGCACGGTTTCGCCCGCCTTGCGTTCGATAAAGCCGTTGCCACCCTTACTCCACGTAATGTAGACGGCACCGTTCTCATCCTTCATCTCTTCGCAGCTGTCATAGCCGCTACCGCACCAGCGGAACTTCTTGAACTTGAGTTGCACCTCGGGCATGTTGAACGAAACGACCTTGCGGGTGTTGCCCTTGTAGTTGTCGTAATCGCCTGCAAGCGTAAAGTTACCCGCATTGTACTCGGTACAGCCGCGCTGGGCAACCTTCACCTTGCGGCCCGTCACGGCGATATCCACCGTACAGCCATCTTCCTGGTATGCAAAGCGGGCGTTGTTCCCCGCCTCGCGAATTTCGAGGTTGCCCATCTCGATTTCGGCGCGGTTTCCCTCGGGGCCGTTCTGGATAACAATGTCAAACCGCTTGGGGTTGTTGGGCGACTTCTTAAGATAAATGCTTCCCGTTGCCGAGGCGTACTCGCCGCTCAGGTCGAGAGCTTCTTGCTGGAAACGGGCCAGTTCTGCACGGCGCACCCACATACTGCCAAGTTTGCAATCTATCGGCACGTATTTCGGCGGTTCCGCCGGATCCACCTCGACCCAGGTCACCACTTTCTTCCTCTTGGTCTTCGTCTTGGGCCTGCCCTTCTTGTCCTTGACCACGCGCCCCTTCTTGTCGGTAACCTCTACCGTTTCCTTGACCCAGGAAACCTTCTGCACCTTGTCCTTGGGGATAGGCAGTTCCCTTATCCAGTCCGACTTGGACAGCTGGCCCACGGGGGCGGATTCATCGACCTCGTTTTTTACTTTCTTGTAAACGGGGAGAGTTTCTTGCGCAAGCGCGAACGTTACAAACAAAACGGCAACAAAGCAGACAATTCGTTTCAAAATAAACCTCACGGGCGAAAAATCTAACTTTTTTTACGAAAAATTTGACATATTTTCGCCGAAGTTACCTTGTTTTTTCTAAACTTTTGTCAAATTGAATTACCAAAGGAGAATTCAGAGATGAAAAAGATGATCCTCGCTTCCTGCATTTTGGCAGCAGCTGTTTTCGCCGCTCCTGATGCAGCAGAAACTGCCGCAAAAGCAGAAGCCGCACAAAAGGAACTGAGCAAGGAAACTGCCGAACCGGCAGCCCCTGCCGCCGAGGCAGCACCCGCTGCTGAACAGGCCGCACCCGCCGAAGCCGCTGCTCCCGCCGAAGCAGCCCCCGCCGGCGAAGCTCCGGTAGCCGAAGCTGCCCCTGCTGAAGAAGCTCCGGCAGCCGAACAGGTCGCCGCAGCCGAACCCGCAGCCGCAGAACAGGTCGCCGCAGCCGACGAGCAGAAACCCGCCAAGAAGAAAAAACGCCGCAAGAAAAAGAAAATGATCCAGCAGGCAGTTATCGAAACGCCGAAGATTGCGTTCGATATCAACGCCGACTTTGAATTGGAAGCCGGCAAGGTCTTCTGGACCAGCGAAGACGACGCATACAGCGACAACCTCGAAACCTGGAACGGCGAAGCGAACTTTGCCGTGCTCGCCGAAGGCGATGACTTCAAGGGCAAGATTGCCGTCGCATTCTACCCCGGCGACCTGAAGGACGAAGGCTACGCCGACAAGGCAGCCAAGAAGGAAGCCTTCCGCAACGGCCAGAATGGTCACGAAGACGACTACTTCAGCCTCGACGAAGCATGGGCATTCCAGGAAACTGAGATGTTCAACTTCAAGGTCGGTCGCTGGGACAACACCGACAAGAACGGTGACTACTTCGGTGGTTACATCGACGGCTACATGAACGGCTTCATGTCCACGCAGCCCTCCGAGAACCAGTTGCAGTTCGGCCTTACCCCGTCTGAAACGATGGACCTCTACGTGTCCCTCATCAGCCAGTCGGCCAACCTCAACAAGGGTGACCTCCGCGCCGTGTTCAACTTCCACAACCTGGAAGCGCTCAACAACATCAAGATCCAGCTCGGCTACCGCAGCAACATCTTTGACTTGGTCTACGACGCCGATGCCAAGGTCCAGCACAATGTGTCCCTCAAGGCAAACGTTCCCTTCGGTGACATTGTCAACCTCTTCGGTGAAGTTGCCCTCATGAACCTGAGCGCCGATGACGACATGGTCATGCCCATCACGGGCGGCCTTGCCTTCAACACTCCCGTGGTTGACCGCATCATCCTCGAAGCAGAATACATTGGCGACCGCTACGAACATCCCGAATTCGTGTCTGGCGGCAAGCATGTGAAGGATGTTCTCGGTGCAGTTTACCTAGAGAAGGCCTTTACCGACCGCTTCAGCCTCTCTGCCGGCTTCCACAGCTACGGCAGCACGAAGGACTGGATGCTCTCCGGCAACCTCGTCGGTCGCATCAACTAACGAGACCGCTCGCGCTACATTCAGGAGTTAAATTACTCCGGTTGGCGCTCGCTCTCGCAACCACGCCCGGTTAATACCGGGCGTTTGTTGTTCACAGACGCCGCGCCCTCAATAAGTCCAGGCCTTTTTTTATTGCCGAGCGGGGAGCATTTTGCTATTTTTACGCCCGTAATTTTTCAGTCCGGGACCTCTCCCGGCAAAACAAAAAGGAACATAACCATGGCAAATAAAGTCTACAACTTCAGCGCAGGACCGTCTGTCCTGCCGGAACCGGCACTCAAGGAAGCTTCGGCTGCCTGCATCGATTACGCCAACAGCGGCATCAGTATCCTCTCCATGAGTCACCGTTCAAAGCCGATCGAGAACATGTTTGCCGAAACCGAACAGTTCCTCCGCGACCTCATGGGCATCCCCGAGAACTACGACATCGTGTTCCTCGGTGGTGGTTGCTCCCTTTTGTTCTGCATGCTCCCGATGAACTTCTTGGACCAGAACGCTACTGCAGACTACGCTCTGACTGGCGTTTGGGCAAACAAGGCTTACAAGGAAGCCAAGCAGTTCGGTAACGCTCTCGCCGCTTGCGACACCAAGTCCGAAACCTACTGCCGCATCGACAAGAACCTGAAACTTTCCGACAACGCTTCTTACCTCCACGTCACTGCCAACAACACCAGCTACGGTACTGAATGGCACAACGTCCCGAAGCCGAAGTCCGGCTTCCTCATGGCTGACGTGAGCTCTGACTTCCTCGCCCGTAAGATCAACGTCTCTGACTTCGGTGTTGTGTACGGCGGCGCCCAGAAGAACATCAGTTGCGCTGGCGTGACCGTGACCATCATCCGTAAGGACTTGCTCGGCAAGGTGAACCGCACCATCCCGACCATGCTCAACTTCCAGACCCACATTGACGCTCAGAACATGTTCAACACTCCTCCGGTATTCGCCGTGTACGTGATGAACCGCACCCTCAAGTGGCTCAAGGAATTCGGCGGTGTCGAAGCTATCGAAAAGGTGAACCGCTCCAAGGCCGCTCTCCTTTACAGCGCCCTCGACAACTCCAAGGTGTTCGTCGGTACCGCTGCCAAGGAAGACCGTTCTATCATGAACGTTCCGTTCGTGTTCAACAAGGATGTCGTCGCTGCCGACAAGGCTGACGATCTCGCCAAGGAATTCCTTGAATTCGCTAAGGCCCGCGGCCTCCAGCAGCTCAAGGGACACCGCTCCGTGGGTGGCTTCCGCGCATCTATCTACAACGCTATGCCGGTCGAAGGCGTGCAGGCCCTCGTGGATTGCCTCGGCGACTTCGAGAAAAAGGTGCTCGGCTAATTGAATGTCATGCCGGCCCCGTTCCGGCATCGCCTTTAAAAGACTCTCGCGAAAGCGAGGGTCTTTTTTTGCAACAAAAGCGACGGCCAAGGAGCTTTCTTCGCAGTACGCGCAAGCGTTCATGGCCGAGTGAAGCCGCTGACACCGTAGGGTTCCCTGCATCATTCGCTCTACGCATTTTTTTTAGAACAAACTTGACGATTGCGTGTTAAAAATGTATGATTTATGTAATTTTGAGGAATGCTTGAAACATAACAAAGGAATTTTATATGAAAAATATATATCGTGTGGTTTCTGCACTATTAATTGTTGCTTCAGCAACGTTTGCAGCAACGGCATACAATATCGCAGTCGCCCCTGAAGTTGGTGAAGAACTTTTGCTAAAGGATGGCGATGTCATATCTGGTACCCTTGATGGGACTAAAAGGAAGGTCAGAATTTTAGTCGCCAACAATGCTAGAATCATGCTTTCAAACGCTGTTGTTCTTGGTGTGGATGAAGGTCAGTTTATGTCGGCTGGTATTAGGTGTCTGGGGAACTGTACCCTCGATCTTAGGGGGAAAAATATCATGAGGGGGTATTATGCTGATTTCCCGGGCGTCCAGGTGCCAGATGATAAAGATGGCCAAAAATATACGATGACAATTGAGGGTGATGGTTCCCTTGAAGCAAGTAGCAATGGTTATGGAGCTGGTATCGGCTGTAACCGTTATACAAATTGTGGCCATCTCGTTATCAACGGTGGTGAAATTAAAGCAGTGGGTGGTTACACTGCGGCCGGCATTGGCTCTAGCATGCAGGCTCAGGGAGGCAATATCGTTATCAACGGTGGTGAAATTACCGCCGCTGGTGGTCGATTTGCAGCTGGCATTGGCGGTGGCGGTTATGAAGGATCGGAGTGTGGCGATATAACTATCAGTGGCGGTAAAATTATAGCAATGGGAGGTGAAGATGCTGCCGGCATTGGCACTGGTAGCCGCAGTAAGTGTAAAAATATTGAAATTACAAATGATGTTGCTAAAGTTATAGCAATAAAGGGAAAGAATGCTCCTTATAGCATTGGAGGCATTGAAGAATCTGAAGGATCTGAAGGATTTGTCGGTACTGTTACCGTCGATGATGTAGAAGGAAGTATTGAAGAAAATCCTTTCATGCGCCCAGCAAAAGTTGCCGAAATTGTAACTCCTGGTAGCAAGACTATTGGTATTATTGACGGCGATTATAGCGGCAATGAAGCTGTGAACTTTGCGAAGGATACGGTTGTTGACACGATTATTTTTAAACGTACGTTCCCTGTTGTCGCAGGTGGAGATTATTATTCCACTATTATGTTACCGTTCGAAACCAAGGCTGAAGAAGTCGAGAATTTAGATAAGGTCTACATGTTCCTCGGCATAGGCGTTGATGAAAGTAATAATAAGTGTGTGGTTGCGGAACGTGTTTGGTACAGTCGTTTTGTAAATTCAACATATACGATGGAAGCGTACAAGCCGTATTTAATCAAGCTCCAATCCAAAGCAACGAGCATCTCGATCAATAATACGAAACCGCTTGTTCTCAAGGCGACTCCGACAGAGGATGGTGATTTTGATGTAATGCAGTCTGATGAATACAATCAGTATGGTAATTATGTATTCCGTGGCGTTGTGCAGGGCAAAACCTGGGCCGCCGATGATGCAGAAATCCTGGGGACGAACAAGACAGCCGCCTATGGCTTTGCGGGTACAGCCTCTACGGACATCTCGGTTGGTCAGTTTGTCAAGATAGCCGAGGGCGCCTACATCAAGCCGTTCCGTGCCTATATCTACAAGAGCCCGGTCCAAAGTGTTAATGTGAATAATGGCAGCAGTTTGCGCCCGATTGCCTCCATCGATGACGATCTTCCGGAGGTGATGAACATTGTTGTCGTTGATGGCAAAAAAGAAGGCGAAGAACATACAACTGTTATCGGTCAGTTCAACAGCCGTACCGGGGAATTCCTCCTGAACCGCACGCCGCACTCCTACGACCTCAAGGGTCGATCCGTACGCGATGCAAGCCGCAAGGCTAAGGGTATGTATCTAAAAAAGTAAAACCTTTAACATCTAGTCCAATAATAAGACCTCCAGGCCCAAAACTTGGAGGCCTTTTTGTTATGTTCTTGCTAGAAAATTTAGAACAAACTTGACGATTGCGTGTTAAAAATGTAAGATTTGCGTAGTTTAGAAGGAAATCGACTCATAACAATGGAGTTTTATATGAAGAATATAAATTATATGATTTGTGCAGTATTAATTGCTGCTTCAACATCGTTTGCAGAAATGGCAATTTACAATCTCTCTGGCTTGCCAGACGGAATGGATGAAATTACACTGAATAATGGCGATAAGTTAATTGGTACCGTTAAAGGAAGTAAAAATAATTGCACAATTTTAGTTGCCAAAGATGCCAAGATTACTCTTGAAAACGCGGAAGTCCTTGGCGAGAATAATGGTTATAAATCGGCTGGTATTACTTGTCTGGGGAACTGTACCATCGTTCTTAGGGGACGGAATGTCATGAGGGGATATCATGAAAATTTCCCGGGCGTCCAAGTGGCAAATGATGAAAATGATCAGAAGTATACGTTAACAATTCAGGGCGATGGTTCCCTTGATGCCAGTAGCAGTGGTAAGGGAGCCGGTATTGGTTGTAAAGATAATACAAATTGTGGCCATATAGTTATCAAAAGTGGTGTAATTAAAGCAACGGGTGGTGAAGGTGCTGCCGGCATTGGCTCTAGCGCATTCGCTCATGGAGGCAATATCTCTATCGAAGGTGGTAGAATTGTTGCAATGGGTGGTAAAGATGCCGCCGGCATTGGCGGTGGTGCATCAGGAAGCGTTGGCAATATTAATATTAGTGGTGGTGATATTATCGCACTAGGTGGTCTCAATTCAGCCGGCATTGGCAGTGGTTACCTCAGTGAGTGTGGCGATATTGAAATTACAAATGATGTTGTTAAGGTTGTTGCAACAAAGGCGGGTAAAGCTCCCCATAGTATCGGTAAGGGATATGGGAGTACTGTCGGGACCGTCACCATCGGTGATGCTGTGGGGGTGGTGTCAGAGAATCCTTTGATGTTTCATGCAAATTCTTATGAAATCGTAACTGCTGGTAATAACAGGGAATTCGCATTTTTTGACGGTGATTATAGCGGCGATGTAGCCCTAGACTTTACATATGATATGACTGTTGACACGGTCATTTTTAAACGTATGTTCCCTGCTCTCGAAGGTGAAGATAATTACTCCACTATCATGTTCCCGTTCGAAATTAATGCTTTAGAAGTCGGTAATCTAAGAGAAGTCTTTTCGTTCCTCGGCATTGGCGTTGATAATAATAATAACAAGTATGTAGCTGTGCAAAAATTGTGGTGCGATAGGGGTGATTATTATAATGATACAACCACGCTTGAAGCGTACAAGCCGTATTTGATTACACTCGATCCTGAAGCAACGAGCATCTCGATTAATAAATCCCCGATTGTTATCAAGAAGATTCCGAGCGAATTCGATGTGAAGCCGTCCGAGAAATATAGCCAGTATGGTAATTATGTGTTCCGTGGCGTTGTAAAGGCCAAAACCTGGGGTGCCAATGATGAGGAAATTTTGGGTACGAACAAGGCTGCCGCCTATGGCTTTGCTGGTTCATCCACTACGGACATCTCGGTTGGCCAGTTTGTCAGATTGGCCGAGGGGGCCTACATCAAGCCGTTCCGCGCCTATATCTACAAGAGCCCGGTCCAAAGTGTTAATGTGAATAATGGCAGCAGTTTGCGCCCGATTGCCTCCATCGATGACGATCTTCCGGAGGTGATGAACATTGTTGTCGTTGATGGTAAAAAAGAAGGCGAAGAACATACAACTGTTATCGGTCAGTTCAACAGCCGTACCGGGGAATTCCTCCTGAACCGCACGCCGCGCTCCTACGACCTCAAGGGTCGATCCGTACGCGATGCAAGCCGCAAGGCTAAGGGTATGTATCTAAAAAAGTAAAACCTTTAACATCTAGTCCAATAATAAGACCTCCAGGCCCAAAACCTGGAGGCTTTTTTGTTATGTTCTTGCAAGAAAAAAACTAACCCTGAACCAAGTTCAGGGTGACTTTGGGGAGACAAACCACAGAAAAACTGAGGGGGTTACTCAGCGTCGCTCTTCTTGAACTTGTTGACCACATCGGGCACAATGTCCATGACCTTGGCCACCAGCGAACTGTCCTTGCTAATAGGCATCACGCGCACGTCGTCGCCCTTGATCACGAGGAATGCCACCGGTTCCACCGAAGCGCCACCGCCAGAGGCAGAAGTGTCGCCCTTGCTCTGGTGACCGCCAAAACCGAAGCCCACCGACACGCGGCTCACGGGCACAACGGTCGATTCACCGGCCTGGATGGGGTTACCGATAACCGTTTCAGCCTTAGTGATGAAACGGAGCTTTTCCAAAAGAGTTTCTGCAAGTTTTTCAATAGCCATATTCTTAATATAACAAAAAGATTAATATCGTGCCTCGAAAATGCGATCGCTAGCGACAAAGAACAGCCTTTCCAAGTCCGGCCACGAGAGATAGCCCCAAACGACGGCCACGCGCCCGCCAGCAAGACGGCTCGCAATTCCATAAGAGCCCTCGCCCGCCTCGAAGTAAACGCAGTCATTTGCCGGAACAATTTCGCTCGGAGTCACCGGCTTAAGGCCCGAAGCCCACTTTTCAAACGCATCGGATTCCACCTGGTCCCAGCTACGGGCCACATTCCAGCGCAAGTTGCCGTCGCGATAGCTCTGTTCCAGCACCGGGAAGGTCGCCTTGACGCCCAAGAAAGACTTGGTCTGAATCGAAGACCTTCCCTGCTCACGGTGTTCGAAAGGCAAGCTCAAGAATGCCTGCGGGAATCCTCCATGATACCCAGGGAACCTGCGCACGTAATTTTCAAGGTCGGCGCGCTCGTAACGGCGATAGCTGTCATGCCTGAAAATAAAGATGCGCTTGTCGGCACGGAAGCTCTGTTCCAGGAAGTTGCCTCTCAGAATAGGAATGCTCCCCTGGAAGTGTCCGCTATTCATGTAGTAATCCAGCGCGTACACATCGCTTTCGAATTCAAGCACCGTCACCGAGAGCGTATCGCCAAGCATGACAGCATAACGATAGTCATAGCGGCGTTCAAGCGAAGGGATTTCGGCATTCTTCGAAGAATCAGCCTTAAAAGACGCAGGACTTAAATACTTGTACGGAATCGAGGAATAATCCACCGGCTTTTCTACCTTCTTCTGGCAGCCCGCCACAAGCATCACGACACCCGCCGCAAGAGCCAACCTGAAAAGTTTAGAAGTGAAAAGCATAGACGAAATGTAGAAAAATTCAGAGTTCAGATTTCAGAGTTCAGAATTTTTATAATCGCGGCATAGCCGCCTAATCAAAACAGTTCTGAATTCCGAATTCATAATTCCGAATTAAATTGCATAGGAGCAATACTGCCGCAACGGGCATTTGCGGCAATGGTCTGTAGCAGTCCGGCAAATGAAACCGTCAGAGCCATCTTCTAAGTAGAACTGCAGACTATGCGCAGCGGCGGATGCAGTCAAAGCATCGACTTTCGCCTTTTTCACCTCGGCGTTGTCGGACAATTCCATCAGGTACTGCACGAGAGCCACATACAAATCCGTCGCAAGTTTCTGCTTTTGTAGCGGTTCCAAATCCGCGAAACCATCGTTTGCAGGCCCAAGAATCGAGAGGTAGCGGCGAGCGCCCATCGTGAGCGGCAGGGGCGGCCACTTCACAGGAGCTCGTGAGGTTCCTTCGGCGCAGTCCAGCCCAAGCCCCACCGGCGCGGGCGCAAGCAATCGATAAATTGCCGCGCAGACTTTCGGACGCGGGTTGCCCTTGCCCATAAAGTAAATCTCGCCGAGATCACGCCAAATTTCTTCGGGTGTTCGTGACTTGAGCCATTCCGCTAAATTTTCATGACGGCGAACAAACAGCCCTACGCTCCAGAAAATCCCCGCCACGTTTTCGAACATGGACCAGGTGCGGCAACCGAACGCAGATTCCTCGCATTCCTCAATGTCTTGCGCCTTAGGCACCGGCAGCGTCCAGAGTTTATCGCCAGGGAACTTTGCATTCAACGCCCGCAAGAGCGTTTCAAATTCAAAGTAGCTTACATCTTGAAAAAGCGCTGTTCCCAAAAGTGTCCAGGCGATGCGTTCATTCACACCCTTTTCAGGTTTTGCCACCGCAAGCACCGGGTCATCAACACGCGCAAACAGCCGCACAAACTCCGCCGTTGCCTTAAACAGCGCAGGTTCACTATGAATAAAACGCTTGACCGAAACCATCGGCAAAACCTAAGATATTAGAGGGCCTCGCCCACCTTCACTGCAGTACCGACGCGGCTCTGGAATAGTCCCGGATTTCTTTCGCGGATTTTCTTGTCCACTACCAGAATCACGGTGCTGCCCATTTCGAAACGGCCCAGTTCACCGCCCTTTTCAACGCGAATTTCCTGCGTCGGCTTCCAGTCGTAACGCTTGCAGTCGCGCGGAAGTTTGCCCGCATTCACCAAAAGTTCGTCCGTGTAGGCAACCCCGATACGGCCCACGTTAGTGGCACCGACTTTCACCACGAGCATCTCGGAACCATCGTCCAGGCGGATATGGCTCGTAAGGCGTTCGTTAATGCAGAACAGGCCTTCCACACGTTCCACGCTACCCACGTTCACCGGCCAAAGTGTACCGGGGCAGTAGCTGGCGCCCACCACTTCACCCTTCACCGGGCTATGAATGCGGTGGTAATTGAACGGAGCCAGGTAAATCGTCGCAAAGGCACCGCCTTCAAAGCGAGCGGCCATTTCTTCGTCGCGGAGCAGGTCCTTGAGCGTATAAGTCTTGCCCTTCGCCTGAATCAATTCCTGACGCTCGTCGAAGGTTGCCGTCTGCGAAAGCACGCCATCTACCGGAGACACAACTTCAGAATCGGCAATGGGGCGCATACCCGGCTTGAGCCTACGAATAAAGAGCTCGCCGATGTTGGCGTAATGTTCCAGCGGATATTCCGACTCTTCCATGTTCAGCTTGTAAAAGGCCGCAAACTTGTTGCGCATGACCTTCGAAATCACAGGCAGCTTAAGGCGTGTCAAGGCACCGAAGGCACGGCTAGCGGCATTCTTCGGCAACAACTTCATAAAGACATAAAAAGCGGTATTCATACGGGTTAAAAGTAGAAAAATCAGAACCGTCTAAACCATTTATTGAATATGGGGTCGCTAATATACAGCCCGGATTCTCGCTGTTCCACCAAATCACGGTCTATCAAGACCTTCTTGATTCTAGCAATATTCGATTTTGTTCCGAGGCGATATGCATCTAACACCTCCTGCGACAGGAAGCCTTCATGAACCCCCGCGGCAATCGCCCGAAGCATATTCATCTGGTAACTGGAAAGACCTTCCGTCTGTTGCATAAATAAAGCCGAATTTTGTGCTATAAACTCATTATTTTTTCATCAGTACACAAGGTTGTGTACCAAAAAGTCCACAAAGTTGTGGTCCACAAGGTTGTGAACCAGAATTTGAGTACATTGTATAATAATTTTGCAAATTTTTGGTATTATACGCAAAATTATACAATTCAAGCAAAAATCGCAAATTTTGTATAGAAATACAATGCCATTCCGCTTCGTAACGGGTTATATTTAGTGTATAATGAAATCAGTGATTGAATACGAAGATTACCGTTCGTTCATGAACGATTACTACCAATGGAAAAAGCGGACATCCGCTTTTTCTTGGCGTGAGTTCACGAAGAAGGGCGGATTCACTTCGCCAAACTATTTGAAGCTAGTATGCGAAGGAAAGAGCGGTTTATCGAAAAATGGAATTGAGCGCGCCGCCGACGCCATGGAACTTGTCGGTGCCGAGCGCGAATATTTTAGGCAGCTAGTAAAATTTGTGCAAGCAAAGAAGGATGCCGACAAAAAGGCCGCATACTCCGAAATGAAGGTGATTGCCAGCGCCCACAAAGTCCGCATTCTAGAAGGCGACTCCGTGTCATTTTACGAATCATGGAAATACCCGGTACTGCGCGAACTTGCCCCTATGATGCCTGGCGCAAAGCCGCTGGATATCGCCAAGGCCTGCGGTGGAGCATTCTCTGCCGAAGAAGTGCGCAATGCTCTTGCATTTTTGACTCGGGCGAAATTTTTGAAAAAGACCGCCGAAGACGTCTATGAACAAGTCGACAGATCGCTTCAGATGTCTGTTGTGGCAATGCCGACGCTTGTACGTGCCATGCACAAAGAAATGGCCGAATTTGCAAAAGACTCCATTGAAAAATACCCCATAGATGAGCGCAACTTTACGGGTATCACCATGGGAATCGATGACGAAGACTATGAAAAGATTTTAACGGAACTTGAAACCTGTCGCAAGAGAATCGTCTCTATCGCAACAGCCAAGAAAGGCGGCAATCGCGTCTATCGATTGAACCTGCAGATGTTCCCGCTTTCAGAAAAAATTGAACCTTCCAAGGCCACACCTAAAACAAGGGGACGGTTATGAAACTAGATTACGCACTTCTATTGCTTTGCCCAATCGTTTTACTGACAGGATCTTGCTCCGATTCGAGCAAGGTTTCTGGCGGTACTATAGAAGATTCAAACGCTATTTCTGAAGCCCAAATAAAGGAATGGTACAATTTCGGCCTAAACGAAAATGGGGTGGCCCGCAATCATTTAACCGGTGGCGAATTAACCGTAATGGGCAACGGTTCCGGGATGCGTGCCGAATGTACAGCCGATAGCTCTGCATTGGCAATGACTATACAAATTTCTGAAGATGTCGCCATCAGCACCCTGAACGCCAGCAAACTTGGTAAATCATGCGACTCGATGTTCGTCGAATTCAAGGGTTCATGCAATGACAAGAAAAACAGCGAATTCTTTAGCATCAGCAACGGCTGTAAGGACGGCACCTTTGACGCAGCCTGCCGCATAAGCGAAGTCGAAGCAGACTCCGTGAACAGTCTAACCAGCCAATTCAGCAACCAAGCGGCAAACCGGTGCTCCGCAATTTCCCGAAACGCCCAAACTTCTACAGGACGATTCGAACAGCCGTCGTCATCATCAAATGTCGGCGAATCATCCTCTAGCATAAGTGAGCCCGATACAACAATTCGCGAAGTAGTAAACCCCATCGATACAGCTGTAAGCATTGATTCTAGCCGAACGCTGGAAAAATACGTCTTGCAGTTTGCAACAAGTTCAGAAGATCTCTCTTTTGATAACCATGTAATCGCTTACAACGGTACGCCGCAGAGGAGCTGTATAGATTACGCGGAACGCGCTACAGGCATTTCAACGACAAGCCTGCTTTCCAATTCACCCATTGTCCAAATGGAGAGAGACAGCATCGTTCAATGTTTCCCGATGGCAGCTAAACTTTTGAAAGAACAGAACTCCGATGAAAAAGAAAGTTGCCGCTACTTCATGACATTCGCAAGCGATGGAGGCCAACCCACCGGACATGTTTTAAGCAGCATCGCAAACGACGAACTTGAATTCACAAGTGTAAATCGAAGCGGAATGTGCGCAACATCAAACATGTTCTTCGCCGTATTTTTCCTGATTGAAGATTGCGAAAACGAAATCGAAGCAACGGAATTTCAGACATCCCATAAGACATTCACAAGCGAAATTTGGAGTTGCGAAGAAGGGAATTACAATCCCGATGCATTTACCTACGGTGAATGGATTAAACTCTAAGTAAGACCAATACATGCCTACCATCTATTTAGTGCTAGCCCAACTAGCACGTTACTCTCTAGTGGGTGGAATTGCCTTTATCGTTGATTTTGGGCTATTTGCACTCTGCCTGTACGCCCTTGAATGGCATTATCTGCTGGCAAACCTTATGGGTTTAACAGCAGGGCTCACCTTAAATTACGCATTGAGCATAAGGTGGGTATTCTCCGATTGCAAGCGTAGACTAGAAAATCGAAAACTTGCAGAGTTTTCTGTTTTCGCCATTGTGGGCATCATCGGCGTTGGAATCAACGAACTATTGATGTTGCTACTAGTCAACTTTTTCTGCGTACAAGAAATGATTTCGAAGATGATCGCCGCCATAATTGTCTTGTTGTGGAATTTTTGCGGCCGCAAGCTAATCTTATTTAAGGAAAGGAAAACAGATGAGTTCGGGAAAAGAGACTAAGAAAATCGCCGTCATCGCAGGTGCAGGTCCAGCAGGATTGACCGCCGCCTTAGAATTGCTCCGTACGACAGATATAAAGCCAGTCGTTTTCGAAATGGACAACGCCATCGGAGGAATTTCGCGTACAGTCAACTACAACGGGAACCGAATGGATATTGGCGGGCATAGATTCTTTAGCAAGAACGACTCCGTTATGAATTGGTGGCTAGATATTTTGCCTCTAGAAACCCCGAATGGGCCCAATCCGGAGAAAGACGACCTGGTAATGCTTTGCCGCAGCCGCCTTTCTCGCATTCTCTTCTTGAGAAAGCTCTTTGATTACCCCATCAGTTTGAACGGCGCCACTATTCGCAATCTGGGACTTTGGCGCATGTTCAAGATCGGCATGAGTTACCTAAAAGTACAGCTACTCCCTAAGCGCAAAGAAAAAAGCCTTGAAGACTTTATGATAAACCGCTTTGGCAGCGAACTCTATCGAACATTCTTTAGAGACTACACCGAAAAACTTTGGGGAGTTCCCTGCAACAAGATTAGTCCAGAATGGGGCGGCCAACGTATCAAGGGGCTTTCTATCACCAAGACCATTCTTCACGCACTCAAACAAACATTCGCAAATTCCTCCGACATCCATCAGAAAGACACCGAAACAAGCCTTATCAAACAATTTCTCTATCCGAAATTCGGTCCTGGTCAGCTTTGGGAAACCGTCGCCGGGAAAGTGACGGAGTTGGGAGGAGAAATTCACATGAATGCGAAAATTGTTGGCGTGAACCGCGACAAGAATGGCAACCGCATAGAAAGTGTCGTCGTTGAGAGCACTGATGCAGATGGTTTAATCACAAAAGCGACTTATCCATGCAATTATTTTCTCAGCACCATGCCCGTAAAAGACTTGATCTCAGCGATGTCTAACGAAGCGACTCCCGTACCCACCGAAATCAAGCGGATTTCTGAAGGGCTCGTTTATCGCGACTTTATAACAGTAGGGTTGCTGCTTGACAAGTTGGAAATCGGCACGACAGACAACTGGATTTATGTTCAGGAAAGCGATGTAAAATTAGGTCGCATTCAGATATTCAACAACTGGAGTCCTTAACTAGTTAGCGATCCATCCAAGATCTGGATTGGGCTAGAATACTTTGTCAACGAAGGCGATGTCATGTGGACAATGCCTGACGCCGACTTTATTCGATTCGCAATTGACGAGCTGGACAAGATTCATGTTGCAAAGCCACAGTCTGTCCGCGACTCCGTGGTATTCCACATCAAAAAGGCATACCCCGCCTACTTCGGAACTTATAGCGAATTCGGGAAAGTTCGCGACTTTCTTGATAGCATCGAGAACCTATTCCCCATGGGCCGTAACGGAATGCACAAGTACAACAACATGGACCACAGCATGCTTACCGCCATGGAAACGGTCAAATGCATACGCGAAGGCTCAATAGACAAGACTAATCTCTGGAAAGTAAACACAGAAGAAGATTATCACGAGAAGAAATAACCATGAAAAAATTATTCAAGTCATTAGAACTCTATTGCGTTATCGGCATTTTAGCATGCCTTGGCATTCTCCACTACGGGCAGGTTCGAGTAGAAAACATCGTTTTGCGCCGCGGATTTACAGAGAGTAACATTATATTGCCACTATCGCAAAGTATGGGAGTAGGCGAAAGATTCAGCGTCAGCTTTGTCGTGTCAAATCCGTTAAACGCTCCCTACGACATCAACATTATTCCCGACGATTGCGCAGAATCCATCGTTATCAATGGAGCCAATATTTCTTTGATGAACTACGACCGATGCAATTTCGGCAAAGGTTTTTGGCTTAAAGACTCCGTTACATCACCGCATCGCGTAGGAAACAGGACGCATTACGAGATAAACTTGATGAACAAAGGCGGAATTGCGGGAATCAACATTTTCCCGAAAGATTACAGTGCGCTATTGTTCTTTATGAAGCTGATGACAGCGATCTTCGCAGGATTAATCGCGGCATCTATCGCGAAGCGCCTCAAGTTGAATAGATTTTTACTTCTATGTATTCTTATCGGCGTGTTCTTACGTTTTGCGATGTTCTATGCCATGCCATACACACAGTTTACGATGGATGTAGAAGGGCACCTCTCCTATATTCAATATATCGTAGACAATCATTCTATTCCTGATGCAAAAGACTGTTGGACTTGCTACCACCCGCCCGTTTACTACACAAGCGCAGTTCCGTCATTTCTGTTAAGCGGATTGATCGGCTACGCCTCTAGTTCAGGGGTACAGGCTTTTAGCCTAGCCCTTTCAATTTTCTTACTGCTATGCGGTTTAATTCTACTGAAAAAAGTTGTTTCCGGTATTCCCCTGCAAGTTGCGGCTATACTTTGGACCGTCTGGCCCACCCTGCTCCTGGTCGCCCCAAGAATCGGAAACGATCAGCTATTCTATGCATTACATGTTGTATGCCTACTAGCCGGGTTCAACTACGTCAAAACAGGGAAAGGGTTACACCTGATTATTGCCATCATAAGCTCCGCTCTTGCAGTTTGGACAAAATCCACAGGCTATGTCACCATCGGTCTTGCGATTCTGTTCACCTTTATCGGCTTTGTGAAAACGAATCAGCTGCACCGCCCCTACAAAACCGAAATTATCGGATGGGCCCTGCTGTTGCTTGTTTTTGCAGGAATCGCAATAGGATATTTGTCTCATGACGGAAATTTCGTTGCCAACGCAAACAGTTTAAACTCTAGCTTAAGAGTCGGTAACCAGGCCAGGAACTATCTGTACTTTGACTTAAAGTCTTTCTTGACGGAACCTTACACCAACGGATGGGCCGATGGATTCGGCAGGGAATATTTCCTTAATTTCGCGTTAAAGTCATCTTTATTTGGCGAATGGAAACTTGTTAACACCCCAACGGGAAATACGTTAGCTTTGCTAATGAGTTTGTCGCTTCTCGGATTGATCATTTTCGCAATTCGAGGCTGGTGGAAAACAAGACTTGATGTTTATCATTGGATTTTGTCCATTCAAGGAGTAGCTTTCTTTGCAGCCCTCGCCTACTGCCGATACAAATACCCTTACGCATGCAGCAACGATTTTCGCTACATTATGCCGGCCCTATTAAGTTTTCTGCCTTATGTCGGACTCGGCGTGTATCAGAACGGTTATTCCCTAAAATGGAAAATTCTCGGAATGATTACGGTAATGGTCTTTGTAGTATGCTCCGTGGTATTGATAAGCCACATTTTCAGCTAAAAAAGCCCACCAACTGCACAACCGTACACTTAGCGGCAAGATTTTTGCTATATTGTGCCAAGAAGGATTTTGACACTCAGGTGTCAAAAAATTTGTCTATCTTTTGAGCGACAAAAATGAAAGAGAGATCCTTCGACTTCGCTCAGGATGACAAAGGACATTAAAGTTCTGGACAACTGAGTGCAGTGCAACAGAAAAAGAGAGTTTCTAGTATTATGGCAGCAGCAAAGTATACCGAAGACAGCATTAGAACACTAGAATGGAACGAACATATCCGCGAACGTCCGGGTATGTACATCGGCAAGCTCGGCGACGGACAGAGCCCCGACGACGGCATTTACGTGCTGGTCAAGGAAATTATCGACAACTCCATCGACGAATTCGTGATGGGTGCCGGCAAGCAGATTATTATCGACATCGAAGACCACAGCGCCCGCGTGCGCGACTACGGCCGCGGCATTCCGCTCGGCAAGGTCATCGACTGCGTATCGAAGATTAACACCGGCGGTAAGTACGACTCCGAAGCCTTCCAGAAGTCCGTGGGCTTGAACGGTGTGGGTACCAAGGCGGTGAACGCCCTTTCGACCAAGTTTATCGTGAAAAGTTTCCGCGACGGTCGCGTGAAGGAAGCCGAATTCAGCATGGGTAAGCTCGTGCGCGAAGAACGCGAAAAGAATACGACCGAAAAGAACGGTACCGAAATCTATTTCGAACCGGACGCCAGCATTTTCAAGAATTTTCGCTTTTTGCCGGGCTACATGGAAGAAAAGGTATGGAACTACGCCTACCTGAACAACGGCCTTACGCTCGTAATGAATGGCAAGACCTACAACAGCCCGAACGGCCTTCTGGACCTGTTGCAGAACCATGTGGACGAATCCATTCGCTACCCGGTGGTTCATTTTAAGGCCAACGATATCGAAGTCGCCTTTACGCACGGGAACCAGTACGGCGAACACTACTACAGCTTTGTAAACGGCCAACACACCACGCAGGGCGGTACCCACCAGCAGGCATTCCGCGAAGGTATTGTGAAGGGCGCCCGTGACCACTTCAAGAAGGACTTGGACGGTGGCGACGTGCGCAACTGCATTATCGGAGCCATTTCGGTGCGCATCCAGGAACCGGTCTTTGAATCGCAGACCAAGACTAAGCTCGGTTCGACCACGGTCGCCCCGGGCGGCGCCCAGCTGCGTACCTGGATTGTGGATTACGTTGCCCGCGAACTCGACAACTACCTGCACAAGAATCCGGAAACCGAAAAGGCCTTGCTGAATCGCATTACGCAGAACGAACGCGAACGCAAGGAAATCGCAGGCATCAAGAAGCTCGCGAACGAACGCGCCAAGAAGGCGAACCTGCACAACCGCAAGCTGCGCGACTGCAAGATTCACCTGACCGACCCGAAGAACGCGCTCAACCGCGAATCGATGATTTTCATTACCGAAGGTGACTCTGCATCGGGTTCCATCACCAAGGCTCGCAACGTGCAGACTCAGGCAGTGTTTAGCCTCCGCGGTAAGCCGATGAACAGTTTCGGCCTGACGAAGAAGGTCGTGTATGAAAACGAGGAATTCAACCTGTTGCAGCACGCGCTCGATATCGAAAACGGTCTCGAAAACCTCCGCTACGACAAGGTGATTATCGCGACCGATGCTGATGTGGACGGCATGCACATTCGCCTTTTGCTGATGACCTTCTTCTTGCAGTTCTTCCCCGAACTCGTAGAACAGAAGCACCTGTTCATTCTGCAGACGCCGCTTTTCCGCGTGCGTAACAAGCAAGTGACCAAGTACTGCTACGACGAAGCGGAACGCGACAGGGCAGCCAAGGAAATCGGCAAGACCGGCCTCGAAATCACACGATTCAAAGGTCTCGGTGAAATTTCCCCGGAAGAATTCGGCCAGTTCATTGGCGAAGAAATGCGCCTTGAAACGGTGGTGCTTCCGCCCGATGCCTCCTTCGGCAAGATGCTCGCCTACTACATGGGCAACAACACGCCGCAGCGTCAGGAACACATCGTACAGAACCTCCGCGCTGAAGCCGTCGAGGAACTGTAACACCCAATGTCATCGCGAGGAGCGATAGCCCCGAAGCGATCCATAAAAAAAGCAGCATAAAATGCTGCTTTTTCTAATGGATTGCCGCCACCACGCTTTGCTCGTGGCAGGCTCTGCCTACGGCTCCTCGCAATGACGTCGCTTATTTATTACACCACCTTAAACGCTTGCGTTCTAGGCACGGCCTTGATGTTCTTGGTCTTGCCCTTGCCGGGCTGGATCATGAGCACCTTTTCCATACGGGTGCCGTCCATCTTGAGCACGCGGAAGGTGTAGCCCTTGATGGTGACTTCGGCGCCAGGTGACGGAATAATGCCGAGCGTAGCCTGAATCAAGCCCGAAAGCGTTTCCACGTGGGAATTTTCAGGTGCTTCCAATTCCACGCCGAGCTTGTATTCCAAATCGGAAAGCGTCATAATCGGGTCGAGAATGAAACGGCCATCCTTGAGGCGCTGCACGTCTTCATCTTCGTCCACGTCGTCTTCATCCTTGATTTCACCCACGATTTCTTCGAGAATGTCTTCAAGGGTGACAAGGCCAGCGGTTCCGCCGTATTCGTCCACCACGATAGCAAGCTGGTTACCCGTCTTGCGGAGTTCAGTGAGCATGTCGTCAATCTTCTTGTGGTAAGGCACAAATACCGGCGGCATCACAAGCTTCATGATGTCAAAAGGTTCGTCACGGTGTTCCGTGTACCATTCCAAAAAGTCTCGGTTCGAAAGAATACCCACGATATTGTCCACCGTTTCCTTATAAACCGGCAAACGGGAATGACGTTCGGTATTCAAGACCTTCACCAGTTCATCGAGCGGTGTGCCGACTTCGACTGCGCACATATCTACACGCGGCGTCATGATTTCGCGCACCGGCGTTTCCACGAAATCGAAGATGTTCAGAATCATCTGGCGTTCTTCCGGTTCCAAACCTTCGGCATCGGGGTCCGCCTCATCGCTCAAGTCCGCCTGCGCCTGCACGGCATCACGGCGTTCTTCGGGCAAGAAGCTTAGCTTGGAATCGTAACCCAGACCCTTCAAGATTTTCACGAAGAGCAAGTGGCAGATTTTAGCCGGCAGCGCAAACGGCAAGCGAATGAATTTGAACAAAGGAATCAACACCACCGCAAAAGTATCGGGCTTTAAGTTGCCAAGCAAGTTGGCCAGAAACACTGTAATGGTGTAAATACCAATGCAGGCGACCACCAAATAGGCGGCAAACGCCAAGAACCAGTAGTCCTGCACCCAGTTCCACGGAATCATCTGGAACAGGTAAAAGCCCAAGACACCCGCACCCACGTTGCAGAAAATGCGGCCGATCGAAATTGTCTCGTTAAAGCCGGGCAATTCCACCAGCGAGGCAACCACCTCTTCGCGGCCCTCGCGGTCGCGGGCATCGCGCTTGGCGTAAATGCCGCTAAACGCAGCCTTGATCAGCGAGAACGAGAACGAAACGAATACGAAAACGACAAGGAACGCAATGGCCCAACTTTCAGGAGACTCCATTAGGCACCTTCCTTATAGGGGTCAAGTCCCAGGAATTCGCATTCACGCTTGCGCATCACCTTGCGGTCGGCGGCCTTGATATGGTCATAGCCGGAAAGGTGCAAAAGCCCGTGTACAATCACGCGCTTCATTTCGGCGTAGAACGTGTTGCCGTATTCAGGAGCCTGGCGGCGCACCTGTTCGCGGGCAATATAGATTTCGCCGAGCATCGCCTCGTCTTCGGGAATTTCGACGCCCAGTTCGTTCTTCCATTCAAACGAAAGAACGTCCGTCACCTTGTCGAGCCCGCGGTAGTCGCGGTTCATGGTACGCACGAACTCATCGGTGCAGAGCACGATGTTCACATCTTTTTCCTTGCCTTCTTCGGCAAGAAGCTTGCGAGCCATTTTTTCGAACTTATCCTTATACGGAAAAGCCTCGATGTCCCCCTCGCAAAGGAACTCGATATTATACTTTTTCTTTCGACTAGCAGGGTCAGGCATTAAATATTATACCACTTTTTGAGGACTTCTATGATAGCTTCGGCCTGAGCCTTGCCCGTAATCTTGAACTTGCCCTGGGGCTTGAAATTGCCCTGCATCTTGCGGTAGCGGCGCAGCGACACCTTGGGTTCAGTAAATTCACCGGTCTTCGGGTCCTTTTCCTGATAAAAGAACATGACGGTGGGCCATGCTCCCTTCGAAAGGATTTCCTTGCCGACTTCCTTGATCACTTCTTCGCCGGTATCTTCGTCGCTGTAGGCAACGGTCAGTTCTTCAACTTCCATATTCAGTCCTATAGTTTTAGTTTACCATACGAACAAAAATGCTTCTTTCAAAAAACTTTGAAAAAAGTCACAGTTTTGTTACCCCGAGTATACAATTCTTATCGGGACTGTAAAAAAATACATATATTTACGAATGAATGTAACTATAAAGCGAGGCTTTATGTCTTTTTCACGTTTTTTTAAGCTTCTAGCAGCCCTTCTGGCAATCCTTGTCGGGGTTTCCTTTGCCGCAAAGGTACAATCTGGCAAAGTTAACTACGCCGTGGGCGAAGTTTTTCTGCACAGGAGCGGGGCAAAACAGGTCATCAAAAGCTCCGATCCCGACATGAACAAGCTCAAGAAAGCCAAAAACGTCAAGGAAGGAGACAATATCGAAACCCTCCTGGAATCCGAAGTGATTATCGGACTCCCAGACGGCAGTTCCTTCAATGTTCAAGAAAACACAATCGTGGCCATTACAAAGCTTTCTTTTGAAAACGGCGAAAACAACTTCATTACCGAAGTCAAGCGTGGCAGCATGAAGTTTGACGTGCAAAAGCAGGCCAACAACAAAAGCAAATTCAAGTTCAAGACCGGTACCGCCACGGCTGCTATCCGCGGAACATCTGGATTTGTGGGCTTATCCAAAAACAACCCGATAGCCTCACTTCTTGAAGGCAAGCTTTATATCGAAAATGGCGGAGCAACCAAGAACGTCTCAATCAATGGAGGCCAAACTGCCATATACTATAAAGAGAACTTTATCGTAATGGACCTGGAATCCTCAGGAAACAACCAGCTTTTTGAAGCACTCGATTCTATTCTAACCGACACGACATTATCAGTCGAAGCTCTCCGCAAGGCTGCTCAAGAAAAGGACAAGCAAATTTCCGATAAGCAGAAAGCGTTGGAATCAAAAATCAGCTGCAAAATCACCCCGCTCCCCGACACAATCTATACAGCCAAGCAATCCATTAAGGTCAGCTGTACCGAAGGTACCCACATCCGTATATTCGGGGACCCCATCCGCTCAAACGGGGGTGAAATCGAACTGCCTGTCGACTGGGCTCCCAGCACGATTGGAGCCAAAAAGATTCCTTTCACCTGCTTCTTTGATGGAGACAGCACCAATACAACGCAATGCGGCTTAATTACGACCTATTATGCTGAAGCAACTGAAAAAGAAGAAACCGAAAGCGCCAGAGCCCCCCTGGAAATCACTTCTGCCTCGCCAATAGAAGTCTGTAACCCCGCCATGGCCACTGTCGAAGGCGTTTTCGACTCAACGGACCACAATGCAACGCTCACCGTTACACTAGGCAAATACACTTCGAAAAACTTAATTCCCCTAAGCGCAAACGGTTATTTCACGCATTCCATTCCTGTATCGGACAAAGCAGGCAACTGGAACGAAAACTCCATCTACATTAACTACCAGTCCTCCAAAAACGGGAACCAAAAGATAACGATTCCGCTCAAGGTGAACAAAACCTGCAAAGCAGTCAACCTGATCCCGCCCACTGTAGCGATATACGCCAACAAGTGCAAGGCCCTGCTCGCGCTCGGACAAACCGAAGGAGACAAGGCAATCTACACGCTTTCTGTCGACAATGTCGCGAAAAAGGACGTCTACTTCGAAAGCGACCGCAAGTTCAACGAGAATCTGACCCAGGGAACCCACATGTACAAGTTCCATATCGAGGATCTGGCCGGCAACAAAGTCGAACTGAACAAGGAAATAGAATGTTATCCACCCCTCAAGACCGCAAAGATCAGTGTTGACGGTCCTAACCCCGAACGCTTGCGTGTACCACCCCCGCCTAGGGATTTCAGCAAGACCTTTTACAGGCAGCTAGGATTCGCAGTGACCGGGCTCCCCAAAAATGACCCTGACTACATTAGGGAAATTAAAATTGTAACCCCAAGCAGAACCATACTCCTTCGCGGCACCGATTTACTTTCTAACCGGGTTGATCAACAGGTTGAACTGACGCGCGGAACCCCGACCACAATCAAGATAACGGTTAAGCTTAAGAGCGAAGAAATCCTTACTGCGCAGAAGACGTACGAGGTCCGCTAATGAAAAACATTTCCCTCTTTTCGATCATCGCCCTGACAACCACTTTGGTTTTCGCCCAAGAACCGGCAGCACCGGTCCAAGGCACACCAATAAACGGTCCGGTCCACGGATTTATCAAGGCAGAACAGTCCCCGTATCTAGTAACCCAGGACCTTACGGTCGAATCGAATCAGGTTCTTGTGATTGTTCCCGGCGTCAAGTTACAGTTTGCTCCGGGTACCGGTCTCTACGTAAAAGGACAACTCGTTGTCGCCGGCACCGTAGAATTCGTTTCTGCATCGAGCAATCCCCAAAGTGGCGACTGGAAGGGAATTTTCCTTACCGGTTCAGAATCCTCTGAAATCAGAAACGCCGTCATTAGCGGGGCCGCAAACGGCATCGTCGCAGAAAACACCAACGTAAGCATTCTCTCGAGTAAAATCGAAAAGACTTCTGGCCGCGGCGTATATGCCAAGAACTCGAAGATTTCTATTAGCGGAAGCCAGTTCGAAAAGAACGAAGGTGCGGCCGTACATATCGACAGCTACAGCGATGCAACAATTAGCGATGTCAAGTTCAACGGCAATAATGTAGCCCTCTACAATTCGGCACTCGCCATGACAAACGTCGTCTCTTCGAGTTTTGAAAATAACACCTGCGCCATTTTGGACATGGGCAACAGCCACCTCACATTCGACAACTCTAGCGTGAGCAAGAACAAGGTAGGCGCAAGCGCAGGCGACGTTCTTGAAAAAGGCGTTATCGAAAGTATCCATGAAAACGAAACGGACTTTAACAAAGACTTCAACAGCATAGCGCAGGCTCTCCCCGCAAGCCCAGAAATTCCGGGAGTTGAAAGCCGTGCCGTAGACGAAAAAGAAAACATCGGAGTTCTTCTCGCCCAAAAAGAAGCCGAAGAAGTTAAAGCGGATTCCGTTCAAAAAAGCTGGAGTATTCTCGGGAACGTGATGATTGGAAACCACTACCATCACGTAATGACTCGCAAGAACCATGGCAAACGCACCATCGAAGTCTTTGGCGATTCTATCAAGCCTGGGGAACGTTATAACAATACGTTCCAAGTTCCAGGCTTTGGGACTGAAGCTAGCATTTACTTATTGATGCAGTCCCCTGACGGCAAGACCATTGAATTCAGCGGAGACTATACCGGAGACGAATGGAACCGATTCTCGCCTACGCCTGTAACACTCACCTATACCGATGCGCAGCGCCAGATTATCCTGGGTGATTTCACTAAAGTGGGTGGAGAAATCTATATGGCAGGTCTCCCTGTATTCGGTCTCGGTGTTTCAAGATACGCCGGAAAGAACAACGTCAATCAACCCCTATTCGAAGTAGACGCCTATATTGGTGAAAACCGCAAGCCATACCTGGTTGGCGACCGTCACCCTGACATTTACAAGAATTACATTGAAGATGGAGAAGCCCAGGCTCAGCGCATGGTTTATGGAGCATCGGTCAAGTGGTCTCCGCTACGCCGCTTTAATGCCAAATTCGGTTACATTTACGCAGAAGACGAAATCGAAGACCCGCTGCTGCGTGACGGAAGCACGAAATCGTATTTGACTAGCGAACCCATGCAGGATGCCTTTACCATCTATGCCGACGGAAACTGGTTGTTCTACCCCGGTGACATCGAACTTAACGGACAAATTGCATTTGGTCACGCTGACACGGCCGATGTCTACAGGGAACGCGCCATTAACGAAGTGTTCACCAAGGCAGGACTCAATACCGCTTCGATGCCGACCCTTCGCAAGCTCATGATGAACGAAAACAAGATCAATTCGCTTTCTGCTGAAGAGCTGGACGAAATCTTTGGCGGAAATACGACCCTAAGCCGCAAGCAAATGCGCGAAGAGCTGCGCAAGCAGGTTGAAAAAGCAAAGAAACTGCAGAAGGAATACGAAAGCGACCGCGACGAAGACCGCGTTTTGGGTCTGAACTGGGGCAGTCAGGATTTTGCCCTTGGCGCATCGCTCTACTGGAACATTTACAAGACCACGATTTCTGGACACTTGAAATATGTGGGAGAAAATTACTACAGTGCGGGCTCGCCTGACCAGCTTGCAGACACCCGTGAATTCGGCGGCGACCTCGAACAGATTATTACAAATTTCTGGACTCTCCACTTTGGCTACTTGCTAAACATCGAAAACGCAGCCAGCGGCAGCAAGACGAACATCTTTGGACTTGGCGAAGGAACCCACTGGGGACTCTTTAACGATGACGATTCCAAATGGTTCGAAGAACACGAACTGGATTACAACAGGACCAAATATATCCAGAACTGGAATTTGGGAAACAGCTTCAAGATTGGCAAGAAGGTCAACGTTGACGTCGGCTACAATCTGGAATACCGAACCCAATACCGCCCCTACCAGCTCCACAATGACCCTGTTCTGGAAGACGGAATTTATAAGGACGGCTGGTTTGCCGCACGCAAAGACAAAGCCGTCACCACAATCGTATGCAAAGGCGACACCACCGAAGTGGACTCCGCTCGTTGGGCTGAATACAAGGGACTTTCTGACCAGGAATATATCGCTTCCAAATTTCAGGAAAGAATCTACAAGAACTCTTGGAGTCTGGACCTTTCCGTTCAGGCCCACAAAACCATCTTTAAGGCTGGCGGACGCTGGACTATTCGCACGGACGATTCCAAATTCTATAAGGATGACCTGATAGACAATATGGACCTCGCCAACACCACGTGGGCCAAACTGGGTTACTACTTTGGCGGAGCCGATTACTTCGAACATACCTATCCCCTTTCGGCAACGACAACCCTAAAGCAAGTACAGAACCAATTCGGTTTTACTCCACGTTTAAAGAATTACAAACGTAACGACATGACCGAACGTGAATTCACCGTTAACGACGAACTTGAGATTTCGTTCTTGAGACGATTCTTGATTCTCACCATTTCTGGAGAATTCCGTTACATGACAACGAACTGGGAAGAAAACGACAAAGACTTTGACGAAACGGAAACCGACGTTTTGGGTAGCACCAGCCTTCGAGTGAACCACACTCAGCATTTGAGCACGGAATGGTATACAGGAACAGCCCTTTACTACCGTCCGGATAACCTTACCGACGAATACAAGGACATTTACGGCGGAGTCCGCGTGAATTACGTATTCTAAGGATTCGCCCCAAGGGCGAAGTTCTAAGTTCCAAGTTACTAGTTACAAGCAATTATATTGACAATTCTAGTAACTCAGAACTATAAACTAGGAACTGTAAAAAATGCGTCTCTGGCGCAATTTTTTTACATTTGTAACAATGTTCACCTACCGCTACAGAGAGCTTTCCGTCGCCCTTAACAAAAAGGGTGAATACCGGGCTGCACTCGCTCGCGAACTCCGCCTGCACCCCGAAGAGATTTTCAATTTGCAGGTGGAGCGTTTTTCGCTGGACAGCCGCCGGAAAGGCGACCCCAAGTGGTCTTACAATGTGATTTTTGACCTAAAGCGAGAAGTCCGCGCCACGGGGAATCACGCCAAGGGGCTTGTAGCGGCTAGTCGCGACAAAGAAAGCCTGGATACTGATCCGCAACGCAATTCCGTGGCGATGCCCGGCCATGTAGATGTAATTGGCGCAGGCCCGAGCGGACTTTGGGCAGCATTGCATTTGCTGCGGAAGGGTTTTTCAGTTGATTTGTATGAGCAGGGCAAATGCGTGGAAGAACGCTTTCGCGATATTCGCCGGTTCTTCGTTTACCGCAACTTTAACGCCTACAGCAATGTGCTTTTTGGCGAAGGAGGGGCGGGGGCATTTAGCGATGGCAAATTGAATACCCGCACCCGGAACCTGTTCGTAGAACAGGTTCTACACGACATGGTGGATTTTGGAGTCGACGAATCAGTCGTGACCTTCGCCAAGCCGCATATCGGCACGGACCGATTGGTGCTTCTGCTCCGCAAACTCCGCGAAGAAATTGCACGCCTCGGCGGCAAGATTCATTTTAGCACAGCCCTAGAAGATATTGAAATTAAGAATGGCCGCATTGCGGCGATTCAGCTTAAAAACGTCATTGCGAGTTCCGAAGGAGCGAAGCAATCCACAAGCGCCGCAATTCCTCATTGGCAGCCGTGCGAAGCTTTGGTGCTCGCCGTCGGGCATTCCGCCCGCCACATCTACGAGATGTTGCACGCCCGTGGCGTCACTCTCGAAAGTAAGGCTTTTGCCATGGGCGTGCGCGTTGAGCACCCGCAAGCGCTCATCAACATGCGCCAGCTGGGCCTGAATGTAGATACCAAGCTCACGGGCTCCGCCGAATATTTTCTCGCCACCCCGACACTGAATAAATCGAGCAGCGCCTACAGTTTCTGTATGTGCCCGGGTGGCGTCCTAGTGCCATGCGCCTCCGAACCGGGAACTCTCGCCACCAACGGAATGAGCTACAGCCGCCGCAACGGGCCTTTTGCAAACGGAGCCATCGCCGTGCCCATTGCCGCGAGCGAGAAGCTCTTTGGCGGACTTGAATTTCAACGCAAAATTGAAAGCGACGCCTTCGCGGTCGGCGGCAAGTCCTATGCAGCCCCTGCGCAAACCATCAAGGCTTTCCTCGCCCACCGCGAAGATAAATCGCTCCCGAAAACCACCTATCCCTGCGGACTCGTACAGAGCAATCTCTGGGATTGGCTAGATAAAACCATTTGCAAGAGCCTCGCCGAAGGGTTCCAGAACTTTGACAAAAAAATTCCTGGATTCATCGAAGAAGGCCTGATTGTCGCCCCCGAAACACGTACCAGCAGCCCACTCCGCATGAGTCGCAACAATGAAACGCTTGAAAGCGTAAACACCCGCGGCCTATTCGTCCTTGGCGAAGGCGCCGGATACTCCGGTGGAATTGTCACCAGCGCCGCCGACGGCGTGCGACTCGCCCACTACGCGAAAAAGGAAAGCTTATGATTACTAGAGTCATTGACCGCAACTTTGCCAATATGCGCCTTGACCGATTCCTCCGCAAGGCTTTCCCTGAAGAATCCCTGTCGGTATTTTTCGCCGTCATCCGCAAAAAGAAAGTCCGCGTCAATGGCGTAGTCGGCAAAGCAAACCAGATGCTCAACGAAGGCGACACCGTCTGCATCTACGAGAACTTCAAGTCGGTCGAACCAGACGAAAGACGAGAGACGAGAGACGAGAGAGAAAACGTCATTGCGAGCGAAGCGAAAGTTCCATCCATTGCAAAAGGATTCGCGAAAGTCAAATCTACCTGGGGCAAGTCCGCGTCTTCAGCAGAAAAAGCATCTGGCTGGGGCGCCAACGAACTCGACATTGTCATTCAGACCGAAGACTACGTGGTCATCAACAAGCCCTCGGGACTCGCAAGCCAACCGGGCTCCGGCACTCGTCCCGGCGAGAGCCTCGTGGAATACTTGTGGGAATGGGGCCGCCGCGAAGGGCTCGACTTTAAGCCCACTATCGCCCACCGCCTCGACCAAGAAACTTCGGGCATGATCATTGCCGCCCTCCACGGCGACACGCTCCGTGAACTCACCCGCATGATCCGCGAACATGAAGTCGACAAGTTCTACTTCGCGCTCGTCAAAGGCAACCTCAAGAAAGATAAGGGTACCATCGACGAGACGCTCACCCGCACCGATGCAGCCAAGGGATCCAAAATGAAAGTCGGCGAA
>JAFZOV010000005.1 GCA_017550445.1 Fibrobacter sp.
CCCATCGGGAAGGTGCGCCCCTGCGCCTACATGATGGAAGAGGCGGGTGATGTGCACGACACTCCGTTCGACGAAATCTGGGCGAACGCCGAAGTGTTCAAGAAACTCCGCACCAAGGCCTACGCCGGTGCCTGCGGCAAGTGCAAGTACAACGACCGCTGCGGTGGTTGCCGCGCCCGCGCCGCTTATTACCACGACGGCGACTACATGCAAGAAGATTCTTATTGCGCGTACGGGAGAGGACTTTAATAGTTCAGATTTCGGAATTCAGAATTCAGAGATAAAATATGAAATGTGAAGATTTAATAGAAAAAAACAACTCCGAAATCCGAAATCCGAATTCCGAATTAGACGAACATTATATGCGTATGGCGCTCCGCGAGGCGGAGAAGGCTTTTGACGAAAAGGAAATCCCTATCGGTTGCGTTATCGTAAAAGATGGGGTAGTTATCGGTAAAGGCCACAACCAGATTGAAATGCTGAAAGATGCCACCGCCCATGCCGAAATTTTGTCTATCGGGACGGCGGCAAGTCACCTTGAAAATTGGCGCTTGGACGGTTGTACTTTGTATGTAACGCTCGAACCATGCCCGATGTGCGCCGGAGCCATTCTGAACAGCCGAATCAGTCGTGTGGTTTATGGTTCCCCGGATACTCGTTTTGGCGGTTGTGGCACTACCATTGACGTCATTTCGAACAACGCTCTCAGGCGCGAGGTTGAGGTGGTGGGCGGAGTGCTCGCCGACGAATGTTTGGGCCTTTTAAAGGCGTTTTTCCAACAAATGCGCCTCGAAAAAGGGGATAGTGGCAACAAGGGCCTTAATTAATTCAGAATTCGGATTTATGAATTCGGAATTATTTTAACTCCGAATTCTGAATTCTGAATTCCGAATTTTTTTATTCTGAATACCGAATTACTATATTCATAGCATGAATTTCTTTAAATTATTCGCGGGCTCTATCGCCCTGTTCGCTCTTTGTGCATGCGACGGGAATGAATTTACACTCTCGTTCAACACCAAAAATGCTCCCCAGCAGACCTATTTCCTCGAATCTTCCTTGAACGCCATTCTTCCGGCGACGGATTCCGTGTCTGCAACGCCCGAAGCCATGAACACTCATTTGGAAGTTCGTGCTACCAATTCGCTTTTGACTGCATACGATGACGGCTCGGCCAAGTTCCAGCTGAAAATCGATTCCGTGGATTACAAGTCCGACAAGCGTTCGGTGGAAGAGTTCCGCAGCATGGAACGCTACATGTCCACGGAGCATTTCCAGTTCAAGATGGGTAAAGACGGTGCCATCCGTGATGCGGTTATCGAAGATTCCGTGATGCTTGGAACCGAGGCCTTGGACCTCATCCGAATTTTCCTCAAGGTGCAGCCCCTTTTGCCGGGCAAACCGGTCAAGCTGGGTGAAACATGGGAACGTCCTGCAGAAATCCCGGGCAATTCGGGTAAGACTGTGGTGTACAAGTCCTTTACGCTGGAAGACCATTACGTTCATGACGGAATCCAGATGGCTAAGATCGGCATGAACCTGAAGTACAAGGAAGTGGCGGATTCGACCTCTGACCTGCGTATGGAAAGCAAGGGCTTTATCGTGGGCACGGGAACGATTCTGTTCGATATGACCAACGGTGTGATTTCTAGCGTGAAAATGGAACTGACTGGCGACTTGAGTGTAAATGACATCGTTGCCGACAACGTGATTCCTGACATGCATGTGATTCAGAAAATTAAACTGAGGAGTGAATTTTGATTCTAGGCTTTAAAAAATGGTCGGGGTTAGCCTTAACGACGCTCCTGTTTGCTTATGCTGCCGTTGCAGGGGAAATGCCTTTCCCTTCTATCGAAAACGGCAAGGTGAAACTGGTAGTGGCGGATAGCCCTTATTTGCTGGAGCAGGGTGCCGTTTTCTCGGCGAAGGACACTTTGGAAATTGAACCGGGTGTTACCGTGCTCATGGGCGAGTATGCAAAGCTGATGTTCCGCGGCTCAGTCAAGATTATCGGTACCGAAGCGGCCCCGGTGGTCTTTAAGAGTGCCGATTCTATCAAGAGCTGGAACGGCGTGCACTTTGTGTCGGCGAACCGCCCCTTTGAAATCAAGAATTTGATTATCGAAAACGCCTTCCGCAACACGGTGTTCCGTTCCAAGGGCATTTTCGAAAATGTGAAGTTCGTGAACAACTACTACGGCCTTTGGATTGATGACGTGCCCGAAGTATTCTTGGCCCGTTGCGAATTCGTGCGCAACCGTTTTGCACTTTCCATTCGAGCTGGACAGGTGGTTGCCGCCGATACCAAGATCAACGATAACGTTTACGGTCTTTACCTGGAACCGGGTGGAAAGTTCGATGGCGACCAGGCCTTGATCAAGGACAACCTTGAGGCCGATGTCCGCAACGAAGCCGAAGAACTGGCCGCTCAGGGCAAGCGCGTGAACAGGAATATCTGGCACCGTATCGAAACGGCTTTCTAGGGAGCTTTAGTGCAAGAGTCCTTCCGCAGATCCATTCGCAAAATGACGGACAGCAGTGTCCGTCTTTCGGTGCGTCCGAACCGCTCTACCATGATGGCGACGCTTTCGCAGTCCATGATGGTGACGTGGTCCATTGTGCTGCACGAACATTTGGATGCCATGCTGAACGACCCTGCGGTAAACGTGGGAACTACGGAATTGATTTCTTTCAGCGAAACGGCCTGGAAGTTGGCTGATTCCAGTTTCCCCCAGATTGTAGCTGATGCCAATAAGCTCTATGACGAATTCCGCACCAAGTGGATGCAGCGCTTTTCTACTGACGAAGTGATGCGCTTGCTCTTGGAAGGTGGCGACTTTCTGCATCATGACGAAGAAAAGGGCTGGGCACTCACGGTCAAGAACAACAAGCAGGACATTAACGCTTTTTACTCGGCGACTATTCACCTGCTGGTGAGCGACGCCGAACCGTTGTTCGTCCGCATGCACGGGCGCGTGATGCAGCTGCAAGAAAAACTCTGCAAGTATTGGCACTCCGAAAGCGCCGTGGATGCGGTTTCCAAACTGCTCCCCAGTTTGGAAGCGTCGCTCCGCGACAAGGAAAACGCCTTGGTGGTTTCTCTGCGTAGCTCTCTGAATGCCTTGGCAAAGAAACGTTTTGCGGCGGCATTCAACACCAAGAGCCCTGCCCATTACTACAGCTCGGCTGCCTCTTGCGCCCGCAATGTGGGCCGTTACTGGAATCCGCACTACGCTTACGAAAACGGCTTCCTGGCTTTTACTGATGACTTTTGTGATTACGCCCGTGGACTTACCCTTCAGGTTATTGAATGGTACCAGAGCAAGTGGGCGTTATTCTTGCGCGGGTTCTCCCGCGGTCAATTGAATCTATTTGAGGTGAAAACATGAAAAACTCGTTCCATGTCATTTTAGCTCTTACCATTGTGGGACTTTTGGCCCTGGTGATTGCCGCCTTCTATTTTGGCGCACCGCTCTTTGGCTGGATTATTATGGCGGCTATCTTTGCCGTATTTGTCGGTGAACAGTTGGTTGCCCTGAAGACGGTAAAGCAGATTGCCGCAGAAACTGAAATTCTGGAAACTTGCAGGAACCGTGGCGGTTATGTCAGCGGCGATGGCGTTGTTGCAAAGCGTGTGGCTTTGGCGCAAAACCTGCTTTCAAAGAATATTCGCCTGGATTCTTCCATGGCCTACGAAGTGCTTTCTAATAGCGTTTCTATCGCTCTTCCGAAGAGTGCTAGCGGCACGGTGATTCTGCTTGGCCTTATGGGTACTTTCTTTGGCCTTATGTATTCTGTGGCAACAGCCGGTGGAGCCATTGATAATTCTACGACCCAGGGCACTCTCGATACCATTCAGCTTTTGTTCCAGAACATGAAGGGCATTTTCGGCACCAGCCTTTGTGGCTTGTTTGCCGCCTTGATTCTGAATACAAGCCGCAACATGATGGTTTCTGCTCGCGATGCATTTGTGGCTAAGCTCGATGCCTTGACTCTTGATTTGCAGGGTGCTGCAAGCGGTGAAAGCGAAGAGGCTGTGGCCCAGACGGAACTGGAACGTCTCTTTGATTCCGTAGAAAAGAATTTGTCTGTAGTAGCTGCTTCTGTAAAAGAAGGCCTTTCCGGTGTGGTGTCCATGGTGGGTGACGAACTGTCTGCCATGACTTCGAAGCTCAATGAATCTCTTGCTGCCGCTGCAGTGAACATGAACAAGGCTGTTGAAAACCTTGGGCCCTCTGTCAAGGATTCTTTGGCAGGTGCATTCACTCCGATGGAACAGAATATCAAGAGTCTTTCGGCTTCTGTGGAATCGATTCCGTCTAAGCTAGACGAAAAGCTGAACGGCATTTCTTCTACCCTCAAGACATCTCTCGATGGTGTTTCTAGCAGTGTTGAACAGGCGATGGAAAACTCTACCAAGAATGTCGCAGCTGCTGTGGCTGATCAGGTCAAGCAATCCGGTGACCAGTGGAAATCCTTCATGGAACGCCTCGCTGCTGAAACATCTGCTAATGTGGACAGCCAGAAAGAAGGTCTTGAAACCCTCAAGAATGTGGCTCTCCAGGTGGCCGAAAAGGCTCAGGCCGGTTCTGCAGAACTCAGCAATTCCGTGGCCGAAAAACTCTCGGCGCTTTCTTCGGATATTCTCGGAGCCTTCCAGAAACTTTCCGAAACTTCTTCTGTGTTGCTTGAAGCCCAGAAGGCCCTTACCGAAAGCATTGATAACCGCGTGGTTAAAGAAAAAGAAGCGACGGATGCCTTGGGTGGAAACATTGTGGAAACCGCAGAACTTATGCGCGTGAACCAGTCCGAACTCAGCGCGAACCTCGAAATGCTCCGTGCCGGTCTCGAAACAATTCTCGAAAAACTCTCTGGCGATACCGCAGAACGCGACGACGAAGAAAGCTTTGTGGAACACCTCAACCAGTCTCTGGAAGCCTTCCACGAACGCGCAAGCGAAGTGCTTATGGAAAACGCCGTCAAGACGCAGGAAATCTTGCTGGAAGTTCTGGAACAGACTCAACGTTCTGCCGTTCAGCAGCCTAAGGTCGAGGGCTAAGCATGCGCTTCAAGAAAGACGAAAACAGCAATCCTTGGATGGCGTACACGGACTTGGGTGTAGCCCTGGTTTCGTTGTTCATCCTTGCGTTTGTGGCCATGGCAACCCTTAAGGAACAGAAGGCCGAAGACCTTACCCGTACCGAAGAAGAAGTCTTGAGCTGCCAGGAACAGATGCGTAAAATTGCGGCTGAACGCAATGCCCTTCTCTCGAAGAGCTTGCAGACTTCCATCGAGGCGGGGCTTATCGCTCTCGAAGACGGTAAAATCCAGATTCAGGCGAGCTTCCTTTTTCCGATTAACGGTGCAGACCTCACCAAGGAAGGCGAGGGCGTGATTCGCGGAATTAGCAAGGGCCTTCTGGAGGCATTGGATTCTACTGACGTGATCATGGTGAGCGGTTTTACCGACGATACTCCGGTGAAATCCAAGACTTATACCAACTGGAACCTTTCTACCGAACGCGCCGTGAACGTGGTGAAGACTTTGATTGCTCAAGGTTTCCCGCCGGACAGGCTTTTTGCCGCAGGCTTTGGCGAACACATGCCCAAGTATCCTAACGACAGCGAAGAACACCGCCGCCTGAACCGCCGCGTCGAAATTGGCGTGACCCCGCTGCAGAAGACGGCTCAGGAGTAGAGACTCGATGCAAGAACGCCTAGATTCCATTCGCCAGAACATTGACGCTATCCGCAAGAGCGGAAAGCTTTCTCATTGGCGTATGGTCTATGCCGAAAATCTGCTGAATCGTGCAGGCGAATACGTGGCGGTGGACAGACTCCCAGAAGCTAGCCGCGTGGCCGATAAGCTGGAACGCTGGATCAAGTCTCACACTCCTCGTACAGACAAGTCTGACCGGTTCTCAGAAAACCCCATGGTCTTCTGGAACGCTGACTTGCTTTTGTCCATGTCAGCCAAGCTGAAGCAGACCCTTATCGAAAAACGCCAACTGGTTCCCGCTACGGAACGTGATTCCACGCTCCGCCGCTTGACTCTTGTGGAAGACTGGATTCGCGAAGGAAAGCTGTTACAGGCCCACGACGAACTATTGGCTCTTCGAACTGCCCTTATTGCCCGCTTAAGACGTAGTTTCCGTGCGCGCCTTGTGGCTACGGATTTGTACCGTGGAGTTGTTCAGCCGGCTGGTAGCCTGGTGGGCCCCTATAATGCCTTGCACACGCTAGAAGAAACTTTCCATGTGGTGGGCGAGCGCGACCCGATTTGGGTCGAAGACTTCCTCGAAATTTACAACGATTTGTTCCGCGTTGTGGAACGCCTCGTGCCTCAAGAAAAAAAATAGAGCTTTTGCTCTATTTTTTTTAGTTCTGAATTATGATTTCGGAATTCAGAATTGTTTTAAATCAAAATTTTTAATTCTGAAATCTGAACTCCGAATTCTGAATTTGTTAGAATCCGATGCTCAGCTGGCCCATGTAGATACGTTCTTCGTCCTGGCCGGTGTAGTAACCCAGTTCTTCTGCCCAGGTAGCGAATTCAACCGTAATAAAGCGCAGTGCTTCGATGGCGAAACCGGCAGCGGGGTAGCCACCCTTGAAACCGCCCGAAAGGCGCAAGGCCAGTGCACGGAATGCGGTGCTGTAGCCGGGCCATGCCAACAGAGTCTGTTCTACTTCTAGACCCATGTTCAAGTGGGAGAACGGCTTGTAGTTGTTTTGTCCGTTAAGTGCGTCTGCAAAGTCTACGGCAATGTTGAACTTTCTGCCAAAGCCCATGTTCCTGTTAAAGAAGCGGGGGCTGTAGTTTATACCTGCGGTAAGGTTTGGCGTAATCTTGTCGCCGGCCAGTTCCTTAAAGTAGATATCGCGAAGCGACATACCGAGGCGAAGTTCGCGGGTGAGCTGGTAAAGAACGCCAAGATCAAGACCTGCAGAGACTTCGTCGAAGTCGAAGATTTGGTCTGCGGCATCATGGTAGCGGTCTTCCAGGGTGTCCTGAATGTCGTCGTAGTTAGCCATGTTAATCTTGACGCTTTCTACCTTATGGCGCTTGGCAAATTTGATGCCGATACCGGCAGAAAATTCGTCCGTGAATCCGTAAGCGGTACCAATCTGTGCCACACCGTCGATATAGAAGGTATCGATGACAATCTGCGGAACGATCAATCCTGCATCCATATAGGGGGCCACGTTTCCGTCAATCCAGATTGCTCCACCGAAGTTGTGGAATGCCATTTCGGCGTCCATCTTGATCTTCATGGTCAGGTATTTGTGGTCGTAGCTGTTCATCTTATGGATGAGCTCGGGGTGTTTTGCGAGGGAGTCCAAAAGGACGTTGGATTCTTTTAAGCCTTTATCCTTTGCGACCTTGCTTGCGTTGTTGTAGATTTTTTGGACATCCTTTGCGACGTTGTAGGTCGAAAAGTAGGTTTCGAAGGGACCGGCTCCGCCAAGGTTCAGTCGCATGTCGCCGATGTTACGCGGGTAGTAACCTTGTTCGGGGCGCAAGTCGTAATTGCCCAGTCGGTTAATCTGGTTCAAACCGGCATAGTTGAAGTAGATGGCTTCCTTGTCGTCTACAAGGGCCACATGGGCATTACCCATTGCTTCGGCACGTATAGAACGGTGCGTCGGCGCCTTAGCCGCAAAAGAGGTTGCTACAATAGAGAGTGTTAAAAGAACAAGGAGCTTTTTCATTACTTGTTCCTCCCTTCAAACCATTTCTTGAATGATTCCTCGGTGTAATTGATCCAGCAACCGCCGACCATCTGTATGCGGTCTTCCAGGGTGTACTTGAGGTTGTTGTAGTCTGTATCCTTGGCGATTAATTGCTTTCTTGCTTTAAGGCCTTCGACTCCGCCTTCCATGTTCCAGTAAATGTCCGTGGTGAAATTCAGTCTGTGGTTGTTGTGTGAGACGCGTTCCGAGTAGTTTTTGTAGATGAATCCCCATTCCCGTTCCTGTTCGTCGGGGTCTTTTTCCACGGTAACGCCGTTCATGTCGATGTCGATGGATCTGTATTTTTCATTGGGACCGGCGTCCTTGATAACGCGAAGATCCTTGATGGCCGTTTTCTTAAGCTGGACGTTCTTCATGATGGTAGCGTCGTCGTAGTGAATTTCGTTTGTCTTGTCGCTGATGTCTTCGTCGATTTCTCCGTCGCCGTCGTTGTCTTCGCCATCGTAGAGTTCTTCGTCAACGCAACCGTCGCCGTCGTCGTCAAGAATGTCGCTGTAGCCCAGCTGACCGATAATGATGTTCATGGTTCTGATCTGGCTAGTGGTGTCATTCTCTTCGACTTCGGTTTCTTGAGAAAGCGCTGAACACATGCCCTTGACGGCATCGTTCTTGGCTTCCTTGGTCAGGTAATCGCTGCCTTCGAAACCTTGCAGGTAATCTTCGAACAAAGAGGACATACTTTCCGGATTTTCTTCACAGGTGCTAAAAACTTCGTGGAATGTTTCAACGGTTTCGGCAGGATCGCTCTTGAAGTCGTTTAGGATCGTCTGCATACTGCAGGCACTATCGCTGAGTGAGGCTCGTTCATTTTTGTCGGCGCACTTGAGAGGCATCTTATTCTTGAGAACGAGCATGGTCTTCATCATTTGAATAACCATGTAACCATCAGCGATGTACTTATATGTGATTTTTCCGTCGGTTTTGTTGTTCTTGTCCAGTTCAATAAACTGAGCTGCAATCAGGCTGACCGAGTCGATAGCTTCTTTAAGGGGGGCTGCGATAGAATCTGGCAAAGATGCGAACGGAACGGTGGAATTATCTGCTTCGCGATTTGTATTGACATACTTAAGCAGCGAGAATACGTTTGTTTCTGGGTTCGCGTTAAGCTTACGGTTGAGCACCGATTTCATGAGGCCGAGCCAGGCTTCGGAGTGGGTGGAGTCGGCTTCGATAGCCTTATTGAAGTATTCTTCGGCTTCGCTATACTCGTTATTACGGAACTTGATGTAGCCTTCGTAGGTGAGGGCGTCCGCATCGTCATTTTTAATGTTGACATTTTCGGTCGGGTTGAAAATGTTGCACCCGGCAATGCCTAATGCAAGCATGAGCGCCGAAGCCCACAAAAATTTGGATTTAAGTACGTTTTTCATTACATTATTCCCATTTTCCTAAAAGATAACATTATTCTTACAAAAAGGATTCTACAATCTGTTTTTTGTGTAGTTTTTTGGAAATCTTTCGTTTTTTGTGGCTTTTTTGGAGCGCTTTTTCGGATATTGTTAAAATATCTATCTTTGTGGCATGGAATCTTATCGAGAGTATTTTCCGACGAAGGCGTTTCGCTTGGCCGAAATGCGTCTTGCAACCCTTTTGAGGGCGGAAAGGGATCGCTTGGACGCCATTGCAGCGTCTTTAGGGCGAGAATCTGCGATAGGACCGGATAATTTGCTCCAGGAACTCCCCAAGATCAAGGAGTTCACTCGGGAATACCACAGGCTATTCTCTCAGTATCTCGATGCCGTTCTCCCGCAACAGCCGCGCCCCATCCAGTGCAGGCCTGCTTGCGGAAATTGTTGCCACCACTACCCGATGTCGGTGGAGCCTTTTGAACTCTTGACTTTGTATTGCGACCTCCGGGGGCGGAATGACCTGTTGGACATTATGGAAGCCTGTCAGGTAAGGTCGTCGCTTTTCAGTAAGTTTTTTGAGGCGAGAAGAACCGAAGGGGCCGCCCCAGACCAGATGGATTTGGACGATTACGCCGAAGACAAGGCTTTGCACGACTATTTTAGCGCCTGGAATCCTTGTCCGTTTTCTGACAAAAAGGGCGATTGTACGGTATATCCGTTGCGTCCGGTGTCTTGCCGCATGTATTTTAGCGAGACGGACCCGAAGTTTTGTACGCCGGAGCATTTGCAGACTCCCGAAAACGATAGCTATATTGTGTATCTGCCCGATAGTATCGAAGATGCTGTGTACGGAATCTCGGAACATTACGCCCTTTTGGATTTGCCGGAAAGCTATTTTGGCGGACTCTTGGCGGTGAACCGTTTCGAAGGCCTGATTGGCGGTAACTGAGAATGAATTTATTTGGAATGCAACTGGACCTGTTCGGGAATAACTCCGATGTTCCCGAGAAACCGGCAAAGCCTAAGGTGCCGGCTTCGGTGTCCCAGAATGGCTTGGTGCATTTCAAGTACAATTCCCAGTTAAAGAAGAGTATCCGTTGTAAGGGGGGAGTGCTGTTTGGCCACCCCGAGGTGATTTTGCCTGCCTATATGAAGGATGCTGAATTTGCTCCGGCCCGTGAACTGGCTGCCGAGTGGGCAGAACATGCCATTCGACGCAAGACGGCGAAGAACAAGGCTATTCTCAAGGACCTGGTGTCGCGCTTCTGGACGCTGGTGGAGCAGATTCTTTCTGACCGCGGTGATGAATCTTTGTCGAGCAAGGGTAGGCTTCCGCCTATTAAACCGCAGGGCAAGTACCATAACTTGAACGATGTGCTTGCCGCTATCAACAGTACTTATTTTGAAGATAAATTAACTTGCCGTATCACGTGGAGTAACCGCGTAGGGGGCTTAAGCTTCCATTCGGTTCGCCAGGACCCGGTAACGGGCGAGGAATTCCACCTGATTAGCATTAGCAAGGGCTACGATGCCGCGAACTGCCCGGAATACGCTGTGGCAGGAGTGGTGTACCATGAGTGCCTGCACATTGCGATTCCGGTAGAAATCAAGAACGGTAGGCGAGTGGTGCATGGGCGCAACTTTAGGCGTCGCGAACGCCAGTACATCTATTACGATGAATGGATCAAGTGGCATAATCAGGTTTTGCCGCAGAATATCCGCAAGATGCGTAGACATGGGGAATTGTAAATTCTGAATTCAGATTTCAGAATTCGGAGTTGAAATGACTCTGAATTCTGAACTCCGAACTCTGAATTTTCTACATTTGTGCCGTAAAATTAACAAGGACCAAATTATGGCAATGCAAGATATGAATGACCAGGTTCAGGCTCGCTTGGCGAAGCTTGAAAAGTTCAAGGAAATGGGTGTGGAAGCTTATCCGCACAAGTTCAACCGTACGCATGATTCCAAGGTTTTGAAAGAAAATAAGGCTGCCTTGATGGCTTCTGGCGAAGAAATCGCCTTCGCTGGCCGTGTAGTTCGCTTTAACCGCAAGGGTAAAATGTGCTTTATGCACCTGAAGGACCGCTACGGTCGCTTGCAGGTGGTGGTCGCCCGTGACGAAGTGGGCGAAGAAAACTACGAAGTCGTGAAGATGACCGACCTCGGTGACTTCATTGGCGTGAATGGTTCCATGTTCGAAACCCAGACGGGCGAATACTCCGTGCATGTGAAGAAGGTGACCATGCTTTCCAAGGCCGTGCGTCCGCTTCCGGTGGCCAAGGAAAAGGTTGACGAAAATGGCAACAAGGTCGTGTTCAACGAATTTGCCGACGTGGATACCCGTTACCGCCAGCGTTACATCGACATGGCCTTGAACGACGATGTGAAGGAAGTATTCATCAAGCGTTCCAAGATTATGCAGGCTATTCGCGAATACCTCATCGAAAAGGGATTCATCGAAGTCGAAACCCCGACGCTCCAGCCGATTTACGGTGGTGCAAACGCACGTCCGTTCACCACGCACCACAACGCTTGCGACATGACGCTCTACCTGCGCGTGGCTCCGGAACTTTACCTGAAGCGCTGCATCGTGGGTGGCATGGAAAAGGTGTTTGAATTCTCCAAGAACTTCCGCAACGAAGGCATGGACCGCACCCATAGCCCGGAATTCACCGGCCTCGAATTTTACGAAGCCTATGCCGATTACAACGACATGATGGTCCACTTCGAAAACATCTACGAACGCGCTTGTATCGCCGCTAACGGCACTACCAAGATTGACTACCAGGGCAAGGAAATCGACTTCAAGGCTCCGTGGCCCCGCTACAGCATGATCGAAGCTATTGAAAAGTTCGGCGGTCTCAAGGTCAATGACATGAGCGACGACGAAATTAAGGCGAAGATGGAAGAACTCGGCGGTCACTTGGACGGCGAATTCAGTCGCGGCCGCGGTATCCTCGAACTGTTCGAGCTCACCGTGGAAGACAAGCTGATTCAGCCGACGTTCATCAAGGACATGCCGACCGAAAGTACTCCGCTCTGCAAGAAGCACCGTACCATCGAAGGCCTTATCGAACAGTTCGAGCCGTACGCTAACGGATGGGAACTGGGTAACGCCTATACCGAACTTAACGACCCCATCCGTCAGCGTGAGCTCCTGGAAGACCAGGTGCGCCGCGGCCGTGGTGGCGAAGGTGAAACGCACCCGATGGACGAAAACTTCATGCACGCTATCGAAAGCGGCCTGCCGCCTACCGGCGGTGTGGGCTTCGGCATCGACCGTATGGTTATGCTCCTCACGAACCAGCAGACCATCCGCGATGTGCAGCTCTTCCCGCTCATGAAGCCGGAAACCTGCTAATTAGACGAAAGAACGGACCTTCGGTCCTACAGACGAAAGACGAGAGAATTTCAAAGAGAATGTTTGCATACAGAAAATTAAATGTTTATCAAAAAGCCTTGCAATGGGTGTTAGATGTTTATGGTGTATGCAAAGAATTTCCTGATTGTGAAAAATTCGCTCTGAGTAGTCAAGTTCGACGAGCAGCTGTGTTTGTAACATCAAATATTGCAGAAGGAATGAGTCGAACTTCAAATAAGGAAGTAATTCATTTTCTTGAAATAAGTTATGGATCTTTGATGGAAGTTCAAAGTCAATTAGAGATATCACAATTGTTGAATTACATTACAAAGGAAAAATTAGACTTTATAGATTCGAAGACTGAAGAAATCGCAAAGATGTTATCTGGTTTAAAGATTTCAAAAATGCGATAATCTCTCGTCTCTCGTCTCTTGTCTCTCGTCTATGATTAACAAACTTGAATTATTAATTGCCTGGCGTTACTTAGGGGCTCAACGTAAGAGTCTCTTCGTTTCGCTTATTGGCATTTTTAGCATGCTGGGAGTGTCCATTGGCGTTTTTGCGCTGGTGGTTGCCCTTGCCGCAGTTAACGGCTTCGAAGAAGAAGTCACCGCCCAGATGATCGGTAAAGACGCCCACTTCGAAGTGATGGCTTATAACGGCGAATTCATTGCGCCTTACGATAGCCTCACCAAGGAAGTCCGCGCACGAGATTCACGCGTGGTTGCCTCGTCCCCCTTTATTATTTACAAGGTGGGGGTGAGTTCCAAGAAGGTGAACGACGGCATTGTCATTTATGGTATCGAAACGGAATCCGCCAAGGGTGTTACCGATATCCACAAGTCTATCAAGTGGGGTAATTACTCGGTAGACAGCTTGGAAGATTTGAGCGGGACTCGTCGTCCGGGAATCATCTTGGGTGCGGGCCTTGCCAATAGGCTTCGTGTGGTGGTCGGCGACAAGTTGGTGTTGCAGACCTTCCAGAGCCCAGATGCCATGGTGTCTAGTGGTGGTCCGAAAATGATGATGTGCGTGGTGAGCGGCATCTTTGAAACGGGCACTTACGAATATGACGGAAACCTTGCTTACGTGGGTATTCCGGAATTGCAGAAGTTGCTTGGCCTGGGTGACGTGGTAACTGGAATCCAGTTCCGCCTGAACAATCACTGGCTTGCCGGTGAAGCGGTGGATAGCCTTGCCTCTTGGCTTGGTTACCCCTACTACGCCATGGACTGGAAGACTAAAAATATTACGCTTCTCAAGTGGATGAACTACGAAAAGTTCATTGTGGCGGCGGTAATCTGCCTCATTATTCTGGTGGCTGCATTCAACATCATCAGTTCCCTGATTATGGTGGTCATCGACAAGACCAAGGAAATCGGAATCCTTCGCAGCATGGGCTTTAGCAAGGCTGGCATTATGCGCGTCTTTATGCTCATGGGTAGTTTTATCGGCGTGGGTGGAACCATTGTGGGTGGCTCCATCGGCTTGGTGCTCTGCAAGCTGCAAGAGGCTTACCACTTTATCAAGCTCCCGGGTGATGTCTACGTGATTCCGTACTTCCCGATTTCGGTGCATTTTATTGACGTGATTTTGATTTTTGTAATCGGCATTGCGCTTTGCGTGGCGGCGACCTTGCTGCCTGCATGGAAGGCGAGCCGTCTCGATCCGGTGGGGGCCATTAGACATGAGTGATTTAGACGAAAGAACGCTCGTAAACTCGCTACAGACGAAAGACGAAAGAATTATTCTTTATCTCTCGTCTCTCGTCTCTCGTCTCTTGTCTATTGGAGTTTTTTATGTCTGAGTCGTTACTACAAACCATCGACCTTCGTCGTGAATTTTCCGAGACGGGCGAAAAGCTTGAAATCCTCAAGGGCGTGAACTTCTCCATGGAAGAAGGCGAACTTGTGGCACTCACGGGCTCTTCGGGTTCGGGTAAGTCCACCTTCTTGAATCTGGTGGGAATGCTCGATACGCCGACCTCTGGCGAAATCCTTTTTAAGGGCAAGGCTCTTTCCAAGTTCAACGATGCCGAACGCGACCGTTACCATCGTGTGCAGGTGGGATTCGTGTTCCAGTTTCATCACTTGTTGAGCGAATTTACGGCGATTGAAAACGTTTGCGTGCCGGGCCGAGTTCTTGGGACCTCTGAAAAGGAATGTCGCGAACGTGCCGCGATGCTTTTGGAAACGGTGGGACTCAAGGATCGCCTTAAGCATTTGCCTCGCGAACTCAGCGGCGGTGAACGTCAGCGTGTGGCGATTGCGCGTGCGCTTATGAACCATCCGGATTTGGTGCTGGCTGACGAACCGAGCGGTAACTTGGACGAAGCCAATTCCGCAATGTTGAACGAATTGATTGGTGAACTCAACGAAAAGTTTAATCAGGCTTTCTTGATTGTGACGCACGATGAAAAATTGGCTAGTTTTGCAAAACGCCGTGTGGTAATGCACGGTGGCGTCATTCAATAGCTTAAGGAGAAAATATGTCTGATATCAACGGTATTTTTTCGAAAAAAGCGAAGGCGGTATTGCAGGCTGCACGTATTGCGGCCCGTAACTTAGGTAGCGACAGCGTAACGACTGAACACTTGTTGCTCGGCCTTGTTCGCGAAGATTCCGGCTTTGCCGCCGAAACTCTGCGCGCCCTTAAAATCAATTTGAATGAGTTGGGCGAAAACGTTCAGCGTTCCCTTTCGTCTAACGGTGGCATTATGACTGTGGGCGATGCCCATGGTGCATTGCTTTCTTTTACGACTCGCTGCAAAGCCGCTCTTTTTAATGCGGCTAAGATTGCCAAGGAAGAAGGCGACCAGTACATTGGTCCCGAACATTTGATGCTTGCCATTTTGCAACAGGCCGAATCTCCGGCGGCGGGCACTCTTTCTACCTTCGGCGTAACTTATGAAAATTTTGAAAGTACGCTGCAACAGATAAAGCGTGAGGCGATGAACGGTCAGCCCTCTGGCGAAGACGGTGAAAATGCCGAAGATGACGATCGCTTTACGAATCAAGGCCGTGGCGATTCTCGTCAGCAGGTGCGTGCTCAGACCCGTTCCAAGACGCCTATTCTGGATCACTTTGGTCGCGACTTGACGGCGCTTGCCAAACAGGGTAAACTTGACCCGATTATCGGCCGTAGCCGTGAAATTGAACGTTTGATTCAGATTCTTTGCCGTCGCAAAAAGAACAACCCGGCGCTCATCGGTGAACCGGGTGTGGGCAAGACGGCGATTATCGAAGGTCTCGCGCAAAAGATTGTCCAGAAGAAGATTCCGGAACTCTTGATGAACAAGCGTGTGGTGACTCTTGATGTGGCCGCCATGGTCGCAGGCACCAAGTACCGTGGCCAGTTCGAAGAACGCGTGAAGGGCCTGATTATGGAACTCCAGCGCGTGGACAATTCGGTGATTCTTTTTATCGATGAACTCCATACGATTGTGGGCGCGGGCGGTTCTGAAGGAAGCCTCGATGCTTCTAACATCTTTAAGCCGGCGCTTGCTCGCGGGGAACTCCAGTGCATTGGCGCTACGACCATCGATGAATACCGCAAGTACATCGAAAAGGATGCCGCGCTTGAACGCCGCTTCCAGACGATTGTCGTGAATCCGCCTAATTCCGAAGATTCTATCCAGATTCTGGAAGGACTTCGTCCGAAATACGAGCAGCACCATAAGGTGCGTTACACGCCCGAATCCATTCGCGCAGCGGTGACGCTTGCCGAACGCTATATCAGCGATCGATTCCTGCCTGATAAGGCCATTGACGTATTGGACGAAGCCGGTGCCCGCGTACGTTTGAATTCGATTCGTACGCCGCAAGACCTTAAGGAAATGGAAGACGAACTTGCCGCAACCATGCTCAAGAAGGAAGAGGCTATTGCTGACCAGCAGTACGAAACTGCGGCAACCCTCCGTGACAAGATTGAAGATTTGACCAGCCGCATTGCGGAACGCCGCGAAGCCTTGAACAAGGAAGATTCTGCGGACTTCCCGGTGGTCGACGAAAACGAAATCCGCGATTGCATCAGCAAGATGACGGGAATTCCCGTGAGCCGTCTTGCTGGCGAAGAAACCCAGAAGCTCTTGAAGCTGGGCGACGAAATCAAGGAACGAATCATCGGCCAGGATCAGGCAGTGGACGCCGTGGTAAAGGCCATTCGCCGTACTCGCGCAGGCATTCGCAGCGCTAAGCGACCCATGGGGAGCTTCTTGTTCCTTGGCCCCACGGGTGTGGGTAAGACAGAACTGGCCAAGGTGCTTTCGCAGACTCTTTTCGGTAGCGAAGAATCCATGATTCGCGTAGACATGAGCGAATACATGGAAAAGCATAGCGTGAGTCGCTTGATTGGTGCTCCTCCGGGATACGTGGGCTTTGAAGATAGCGGTGGACAGCTCAGCGAAAAGGTGCGCAAGCGCCCCTACTGCGTGGTTCTTCTCGATGAAATCGAAAAGGCTCACCCGGATATCTACAATCTGCTTTTGCAGATTCTCGATGACGGTATTCTTACGGATAGCTATGGTCGTAAGATCAATTTCAAGAACACCATCATCATCATGACTAGTAACGCGGGCGCTCGTGAAGTGCGCCACAGTTCTGGCATGGGCTTTACCAAGATGGGCGAGACCGATGACTACGAACGTATGGAAACTGCCATTCGTGAAGAAGTCAAGCGCGTATTCTCTCCGGAATTCTTGAACCGTATTGATGAGCAGATTGTGTTCCGCGCTCTCACCAAGAAGGAGCTGACTTCTGTCGTGGATATTCAGCTGACCTTCTTGCAGAAGAATTTGTCTGAACGCGGAATCCTCTTGGAAGTTTCTGAAGCGGCCAAGGAATTCATCGTTTCCAATAACTACGATTCTGCTTTGGGTGCGCGCCCGATTCGCCGTTCTATCCAGAATCTGGTGGAAGATGAAATCGCCGAAGGTCTTTTGCTTGGAATCTACAAGGATTTCTCAACGATTTCAATTGATGTAGAAAACAACAAGCTGAAGTTCACATCCGAGGCGTTGCCTAGTTAGACGAAAGAACGGACCTGCGGTCCTACAGACGAAAGACGAAAGAAAAACGTGGCAATGATGCTGTTTTATCTTGAAAATCTCTCGTCTCTCGTCTCTCGTCTCTCGTCTTAATTCTATCTTTACCGCGAAAATTTCAACAATCAAACCCCAAGAGGTTATACAATGGCTAAAATTCCTGCAGTTCTTATCTTTGGCGCACCGGGTTCCGGCAAGGGCACCGTCGGCGCAAAGCTCGCTGCTACAACTTCTCTCAAGCACATTTCCACGGGTGACATCTTCCGTGGCATCGCTCCGTCCAGCGAATCCGGCAAGCTCCTCGCTTCTTATTCCAGCAAGGGTCTCTTGGTTCCGGATGAAGCCACTGTCGAAATTTTCGGCCGTTTCATCGAAGGCCTTATCAACACCAATAAGGTGAATCCGGATAAGGATACCCTTCTCCTCGACGGTATTCCTCGCACTGTTGCACAGGTCAAGCTCATTGAATCTGTGGTTGACGTGAAGCACATCTTCGTGCTCGACATCAAGGACGAAAAGACTATCGTTGCCCGCCTCCTGAACCGTGCCAAGATTGAAGGCCGTAAGGACGACGCTGACGAAGCTGTGATCAAGAACCGTCTCAAGGTTTACAAGGAATCTACCGCCAAGGTGCTCGGCAAGTACAGCAAGTCCATCATCAGCCGCATCAACGGCGATAACACTCCGGACGAAGTGTTCTGCGACACTCTCGCTGCCTACGTGAAGTTCTGCAAGAGCGCTTGCAAAGCTACAAAGAAGGCCCCGGCTAAGAAGGCTTGCAAAAAAGCCAAGTAAGCTTTTCTAGCTTATACAAAGGGACTGCGGACATTGTCCGCGGTCTCTTTTTCTATTTTTGGACTATAAAATTTAGAAAGGAAGAAAATGGAACCGAATAACCAGTATAATTCTACAGGAACAAGTTCTACATCAAGGGGTAAAGACGACGATGAGATTGATATCCTCGAAGTCTTGAGCTTGTTGCTGAAGCATAAGTTCTTTTTAGCTTGTTGTATCGTTGTCGGCTGTGTACTAGGCTTTTTGGCATCCAACTGGATGCGCCCGCAGTATACGAGCGATGCTCTTTTGCAGATTGATGTGAAGGGTAACAAGGCCGGTAAAGCCATGGGTGAAATGGGTGCCCTTTTGGACGTGGCATCTCCCGCTGAAGCAGAAATCGAACTTCTCAAGAGTCGCATGGTGTTGAACTATGTGGTCGAAAAGGAACGTCTTTGCTTTAATGCCTATCCGAAGGGAGCCATCGATCGCTTGCTCCATACGGAAGGTCGCATGGATCTTGAAAACCTCTATATTCCCGAAATAGCCCGTGTTGAAAAGTGGATGGCCGAGGTTGTGGGCGAAGACGAAATTGCTGTCTTCACTCCCGAAGGCGTCAAGCTCTTGCAGGGTAAGGTGGGCGAAGCCCTTTCCGCTCCGTATGGTGGCGACACTCTTAGAATCCATGTGAAGCACTTGCTCGCAAGACCTGGACAGATGTTTGTGCTGGCTCAGTCCGAACCTCTGGATGCGGTCCGAGGCTTGGTCAAACAGCTTGATGTTGCCGAAAAGGGTAAGCAGACGGGTATCATCGGCGTGTCTTACACGAACCGCTACGCAGACAAGGCCGCCTCTGTCTTGAACACCATTGCAAACATCTACTTGCGCCAGAACGTGGAAATGCGCAGTGCTGAAGCTGAAAAGACTTTGGAATTCCTGGAAGAACAGCTCCCGGGAGTCAAGGCTAAGCTCGATTCCGCCGAAAAGAAGTTGGCTGACTATCGCTTGAAAATCGGTTCCGTGGACATGACGGGTGAAACCAAGGTCCACTTGGAAAAGGTCACGGAACTGGAAAAGCAGGTTTTGGAATTGGAACAGCAGCGTCAGGAAGTGACCCGCTTGTTCAAGGAAGAACACCCCTCGGTGCAGACCATTGTGCAACAGCAGAACCGCTTGAAAGCAGAACTTTCTCGACTCAAGAAGTCTGCCGAAAATATGCCACGTACCCAGCAAGACGTGATGAGCTTGCAGGAAGAAGTGGCTGTGAACAATGCACAATATACGGCAATGCTTAACAACATTCAGCAGCTCCGCGTGGTGCGCGCCGGTGAAGTGGGTAACGTACGTATTGTGGACTACGCCCAGATTGAACGTAAGCCTTCTAAGCCCAACAAGAAGGTTGTGTTTGCCGGTTGCGTCGGTGGCGCTTTCCTTTTGGGAGCCTTGCTGATTTATCTGTTGCAGATGACCAAGCGCGGTGTTCGTAGCTCTCTTGAAATTGAACGCGAAACGGGCATTAGCGTTTACGCAAAGATTCCGAAGGCTGAAAATGCAATTCTCCTGAAGCGCAACAAGGGCAAGAATACGAAGCCCCTGGTGGAAGACGATCCCGATTCGCCGTCCAGCGAAGCGTTACGTTCCCTTTATACGGCTATTGAATTTGCGACGACCGATCTGCGCGTCATGATGGTGACGGGTATGATTCCTGGCGTGGGTAAGTCCTTTGTCTCTAAGAACGTTTCTGCCCTTTTTGCTGGTTCTGGCAAGAGGACTTTGCTCATTGACGCCGACATGCGCCGTGGCGTGGTGTACAGCCACCGCAAGCAGGGCCTGGGCGATGTGCTTGAAGGCAAGTGCTCTCTGGATAACGCTGTGGCCGATTCCATTACCAAGAACCTGTACGTGCTTGGTGCCGGAAAGACTGACGTTTCTCCCAGTGAACTTCTCCGTGGTGAAAACTTCAAGAACCTTCTGGAAGAAGCCAAGTCCAAGTTCGATATCGTTATCGTGGATACGCCTCCTCTGGAACTTGTTACCGATTCTGAACTCATTTACCCGATTGTGGACTTCGCTTTGTTTGTTCTCCACTACGGCAAGCATTCTATGGACCAGATCAAGGAATCCATGATGAAGCTTGATCGTTGCTGCGAAGGCAAGCCGCGCGCATTCGTAATGAACCATTGCGAATCCGATGGTCATGGCTACGGTTACGGTAGCTATGGCTATGGCAAGTACAGCTATTACGGTAAAGACAAAAAGAGAAGATAAATAGATCTCATGAAAGTTTTTTTGTACGACACGACTCTCCGCGATGGAAACCAGGACCGAAAGATAAGCCTTTCTCTTGCAGATAAGCTGCAGATTGCGCGCATCCTGGACCATTTCGGCTTTGACTATATTGAAGGCGGCTGGCCGAACCCCAGCAACCCTACCGATGAGGAATTTTTCCAGAAGATTAAGGAAGTCAAGCTGAAACATGCGAAGATTGCGGCCTTCGGTTCTACCCGTCGCCCCAAGGTGCTTCCCGAAAAGGACCCGCTGTTGCAGGCTCTTGTAAAGTCCGGTGCACCGGTCAAGACGATTTTTGGTAAAAGCTGGGATTTGCACGTGACCGACGTGATTCGCACGACTCTTGAAGAAAACCTCGACATGATCGAGTCTTCTGTGGCTTACCTCAAGGAACATTCCGAAGAGGTGATTTACGATGCGGAACATTTCTTCGATGGCTATAAGGCCAACCCGCAGTATGCCCTGGAAACCCTGAGGGCTGCAGAACTGGGCCATGCCGACTTTATTGTGCTTTGCGACACCAACGGCGGTACCATGCCTTGGGAACTCGAAGAAATCGTGAAGGACGTGAAGAAGCACGTGTCTACGCCTATCGGCATTCATGTTCATAACGATGCCGGTCTTGGCGTGTGCAATAGCATTTACGCCGTGAAGAGTGGTGCGACCATGGTGCAGGGCGTGGTGAACGGTTACGGTGAACGTTGCGGTAACGCAAATCTTACGACCATTGCCGCTGACCTCCATTTCAAAATGGGTGCTAAGTTCTTTGCTGCGAAAAAGATTGCTCGCCTTCGCCAGTTGAGCAGCAATGTAGACCAGATTGTGAACCTCCCGAGCGATGTGCATGCTCCGTATGTGGGCGATGCAGCCTTTGCCCATAAGGGTGGCGCTCACATTGATGGCGTGATGAAGGTAAGCCGCAGCTTTGAACATATCGACCCGCACGCCGTCGGTAACGACCGCGTGTTTGTCACTAGCGACCAGGCCGGTGGCTCTCTCGTGGTGGAAAAGCTTAAGGCCATTAAACCGGGTATTGACAAGAAGGACCCGGTGGTGGCAAGTCTGCTTTCTTTGATCAAGGAACGCGAAAATGCGGGCTGGCATTTCGACTCTGCCGAAGCAAGCTTCAAGATGCTGGTGTACCGCCACTTGGGAATGGTCCAGGAACCGTTCAAGGTACTGAATTACCGCGTCATCGAAGACAAGACTCCGCAGGGTGTTTCTGTTTCTCAGGCAACGGTCAAGCTTCAGATTGGCGACAAGATTAGCCATCAGGTGAGCGAAGGCGATGGCCCGGTGAACGCTTTGGATGCAGCGCTGCGCAAGGCTCTCTTGCCGTTCTTCCCGAATATGGCGAAGGTCAAGCTCGACGACTATAAGGTCCGCGTGCTCGGAAGCAAGGTGGCTTCTGATGCAACTGTTCGCGTGTGGACGACCTTCGGCGACGAAAAGGGCTACTGGAATGTGGTCGGCGTTTCGAGCAACATCATTGAAGCGTCCTGGATGGCATTTGTCGATGGCCTGACCTACAAGATTCTGGTAGACAACAAGGTCATAGAAGGTGCTTACAAGCATCTGGACGTGAAGCCTGTTGCCGCAGCTCCCGCAAAAGCCGCGCTGGAGAAAGAAGCTCCCGCCAAACTGAAAAAGTTAACCAAGAGGCAAGTGAAGCGCGTCGCAGGAATTTAAAAAATTAACGTCATCCTGCCACGAAGTGGCGGGAACCATACAGTTTCTAATATTGGTGTTCAAGATGTATGGATCCCGTCGCCAAAGGCTCCAGGATGACTGTCTTAAAATGATTTTGAGTGGACAGTATTTTTAATGAATTCATTCTTTAAACAAAATATATTCATACTCTTAATCAGTTCAGTGTTTTCCTGGGCTCAATCCGACATTCTTGTAGAAGCCTTTGACGAACAACGGAATAACCCGAGCCAGATTACGTTACGATTACGGCTGACGAATTCGTCGCAAGATACCTTGACGAATGTACGGCTGCGTTATTTTTTAGGTCATGATGAAAATCGAACTTTGGAGTTGTCTCCTTACTACCTCACCGATGCCAATGTTTCGTTGGATACCATAGACAACTATCTTGCAGTTAATGTCGACATTCCGCAACTGGTTCCTGGAGTATTCCCCAACTCCAGCGGAATTAGTTTGGGTTTACGATATCAAGACAACAACGTATTCCATAAGAACGGCAATTTCAGCTATCCTGGAACTTCAAGTTTTGAACCGACATCCAACATTCCTGTATATTTGGACAATATGTATGTGGCGGGAAACACTCCTGTTGGTGATGAGATTCCAAAGGTGCATTTTTATGGAATTCAGCCAGAACCATTCGGAGATCGCCCTGCTTGGGTAGAATTAAAAAACGATGGCCCTCTTGATGTTTCCTTAAAAGACTTTTTCTTGAAATGGTCTTCTTCCGACAGCTTGGCGCTTCTGGATGCTAAGTTGTTGGCCGGTCAGAAAATCAGGATTTGCAACACAAACGACATTCAAAAATGCCCGCAGGAAGACCTTTTACAAATTAGCGATTCTGTTGATTTTGATAATTACGAAGATTTCAGTATTGTATGGAAAGGATATTTATTGGAAAACATTCCCTATATTCCATACGAAGTCGGAGAACTCACTGCGGGCGGAGTCTATGTTGAAAAGAATGGAGGTATTTTCTTTACAAGCCAAAACGGATACTGGATAGGCCACCATTTTTATGACATTGGTCATGAAGATGCTCCGCCTTCACCAGAACCCTACTCTAGAAATACAGTTTCGTACGGTAATGACCACATTTTTCATTTTGCATGGCATTCGGTAGAGGGCATTCAGCAGTATCTCCTGACTGTTGTCAATGACAATGATTCGATAGTCTACCAACAGTTGACGAACCGAACCCACGTGGACCTAAATCTAGAGGATGAACATTACCTGTGGGGCGTCCAGAATGCCGATGGAGGCATACCTTCCGATGGAAGTATTGGAAGTTACGTAATTAATTCCATTCGCAAAATTGATGCTGAAATCGACTCTACACACTTACTCCATGTTCCTGTTTTCAGACCTCGAAAAGACACAAGGATGCTTGTGTTGAACTGGGGTAAAAAAATTCTAGAAATGGGATGGGATCGTCCAAATGACAATGACTCTCTTCTTACAGAAGAAGAGGACCATCGGTGTTGGGTTGCAGCCATTCAGATGATAAACGCCTACTATGGAGGAACCTTGACTCAGGATGAAATTAAGTTCCATGGAAAGACTATGGAATTTGAAAAATTTGAGTTAGTAGGCTATAAATATACACGTCATCCTAAAGACAGCATTTTGCGTCCTTTTTTACTAGGAGATGCTGGTAGCGGTTTTAAATACGAATCCTTGGCTACATTGGCATGGGCTTTGAATATTGAACCACAAGATATTGATGTTGAATTTAGCACAAAAAATGTGTTAACAAAAAATGTGTTAACAAAAAATGTTTTGAAAAAATATATTGATGAAGGACGTCCGTTATTTGTCTCCAACAAAGGACATGCTATGGTTGTGGATGGATACGACTTTCATAATCCAAATCATGTAAAAGCTCATTTTTTAAATATATTCAATGATGGTAAAGAAGAATGGCGCAACATAGAGGATTCTACCTATGTTTTTTATTTAGCGGCACCTCATATTAATACCCCCCCCCGTAATACAGATGTTCTGGTTCATCAGGATGATGATGGTGACAGTCTTGTAAACTTTGATGAGATGTATAGGTTCAAAACAGATCCCTTTAATGTTGATTCTGATGGTGATGGTATTGATGATAAGACAGAAATAAAGTCTTATACAATGAGGGAATCTTATTGTTTAGGAGAAGCAAATTTCTTTACAATCCCCAAAAATATTGATGTGGATTCTCTCGACTATGTTGAGGCTTCTAGAACTAAAATAAACGAAGTGTTTGCAGATATAGATGGTGATGGGAAAAGGGCTGAACTAGATAAAGATTCGGACCATGCTGCTGATGATGGTTCCTGGGACGGATTCGAAGATTTGAATCGCAACGGAATTCTTGATGAAGGAGAAACTGATCCTTACAACAGCTTAGATGATTCTTCTACAACTCTAGACTTGCGTTCCATAACAGAATGGGATGTCCCAGACAGTTTAACAATATACTCTATAGGCGTTCTTTATATGAACGACCGATCAAAATGCTATGATGGCGATAGCTTTTGTAATATAGCTTCTGAATCAGGAAAACTTCATTATGCAGTATCTATTGGAGTCGACTCTAAAACAGGCTCAATAATTAGTAAGGGCGGTGTTGGATTACGTAATCGGGCGTCCGTATTTGGGAATATAAATGTGTATTCGCTCCCTAATAATTATGCATCAATAGAAATGCTGGAATCTGCAAATTATTATGGAACCACTTCCTATCACAATTATATGGATTGGCCCTATCGCGTGATTGATGGCGAGGAACATCATATTGATTCAATGCTTGGAACCTCTGACCTTGTCGTTCATAATGGACAACAGGCTCTATTGAATGATGGAGACCATTACCGTTCTGTTCGAGTTATGTATGGCGGCAAGCTAAAGGTTAATCCCGGACAAATGTATGTTGGTAACATCCAATTAGAATCCGGTAGCCAACTGGAGTTTTTAGAACCTGGGAAAGAAACTGTTGTCCATGCAGAAGGCTCCTTTATATGGCGAGCAAGTCTTTTAAACGAAGACATGGCTCTTGTTGCAAGGGGCTTCAAGCTCATTCAGTATGGAGAACAGCCTGTATTTGTAGAAGGGGACTGGGCTGGTACAATCCATGCGACAAGAGCTCAATTGATTTTGGGACAGACTGTCAAAAATGTTTATGGAAGATTTTTAGGGAATGGAGTAACAGTTCATCAGAACACCTATGTTTCTCGAGTTGACTTCAACCCAATTCAATCGGCGTTAGAATTATCATTTAAGTAGGAGGTCTATTGTGAAGAAATATATTTTTCTAATTCTATTTTCTACAACAATACTGTTTGCTGATGAAATAGAAAATCCTAAAAGTAATTTACGAGTCGGAACGCAACTTAAATTTGAAAACGGGTATTTACAATTTCATTTCGGAAATGTTTGTTCTAAAAATTTTATCAATTGCATCAATTCTGATGCAAGTATAGACTCGACAGTTGATTTTACAGGTTTTGCTTATTATTCTACGGTAGATACAAATTATGTTGTTTTTGTTGATGTAAATAAAAGCGATATCATAATGCATCGAGTGTCTCTTAGAAACCAAAGTTTAAATGACATTGCAGTAGAAATAATTTTACGACAAGAATTCCTTAATTTACAAGAATGGCATGTCTTTGAATTATCGAAAGATAGCGCAGAACATTTAATTGACAGAATGATAGTAATAATGAGCTGCGGTTCTTTCGATATTTATGGAGTGTACTACACCCATGGAATATACTGCGATACCATTAAAGGGTGTTGTAAAGAATCAGCTGATGGAGGTGCCGTTATGGTGCCCAATTGGTGGACTTTGCTGCCAGATGAAAAGCCAAATTCCATTTCCAAGATGCCAATTAAAAATAAATTTCGTCTGTCCTGTATGAACCGAGAAACGTTTTTTGTTGAAGGAATCAGTGAAACTTTGCCTTACAAAGTATTCGATGTTAACGGCATTCTCTTGAAACAAGGCATAACCGAAAACAGCGAAGTCCATGTTCCCAAGACACCTGTCATTCTCGGCATTGCCCACCAAAAAATTTTGTTGAAATAATTTATATTTTCTAAGATTTTTCCCATTAAGTGAAATCTATGCAAATACTGAAAGTTACTCCGAAATCTCAAGAGATTGAACGCATCTGCGGGCGCGAAGTAGCCCCGTCTAAGGAAATCCACGACAAGGTGATGCAGATCCTTGCCGATATCAAGAAGGGTGGCATCGCGAAGGCGACTGAATACGCCCAGAAGTTCGACGGCCTTACAGCTAAGAACATCCGCGTGCCGGCATCTGCCATTGCGAAGTCCGCCGCCAAGTGCCCGAAGGAATTGCAGAAGGCCTTGAAGCAGGCTATCAAGAATGTTCGCGACTTCCACAAGAACCAGATGGAAGAATCCTGGCTCATGGAAGGGGCCGATGGCGTAGTCCTCGGTCAGCGTATTCGCCCCATGAAGCGCGTGGGCCTTTACGTGCCGGGTGGTGCTGGCATTTATCCGAGTACGGTCATTATGAATGCCGTACCGGCTCTGGTGGCTGGCGTTCAGGATATCGTGGTGGTGACCCCGATCAAGGGCGAAATCAACCGCGCTGTGGCCTTCGTGCTGCAGGAACTTGGCATTGACGAAGTCTACCACATCGGTGGTGCTCAGGCTATTGGCCTGCTTGCATACGGTGCCAAGGATGCCAAGGGCAAGACGGTCGTGGAACGCGTCGACAAGATTGTGGGCCCGGGTAACGTCTTTGCCGCTATAGCCAAGAAGGAAGTCTTCGGCGTTGTGGATATCGACATGGTGGCAGGCCCCAGCGAAGTGCTCGTGATGGCAGACAACACCTGCGATCCGGACTTTGTCGCTGCAGACCTTTTGAGCCAGGCTGAACACGGTTCCGGCTTCGAAGCTGCTATCTGCATTACTGACAACATGGAAACTGCCCAGATGATTTCTGCCTGCGTCGATGTGCAGGTGGAAAATTCTCCGAAGCGTGAATTGCTCCAGAAAGTACTCGATAATTTCGGTCGCATTCTGGTGGTGAAGGACTGGTTCGACGGCGTCGAAATCGCGAACCGTATCGCTCCGGAACACCTGGAAGTGATGACTGCCGAGGCGGAATCCATGGCTGCCCAGATCGAAAATGCGGGTGCTGTGTTTATCGGCCCGTGGTCCAGCGAACCGGTGGGCGACTATTTTGCAGGCCCGAACCATGTGCTGCCTACAAACGGCACGGGGCGCTTCTTCAGCCCGCTCGGCGTGTACGACTTCTTAAAGCGTATGAGCATTATTCGCTACAGCGAGAAGGCCATCAAGAAGAATGCGAAGGCGATTGCTGCCGTCGCTACCGAAGAAGGCTTTATCCACCACGCTGCCGCAGTGCTTAAGAGACTGTAATAGACTGAGGTGCTCCGCATCCTCTTTGTCATCCCCGACTTGATCGGGGATCTTTTTTTGTGAGCAACAAAGCCCTCGGGTGTTAACCGAGGGCGGTTGCGAGAGGGCTGACCAATGGTAAGAACCGATTTATTTGCAGCCAGCCCGGTTAGAATAGGAACATGGAGCCGTCGCCAAGGTTCAGGCACACTCGGTTGCGCCCTGATTGCTTGGCGTGGTAAAGGGCGTCATCGGCGCGTTTGATAATTGTCTCGACAGAGTCTTCTTTCTTGCGTTCGGTAAAGCCTATGCTTACGGTTACAGACAAGAATTCTTTACCCTTATGAAGTGGAATTTTCATGGCTTCGATAGACGCACGGAGTCTTTCGCCCACAATCTTTGCGTTCTCTACGCTTGTTCCCGGCAAAAAGATGGTGAACTCTTCGCCGCCATAGCGCACGGGCATGTCGGTAGGACGTAGACATTTGAGAATTTCCTTGGACACGGCGATGAGCACTTGGTCTCCAACCAGGTGACCGAAATTGTCGTTAATGCTTTTGAAGTGGTCGATGTCCACCATGAATGCCGAAAGGTGCAGGTTACCTGCGTTGCTGCGGTTGAGTTCACGCGTGTACATTTCTTCTAGCCAGCGGCGGTTGTGCAGGCCCGTAAGTGCATCCACTTTCGCGTTTTCTTCGATGCAGCGAATGTGGTATTCTTCTTCGCACACCACCTTGTTGTTGTTGCGGATTCGGTGGCTTAAAATCTGCAAGAAGTTCAGGCAGAGGTCATGAGAGGCGTTGAGCATGGCAAGGGCCGTTTCTGCTTCGATAATCAGGACCTTGCAGTTGTCTTTTGCGAAAACCTTGGCGCTGGGCTTTACGTTATCGAAAATGGACATTTCACCGGCGCAGTGTCCCGGGTGAATGTCGCTCTTGAAGGTGCCTCCCTGGGATTCGACTTGAACCTCCATCAGGCCTTCCAAAAGAACGTAGAGACGCCTTTGTGGTTGATCAGGGTCAATGAGCAGGGTGCCCGGTATAGGGTAAACCGTTTTACAGCCCAACAGGTATCCCGCCAAGCTTTCGAAAGCGACATTCTTGAAAATTTCCTGTCGATGAAATTCTGCCCTGGATATGGGCAATGTTTCCAATTCACTGTTGCTCATACCATAATTATATACAAAAAAACTTTAAAAAGCTTTTTTAAAATGCTATTTTTGAATAAAAAACATACTGAATTGAGCTTTTTATGGCAAAATTGATACTCCAATCTGTATTATTCCAAGGAAAAATTCAAGATATCTTGATTTCGGGGAAAAAGTTTGCGAAGGTGGGGCGAGCCCTTACCCCGCGTGATTATGAAAATGCAGAAGTGGTTAAATGCAATGGCCTAGCCGTTGTGCCGCCGTTTTATAACGGCCACACTCATGCCGCTATGACCCTTTTGCGTGGGTATGCCGATGACATGCCGCTACAGCAATGGCTTACGGAATACATCTGGCCTTTTGAGGCAAAACTGACAGACAAGGATATTGAAATTGGGTCTCGCCTTGCTGTGCTTGAGATGATCAAGTCCGGAACGGTGTTTTTTGCAGACATGTACTGGCGTCGCACAAACACCATGAAGGTCGTGAAGGAAATGGGAATCCGTGCGGCGATTGGTGTGACCATAGCCGATACATTGGACACCGCCGGTCATATCGAAGAAAACTTTAAGTTTATTCGTAATCACACACTTGAATCGGATCGTGTAAAGATTGCGGTGATGCCGCATTCCATTTATCTGGTGGGTGAAAAGACCTTTAAGCGTTGCGCCAAGATTGCTCACGAAGAAGGAATGGTGTTACATACTCATTTGTCCGAAACACTCAAGGAAGTTCGTGATTGCAAGAAACAATATGGTTGCTCGCCGGTAGAACTGCTTGACAAGTGGGGAGTCTTGGATGATAACTTGGTGGCGGCTCACTGCGTTCATCTGTCTGAATACGATATGTCGCTTATGGCAGATGCTGGTTCTGCGGCTATTTTGAACCCATGTTCCAACTTGAAGCTGGGGAGCGGAATCCCGAAAATTGCCCAGATGATGGATAGCGGCATGCTGCTTGGTGTCGGTACCGATGGGGCATCTTCTAACAACAATCTGGACATGCACGAAGACATGAAGTTGGTGTCTCTCCTGGCGAAGGCTAATGGCCGCGCCGATGCGTTGCCCGCCTGCGAAGTGTTGAATATGGCGACTGCCCACGGGGCCATGGCTTACAACATTCCCGCTGGCGTTATTGGCGAAGGGTTCTTGGCAGATGCCTTGTTGCTGGATCTTAAGAATGAACGCTTGAACCCGTTGCACAACCTAGAAAGCAACTGGGTGTACGCTGCCGACAGCAGCGCCATTCATTCGGTAATCTGTAACGGTAAATTTGTTATGAAAAATCGCCATGTGGATGGCGAAGAAGATATCGTTAAAGAAGCGAACGCTTGCGCCTTAAGGCTCGCTGGGCGTTAAGGCTTTTTGTGCAGCGTCTTTGGCAGCGCCCTTAGCGGCGTCGACCGCCTTGTCGGTTGCTTCTTTTACAACTTCAGATGCTTTTTCGGCTGCTTTTTCCGCAGCCTTGTCCGTGGCGTTCTTGACAACTTCGCTAGCCTTCTTTTCGGCAACGTCAAGAATATCTACGGGAGCCGAGGAATAGCCCATCATTTCGATGGTTGCCTTGTAGGCGGAGTATGCAAAGGCGTTGTCGCGTGTTTCGGGAATGATTCCGCCGAAAGGGAACAGGTGCAGAATCGTCAAAAGTACAAAGCAAATGAGCAAAGCCTTGATGACTCCGAAAATTCCTCCCAGGACTCGGTCTGCCTTGCCCACGGTGGTGCCTTGGGTGATTCTTTGCAGAAAATGCCCGATGAACAGGAATCCCAAAAAGGGAACAAGGAATCCGATGCACATGCAGATCAGCTTTGTAGAGAACGCGCTGGTCTGCATAACGCCAGAAATAAAATCCGCTAACAGGCCGCATGCAAAATAGGCTCCGGCAATGCCTGCCGCCCAGGCAATCAAACGGAAGATGCCACGGAAAAAGCCGTGCCACAGTCCTAGCAACATTAAGAGAAGAATGATTACGAGACAGACAATATCAATTGCGTTCATAGAATTTGTTTTAAATAAGTTTTAGGTAAATCGTGTGATCAAAAAACAAATTAAGGATCCGGCTAAGGCGCCCATGCAAAATCCCTTGAATAAAAGGAACTTGGTGTGAGTCGGGTAGACCGGAGGTTCTGTATAAAGCGTTTCGTCGATGGATTCGGTCTTTTGCTTGATTGAATCCTTGATTGCGAAAATCCACATGGCCATGTAAGGGACCATGTCACGTGGGTAATTCCGCATGACTAGTGAAATCTGTTCGGCGGCGTCGAAAGCGGTGAGGGGGCGCTTGCGCGGGTCCTTCTGGAGCATCTTTTCGATGAGCTTTTTCAAGCGGCGGGGGAGTTCCTTGGAAAATGCCTTCTCTGTTACGCGAAGCTTCTGGATTCTCTGAAGTGTGTCGCTAAAGCTGGTGCCGCGGAAGATGTTTTGCCCCATAAGCATTTCGCTTGCGATAATGCCGATGGCGAACAAGTCCGAGGCGGGAGTCGCTTCTTCGCCTACGGTTTGTTCGGGGCTCATGTAGGTGACGGTTCCGAGAATGGCTCCCGTCTGCGTGAGGCGCTCGGCGTCTTCGCCCTTGTTGAACTTGAGCGGATTTTCGGTGTGCGCGATGCCGAAGTCCAGCAGGTGTACGCGACCGTCGTTGTCCACCATGATGTTGGCGGGTTTCAGGTCGCGGTGCACGATTCCCTTGCGGTGGGCTTCACCCAGGGCGCAAAGAATTTCGTGAAGGATGTTCAATACCACCCAGAGAGGCGGCTGCGGAACTTTGTCTAGAATCTGGCGGAGCGTAAGGCCGTGCACAAATTCCATGGAGAGCGAAAGCTTGCCGTCCTTTTCTTTCCACAGGGCATAGGGCTTGGTAATGGCCGGGTGGTTTAGGTGCGCAAGGATGTTGCCTTCTTGCATAAAGCGGCGAACGTTGGTGTCGCTGTCTTCGATGTCCTGTTGCATCTGCTTGACTACCACCATACGGTCCAGGGACTTGTCGTGGCAGAGCCACAGCTGGCCCATGGCGCCGGAACCCAGTTCCTGCGTCGGCGTGTACCCGCCAATCTTAGAAGGCTTTGTGTTTTTCGCTTCGCTCATACTAACAAATTATGAATTCGGAATTCAGATTTCAGAGTTGCTTGGTTAGGCGGCTTTGCCGCGATTAATACAATTCCGAATTCTGAACTCCGAAATCCGAATTATTTCCTCTCGTCCAAGTAAATCGTGTGGTGCTTCGTCTTCGGATCCAAATTCGGGTAGTCCAGAATGTAGTGCAGTCCGCGGGATTCCTTGCGGTGGAGGGCTGCAATCAGGATCATCTTGGAAACCTGAAGTGCATTCAAGAATTCAAGGAAATGCAGGTTTTCGGTTTCCTTGTTCTTGATGGCTGCATCGACATCTTTTTCAAGTTCTTCGACAACCTTGAGACCTTGATTCAGGCCTGCAACGGTACGCACGATGCCGCAGTGGGTCCACATCATGTCTTGCAGAATCTTTTTGCGCTTGCGCCAGTAGGCGGCCTTGGCAAAGGAAACCTTTTCGGTCTTGCTGGATTTGGAAACGGTGATTTTTTCCTTGGTCAGTCCGCTTTCGCAAATGTTGTCGACTGCGCGAATGGCGTAAACGACACTTTCCAGGAGGGAGTTCGATGCCAGGCGGTTTGCGCCGTGGACACCCGTTGCGGCGACTTCGCCGCAGGCGTACAGGCCCTTGATTTCGGTCCTGGACCAGGTGTCGACCAGTACGCCTCCGCACATGTAATGTGCGGCGGGCACCACCGGAATCCACTGCTTGGTGATGTCGATGCCTGCTTCGAGGCACTTGGCGTAAATGTTGGGGAAGTGGCTCTTGATGTCTTTCGGAGTGCGGCCACTTAAATCAATGAACATGTTGGGCTTGCCCAGGCGCTGCATTTCGCTGTGGATGGCGCGGGCCACGATGTCGCGCGGTGCAAGGGAGTGCAGCGGGTGCACCTGGTTCATGAATTCTTCGCCCTTGTCGTTTTTCAAGATTCCGCCGAATCCGCGTACCGCTTCCGAAATCAGGAACGGCTTTTTGAGGCTCGGTGCATAGAGGCTTGTGGGGTGGAACTGCATGAATTCGATATCTTGCAGGGCGGCACCAGCACGTGCTGCAATCGCCATGCCGTCGCCGCAGCTGTCGGGCGGGCAAACGGTGTACTGCCAAATACGGCCTGCGCCACCGGTAGAAAGGATCGATGCCTTTGCGTAGAGGTTTTCTACGAGGCCAGTCTTCTGGTGGATAATCTTTGCGCCGACGCAGCGTTTGTTCTTGCCTTCGCCCTTGCAAATCAAGTCCTTGATGTAGCAGTTCTCGATGTAATGAATGTTCTTGTGCTTGTGCAGTTCGCAAAGGAGCGCACGCATGATTTCTTTACCTGTAAGGTCGGCCGCGTGCAAAATGCGGTGGTGGCTGTGGCCGCCTTCCAGGTGCAAGTCAAACTGAGTCTTGTCGGCGGGCGAGGGGGTGAACTGCACGCCCCATTTGACCAGCTGCTGAATGGTGGCCGGGCCGCTCTTGGTCAAAATGTTCACCGGTTCCTTTTTGCAAAGGCCGGCACCTGCTTCTAGCGTGTCATCGATGTGGAACTTGAACTTGTCCGTCTTTTCGGTAACGGTGGCAATACCGCCCTGTGCGTAGTTTGATGATCCGTCCGGTTTTGCCCCTTTAGTGAGAATGACAACCGAAAGGCCTTTTTCCGCTGCGTGGATCGCCGCGCTCAAACCGGAAATGCCTGCACCAAGGACCAAAATATCGTACATGACGGAGCTCCGTTGCTAAACATTGTTTTTGAACGCTTAATAGATAGAAAAAATGAACCTTTCCGACTACTTTTATTTGGCTTAGCTCCTTCTGTTATTGCATATACAATCTTCTATTGCATATTACGCTTTATTACAATTTTGTAAATAAAATCTTGCTTTGGAGGAGTGGCAGAAAAGGGGCAAATTATATATAATTACCTCTATGAAAAAGAAATTATTGACTCTCCTGGCTATCCCGTCTTTCTTCTGGGTGGCTTGCTCTTCGGACAGCTCTTCGGCTCCGGATCCGACTCCCGCTCCTACCACTGAACTTTCGTCGTCCTCTACGGCAGTTGGCGATAATACGGACCCTGCAAACAACGGTCAGGATCCTGGTAATCAGACCGATCCGAACACTCCGACTTCATCAGATGCTACGCTGTCTTCTGCTTCGGACGAGCCTGAACCGACTAGTTCTGCAGATGCAAACAACGATGTTCCCTTTGTCCCGGAAGAACTGGTTCTTGACAGTATCGGCTTTGCGGACATTGCAAATGCATACCACACCGTGGCCCCCGACGAAAAGGTGGTCTTTGTGCTAAGGCATGCCGAACGTGAATCTGGTGTCGGTAAAGAATCTCCCTTGACCGATAACGGAAGGTTGCAGGCGCAGCTTGTTGGCCAGAAGCTTGCCAGCAGCGATGAAGTCGTATATGCCCATACGGCTTATGTGCGCACCAAGGAAACTGCATGCAATATCGCCCTTGGCCGCGGCCAGGTTCAAGTTTGCGATGACAGTTTTGTCTCCGATACGATTTCTGAACTGACCGGTGGCTGGTTTGTAAAGGATTCAGACCTCCGCGATTCAATTGTCGGTGCAACCGGGAAGGATACCAATACTAGTGCTGTTCTGGCTTTGTGGCTTTATGACGGCATGTTTGCCGATGCGTTCTACGATTTGGATGCCCGAGGCAAGGAAGTTGTCGATACCTACCTGATCAAGGACTATGCCGAAATGCCCAAGGTGAAGGTGGTTATCAGCCACGACGAATTTGTCGTACCGCTCGCTGCCTATGGAACCCAGAAACAGGCGGTTATTCGATACAAGGAGAGGGGCAGATGGTGGGTGAACTACCTGGTAGGTGTTGCCATTATCGTCAACAGCAAAAACGAGGTTCGTTATATCGGTATCAAGGGTCTTGATTCCGCTATAGAGTAATTTCTTACAAAAAAATTGGTTCGTTACAGGATTTGGGCTAAATTACGCCCAAATTCTTTTTTTTAGAAACCTCATTGCTTTTTTATTGCTACATTTTGCCGGACAAATTTTAATGGAGTCTTCTCTATGTTAACGTGGATTAATGAAAAAGCCAAGTGGATTATCGTTATCTTTGCCGCGGGTATCGTGGTGGGCCTTTTGGCCATGGACCGTGTGCCGAACCAGGGACACAGCTACCCGGTAGGCGTGGTAAACGACAAGAAAATCACTTACGCCGAATTTGATTCCCGCATCAAGAATATTGTGCAGAACCAGTACCAGGGCCAGCACCTCGAAGACGAACAGTACAACCAGTTGCGTAGCGAAGTGTTCCGCAGTTTTGTTCGCCAGATTCTCTTGAACGAACAGTTCGAAAATGCCGAACTGAGCGCTTCGGTTGCTGAACTTGAATCTGAATTCAGCCGCAATCCGGATGCTGTCCGTGCCCGCTTGGTGCAGGAAGCCCAGCGTCGCCTGTACATGATCCAGCAGCAGGCTACTAGCCAGGAAGACCTGATGCAGCGCTCCCAGGCCTACATTGCCGGTCTCCCGAAGTTCCTCACCGATTCTACCTTCAACAAGGATGAATACGATGCCTGGCTGAAGACTCCCGAAGCTTTCCGCTGGGGCGTGATGCTTCAGTTCGAAGAAGACTTGAAGACCAATACCATTCCTATGCGCCAACTGCAGGCGCTGGTCGGCGCTTCTGTGCACCCGACTTCCTTGGAAGCTGGCTGGTCTGTTAATCGCCGTCTCACCGACTACGAACTGCAGGTGGCAGTTGCCTCTAATGCAGACTTCAAGATTGAAGACAATGCCGTTGATAGCGTGATGGTGGCTGGTTACTACAACGCCCACCGCGACAGCTTCTTTGTCAAGAAGGACATGGCCCAGTTTGAATTTGCTTATCTCCCGGTCGAAGCTACTGCCGGTGACGATGCTCGCATTCGCGAATATGCCATGACCCTTTACTACCAGTTGACCGACTCCTCTTCGACCACTACGTTCGAAGACATGGCTCGTATTTCTTCTGAAGACCAGTCCACTGCCGAAAAGGGCGGTGTCTTGAGTGACGACTTTGTGGGTCGCGGCGTGTATGTGAAGGAATTTGAAGACGTTGCCTTCGGCCTCGATTCCGGTGCCGTTTCTGAACCGGTTCGTACTCGCTTTGGCTACCACATTATCAAGAGCCTCGGCAAGTCCAAGGATTCTACCGGTGCAGACCTCGTGAAGGTTGCCCATATTCTTCTTGTCGTGAACGCTTCTTCTGAAACTATCGACAGCCTCGAAGGTATCCTCAACAAGATCAAGGCTTCCGTGGATGCTGGTAAGACCTTTGCCGAAGCCGCCAAGGAACAGAACCTTGGTACGCAGACTTCTAACTGGATTTCTCGCGGCGAAAATATCGAAGGTGTCGGTTACCTCAAGGGTCTTGCCGCCTACGCTTGGCCGAACGAAAATCTTCCGGACGAAACCAGCAAGGTTTCTCCGATCATGAAGAACAACAAGTGGGTTGTGGTTGCTCAAAAGGTGAAGGATCTCAAGGCTGGCGAACGTAGCCTCGATCTCTACTACAACAGCATTAAGAGCACCCTGCTCCGCAACAAGGCTGCCTCCGCTGCTGAAGCCTATTTGAACTCCGTTGCCGAAAAGGTGAAGGCCTGGGCTCCGGCTGATAGCGCTGCCGATTCCGCCGCTGTTGCCGCCAACAAGATTGAAAAGGTGAACATCGAAACCGTTACGGCCTCGGTGGATGGCTATGTGCCGGGCTTCGGTTACGGTAGTTCTCACCTCGCCAAGGTCATCGAAGGTGCCAAGGTGGGCGAATGGACCTCTGCTGTTGCTACCGATAACGGTGCCGTGATGGTGAAGGTTGTTTCCAAGAAGGCTCCTGAAGAAGAAGCCGTAAACGCCGCTGTCAAGACCGAAGTTGCCAACGCTTCGAGCTACGTTGCCATGAGCTTGTTCAACGAGTTCGTGAACAACCTCGAAAATTCCACTGCCGTGGAAAGCAATCTTGACCTCTACTACAGAGACTAGACAGAAATTTGACGCTTTGCTATATTTGGCGACGCTTTAGAAGCTCGCTGAATATGGCGAAATTCGGTGCCATCGTCTAGTGGTCCAGGACACTGGCCTCTCACGCCGGTAACAAGGGTTCGAGTCCCTTTGGCACTATAAAAACGCAAGAAACGGATCTAAAAGGGTCCGTTTTTTGTTGTTTTGTAGTCAACAACTATCAAAAAAAACATAAAAATTTTAGTTACAGTGTTAAAATTTATTTATATATTATCGCCCATACGGGTGGGTAAATGAGATTATTTGACGAGAAAGTATTTTTAAGACTCTTGCTGGTGTTGGCAAGCGTCTTTTTTGCTGCCTTTATCCCAGAAATTCTGTCGACAAGGGAGCATTTAATCTGGGCAGTCCCCTATATTTTGGCAGATTTCTTCTTGGTGACTGTTGCGGTTCTGTACCGATTCCCGGTTATCGGAAACCGCAAACGCATGCGAGATGATGTAGAAATTACGTCGCCGACCCCCGCACCTACCCCTATTCGTGATTTTAAGAAAGATTTGATGGAGCGTGACGAGCTTTTCCAGATGATGGTGGACGTGTCTTCCAACGGATTCTGGACTTTTGACGTTATTACGGGTAAAGTTTACTGGTCAAAACGGGCTATTAAGCTATTGCAAGCTCAGTCTAGCCCCATTCAGGATTCCTTCGACCTGCTCAAGGATCGTATTGTAGAGAGCGACTGGCTCCGTTTTAAGGAAGAACTGAAGCTAGCTCTGGAAACCGGCGAAAAATTTAACCTGACCGTCTCTTTGCTGGATGGAGCGGTAGATGCCAAGTTGTTGATTTCGGGACATGTGCAGCTGAACGAGGCCGGTCACCCCATTCGCATTGTGGGTGCTTTGGACGAAAATTCGGACAAGCAGGCCCAGGAAAAGCAGAATTATTACTATGTATACCAGGATGCCTTGACGGGTGTATACAACCGCAAGTTCTTCTTGGAAAAGCTCAAAGTTGATGTAGACATGGCGCTTCAGCGACCGGATTACCTGTTCGCTGTGGCGCTTTTGGATATTGACCGCTTCGGGGCGATTAATACCTCTTATTCCATTAACGTGGGTGACAACGTTTTGCGCGTGGTGGCTGACCGTATCAAGGCCCAGTGCCGCGTAGGCGATACAATTGCGCGTATTGGTCCTGACGTGTTTGCCATTGTGCTCCACGATATTCAGAAGAATGACGATAGCGATGTAAAGTCTATTGTGCGCCGTATTCACAGTGCGGTGAAACAGCCTATTCAGCTTGAAGGCCGCGAACTTTACATTGGCGTTTCCATGGCGGTGGCCCTGAACCGCGAAGTGGATTGCGTGGAAGACATTATGGCCAACGTGACCTCCAGCCTTCGCGAAATGAAGAAGAGCGTGAACCACGGTGGAATCCAGTTCTTTAGCGGCGGTATCCGTGAAAAGGCCATGAGGCTTTACAAGCTGGAATTTGATATCCGCAAGGCCATCCAGGCTCAGGAATTTGTGCTTTTCTACCAGCCGATCGTGGATATTACCAACGGCAACCGCATAGTGGCTTTTGAGGCCCTTGTGCGCTGGAACCAGTCCAGGAGCAAGTTTATTTCGCCGGCGGAATTTATCCCCATTGCCGAAGAAACGGGGCTTATTATTCCGTTGGGAGCGCAGATCCTGAAGATGGCTTGCCTGCAGGCTAAATCTTGGGTCGATCAGGGATTTACCGACATTCAGGTGGCGGTGAACTTCTCGGCAAAGCAGTTCGCCCTGGACAACATGATCGATGATATTAAGCAGGTGCTTTTAGAGACGAAATTGAATCCGAAGAACCTGAAGCTTGAAATTACCGAATATACAGCCGTATGCGAAGCCGAAAAGACCGTGAAGATTATGAACGCGCTTTCGAGCATGGGCATCCAGATTTCTATTGACGATTTCGGCACGGGTTACAGCAGCCTTTCTTACCTCAAGCAGTTCCCGATTCATACGCTGAAGATGGATAAGTCCTTTATTGACCATGTGACGGATGACGAAGAAGATGCCTCTTTTGCCCGCATGGTGATTGGCATTGCGAAGTCCTTGAACTTGGACTTGATTGCCGAGGGTGTGGAATCGGAAAGCCAGCTTGAATTCTTGAAGGCCGAGGGCTGTAAGCTCATTCAAGGTTTCTATTTCAGCAAGCCTCTTTCGGCAGAAAATGCTCGCGAATACTTGCAGCAGCATTATATTGCTACGAAGGATCTTCCAGTCGCGGGTTCGTCCGCAAACGACATTCCCGTGATTGAAAGAAGCACGATGGGAACGAACAATTATATCATGTAACAGCGACGGGTATTTTCTCGACAGGCCCTGTAGAGTTCCTCTACGGGGCATTGCTTTACCTGGGCCAGGGCGCTTGCGATGTAGGGAATGTAGCCGGAGTGGCAGGGCTTTCCACGGTAGGGGACGGGCGCCATGTAAGGGGCGTCGGTCTCTAGGAGCATCTGGTCCAGCGGTACGAGGGCTGCTGCGTCGCGGACATTCTGGGCGTTTTTGAAGGTCACGATTCCCGTGAAGCCCACAAAGATGCTTGCTCCGCGGTACTTTAGGTCGAGCAACTGGGCGCAGAATTCGGGGCTGCCCGTAAAACAATGAACGTGGATGTTGGTGTTGTGCAGGTCGGCGTTGCGGAGCACGGCGAGGGCGTCGTCATCGGCTTCGCGCAGGTGCAGAACCAGCGGCTTTTTAGAAGCGAGGCCGAGTTGCAGATGGCGCTCGAAAAGCTTGACCTGTTGCGCCTTGGTCTCTGCACCATAGTGGTAATCGAGGCCGAATTCGCCACAGGCTACGCACTTGGGGTGCTTTAGGTATTCCAGCAGCTTTGCTTCGTCTTCCGCGGTTTCGGTTTCTACGTATTCCGGGTGAATACCGTAGGCGGCATATACGTTGTCGTATTTTTCAGAAAGCTCTTGGGCGCGGGCAAAGTCTGCCGGGTCGCATGCCACGTGAATGTAAGCCTCGGGCAATTCCACTTTTTCGTCGGCGTCGTGGGGGAGCCTTGCTAGCAGAGCGTCAAAACTTTCGCCTGCATGTCGCTCGTAAGAATCTATATGGCAATGCGTGTCGATGAACATAGTTGTAGTTCGGAATTCGGAGTTCAGAGTTCAGAATTAAAATAATCGCGGCGTAGCCGCCTTACGCATTCTTCCGAAATCCGAATTCTGAATTAATAAGTTACCTCTATAATTTCATATGTAATCATGCCGCGGGGCGCTTGCACCTGAACCTGGTCGCCCTTCTTTTTACCCATCAGGGCTTCGCCCACGGGCGATTTCATGCTGATGCGGCCTTGTAGCGGGTCAATTTCTTTTTCACCGACAATACTGTAGGTGCGTTCGCGCTTTGTCTTGATATCCTTCATCTTGACGGTTGCGCCAAAGCGGACTGTACCGTCGTCGCTTGCCTGTGATTCGACCACCTGCGCACCGTCCAGAATGCGGTCCAATTCACGGAGTCTGCGGTCGATTTCGCGCACGCGCATGCGTCCGTACGTGTAGGCAGCATTTTCACTGCGGTCGCCTTCGGCCGCTGCCGCCTGCACCTGGTTAATCATCGCCGGGCGTTCTACGTATTTCAGGTGTTCCCATTCCGCCTTGAACTTTTCAAAGCCTTCTTTAGAAATCAAGTGTTTCATCGCCGTAAATGTAGCAAATTACAGTCCTCGCTGAGGATAGGGGATAAAGGACCACACGGATTGTACTAAAGTACTAAATGCTAGGCTCACTTATAGGTCTGCAAGCAGCCCTGCAATATTCGCCTTACGCATTTATCGGATTTTACTAACGTAAAATCTGTTTGTGTAAAAATGTTTCCCTGATTGTCATGCCGCACTTGATGCGGCATCTTTTTTTTAATCTGCAAAAAAACTATACTTAGCTCGAATTATTGTTGGAACCCCGGAGGTTTTTTGTGAAATATTTTGCGGCGTTGTTGCTTTCTGCGGTTTTGTTTGTTGCCTGCGGTGATGAATCGAGTAGTTCTGCCCCTGCCCCGGACCCGAGCGAAGAATCTTCTTCATCGGTGGAAAAGACGAAGGAATCCAGTTCCTCTGTAAAGCCGACTTCTGGCGAAGACAAACAGTCTTCATCTTCTGCGAAAAAAGAAGATTCCAGCAGCAGCGCTGTGAAGGCTTCTTCTTCCAGTGTAACCCCGAAGTCTAGCAGCAGCGGAGAAGTTAAGCAGTCTTCTTCGAGTGTTGTGGCTTCGAGCAGTAGCGTTACCTCTTCTGAAACGGTGAAGTCGAGCAGTAGCGAGTATGTACCGTTTGATAGGACGGAAGCTTTTGATGGAGACCATTGGCGTGCCGGCGATTATGTGAAGTTTACTGATCCTCGTGACAATAAGGAATACTATTACATTCAGATTACTGGTAAGGATTCTGCAGGCAAGGATGCCTCGATTAAGGTAATGGCAGAAAACTTGAATGTTGGAGAAATGGTTCGTGGCGGGAGAAATCAGGAAGACGATTCTAAAATAGAACGTTACTGTTATAAAAATGATACAACGAATTGTGCGCGTTATGGAGCCCTTTATCAATGGGCAGAAATGATGCAGTTGCCTAGTGAATGCAATACCAAGAGTTGCGCGAACCTCATTAAGCCGAACCACCAGGGAATTTGCCCCAATGGCTGGCGCTTGTTGACGTATAATGATTTTTATATCGTTGTTCATGCCGATGGTAATGTGGACGGACCAAAGGGTACTCGTTCTGCATATGGTTTCGGTGGTAGTAATGATACTGGGTATAGCTTAGTTGGAGCTGGATACCTTTGGGACCATGCATTTAAAGATGTAAAAGAGGCTACATATTGGCATTATCCTGTTGAAAGTGGTAAGTATGGGGACCTGTCATCTATAGCAGGAATGCAGTGGACTGGTTCAACAACAAATCCTTATGATGACGTTTATAAAACTCATGGTTTTTCCGTTCGTTGTGTAATGGTTGAATAACCACCATTATCGATGTCTAAACAGAAATCACGTTAGTGATTTCGATAAATGCGTAAGGCGAGTGAAACAGGATTGCTTGCAAGCCTACTTCCGAGCCTAGCATTTAGTACGTTAGTACAATCAGTGTGACAATTATATTGTAGAAAATGCCGTTAGGCATTTCCAATCCGTGTGGTCTTTTTAGCTTGCATCAAAGGAGGTGCCGGATCGGGTCCGGCATGACAGCGGGAGCGGCATGCCCAAAGGCGGAGGAAAGTAAGTCGGTGAGCGAACATTAGAGGCCGAAGGCCGAATCCATGTGAGCGAAGCGAGCTCTCTTTCAGGAGCCGTGGGCGCTACAATCGGGGCGTTGCGGGGTGTCCCCGCTAGAGAGGGTGGAGAGTAACGGAGTGCGAACCAGGGGGAGGCTTCCCCCTTTTCAGGGGTGGGGTATTCTGCGCTTAAAGATGCGATTCCATCTAGGATTTTTTGTAAAAAAAACTATATTTGGCTCGCAATGATTCAATTTAAGCATAAGCCTATCGACAAGTCCGAGTCCAAGTACAAGAGACTGAGTCGTATTTACTATAACCGCATGTTCCCCAAACGCCAGGATGCGCTCAAGGTGGCATGGTCGGTTGCCGCTGGCGTTTTTATCGGTATTTGGCCCACGATTGGTGTTGCTATTATTTTGACGGTTGCCTTTTGCGCCTTGTTTAGGCTTCCGAAGGTGCCTGGGATAGTTTCTTCTTTCGTTGCTAACCCTCTTACCCAGTTCGGTTTCTTTTACCCGTCGGGTTACGCCATCGGTTGCTGGATTTTAAAGCCTGAAAAAATCAATTTTGACTTCCTTTCGGAATTTGAAGGTCTCTCCTTCAAGAACTGCGTGTCGGTCATTTCTCACTTGTGGCATGATGCCGCGGGTCACCTGGCCGCTTTTATGATTGGAATTACGATTGTGGCCGCCATTGGTGGCATAATCTTCTTTTTCTTGGCCTATTTTATTGTAAATTATCGCAAGAAAAAGTGGCTGGATGCAAAGACAAGCTACATCCAGAGCTTGATTGCCGAAGACGAAGCTTTAATTAAAGCAGCACACAAAGGAAAACACCCTATGATGCATATTTATCCGTTCAAGGCGCTGCGCCCGGTGAACCCGGCCGAAGCCGAAACGATTTCTGCCCTCCCGTACGACGTGATGAACCGCGCCGAAGCGAAGGCTATGGCAGAAGGTCTCCCTCATTCCTACCTGCGCGTGACCCGTGCCGAATTGGAATTGCCGGATGAACTCGATGCCTATGACCCGAAGGTTTATGCGCACGCTCGCGAAAACCTCGACAAGATGATTGCCGATGGCGTTATCGCTTACGACAAGAAGCCTTGCCTCTATGTTTACCGCCAAACCATGAACGGTCGCGAACAGTACGGTCTCGTTTGCTGCGTGCCCGCTGCTGACTACTTTAACGGCATTATCAAGAAGCACGAACTGACTCGTGCCGACAAGGAAGAAGACCGTCTGCGCCATGTGCTCGCCACCAACGCCAACACCGGTCCGGTGTTCCTGACCTACCGCGATCAGGGCCAGTTCGACGTGTTCGGTGCCGTGACTAAGCGTAAGCCTGTTTACGATTTCGTGAGCAAGGGCGACGGTTTCGGCCACACGGTTTGGATCATTGATGACGATGCCGAAATCGAAGCAATCCGCAAGTCTTTCGAAGCCGTTCCGGTGAGCTACATTGCCGATGGTCACCACCGCAGTGCTGCAGGTGCTCGCGCCGCTAGCTTCCGCGCTGAACAGAACCCGAACAACACCGGTGACGAAGAATACAATCGTTACCTCGCCATCCTCTTCCCGAGCACTCAGCTCAAGATTCTGGACTACAACCGCGTTCTTAAGGACTTGAACGGTCGTACTCCGGAACAGCTCATGGAAGAAATGAAGAAGGTGTTCGATATCGAAGCCCTCGACAAGATGCAGAGCCCGGCCAAGCAGAACCAGGTGAACTTCTACATGGGCGGCAAGTGGTATGCTTGCACGTTCAAGGCCGAATACCTGAAGAACCTCGGTCCGGTCGATAGCCTCGATGTGGCTCTCCTCCAGAAGCTTATCTTGAAGCCGCTCTTTGATATCGACGATCCGCGTACTTCCAAGCGCATCGACTTTGTCGGTGGCATCCGCGGTCTCGGCGAACTCGTGAAGCGTGTGGATAGCGGTGAATGCGCTTGCGCCTTCGCTATGTATCCGACGACTCTCGATCAGCTCATGAACATCGCCGATGCTGGCGAAATCATGCCGCCGAAGAGCACCTGGTTTGAACCGAAGCTCCGCGACGGTCTGTTGGTTCACTCGCTGGACTAATACCGGCTTCGCCGTAGTTCCTAGTTAAAAGTTACTAGGAGATGAAAATAAATGACGCCTCACTATGTGAGGCGCTTTTTTTTGTCACCGTGTAATCTTAAAAGAATTTATTCGTTGGTGTTGGTTGCTTCCTCGGATTCTTCTTCCTGAGTTAGAAGCGAGAGAACGTAATCCATGGCGCGGTTGGCGTAACGCTGAATGGGGTAGATGACTTTAACCTTGATTTGGTCCGGCCATTCCATGTATCGCCCGATAAAGTCCTTGTGCGTAAAGTAACCGAGTTCGCGTGAATCGGGGCAGTTTGCGCCCTTGAGGCATGTCAGATAGTAGCAGTCTTCTTCGATGATGATTTTGTTCAAAGGCTCGTCCAGATAAACTTCCGGTTCTGGCTCCGTTACTTTTGCGACGGCCGAATCTTTTTGAGTTGTGTCGGCTTTTGCGGTCTTGCTGGAATCAACATGTGCGACTTTGACGGAATCGGTCTTAGCGGAATCGCTTACTGTAGAATCTGCAGACATTGTAGGCGGGGGCGTGAGCTCTAATTTGGCAGGCTTTAGGCGGAAGAGTTCGCGCTTGATTTTGATGGGGGCGTTGCCCGGTTCGGCCTGTCGAATCTGGAGTTCAATCAGGTAGCGGTCTTGCCAAGGTAAGAAGTCGATTTCTTTAAGGCTTACCTGACGGTTTGCAATTTTTGTGGCACCCACACGGTCGATGTTGATTTCGCGGTCTCCTTGCCAGAGGCTAGACTTGACTGCAATTTTTTCACCGTGGGTATGCAAGTAGGTGAGGATGTAATCCTGCTCCACTTCGTTTAGTTTGTCGAAATAGAGGGTGTCTCCGGCCTTGGGAATATAGATGGTCTTGCTCTGGATAAATGCGTCTTCGCCCTTCCACTTGAAACTGCGGTGGGGGGTACGGACATGTCCCTTGTCGGTGATTTCGATGGTGTCGCCTGGCATGGCAAGAACCCTGCGGACCATGGTCTCGCCGCTTTTGAGCGTAAGCCAGACCACGTCTTGGTCTTTTACCTGGGCCAGACACTGGGGGAGTTTGCACATCCAGTGGGTGGACTGCTCCTTGAACTTGGGCGTCATGGAGGCGTCCATGATTTTTACCGGTGCTATAGCGTAGATGCGCCCGACAAAAGAGACTCCGAGTACAACCAGCAAAAACAGGAACAACAGAAAGATATGGCTCTGCGAATTCTTTCGCTGAAGCCTTTTAACCTTTCTGGAAAGTCCTGATGAAAACAAATTAATCTCCGTTGTTGGTTGAATTGTCGCTCAAAGAAAGTACGGCGAGGAATGCCTTCTGCGGCACTTCGACAGAGCCGATGCTCTTCATGCGCTTCTTACCTTCTTTCTGCTTTTCGAGGAGCTTGCGCTTACGGGTAATGTCACCGCCGTAGCACTTGGCGAGCACGTCCTTACGCACGGCCTTCACCGTAGAGCGGCTGATGATTTTACCGCCGATAGCACCTTGAATGGCAACGTCGAACTGTTGGCGCGGAATCAAATCTTTAAGCTTCACGCAGATGGCGTTTGCGTAAGTATGCGCCTTGTCCTTGTGGATAATCACCGAGAAAGCATCCACCGGGTCGCCGTTCAAGAGGATATCGAGCTTCACCAGGTTGTTTCTGCGGTATTCGCTCGGGGCGTAGTCGAGGCCCGCATAGCCGCGGCTTACAGACTTCAGACGGTCGTAGAAGTCGAACATGATTTCGGCGAGAGGCAGGTTATACTTGAGAATCACCTTTTCTTCGTCGAGGTATTCCATCGTTTCGAATTCGCCGCGCTTTTCTTCGCAGAGCGTCATGAGTGCACCTACGAATTCCTTGGGCGTAAAAATCTGCGCCTTCACGTAAGGTTCTTCGATATGGTCGTAGCGGCTTGCATCGGGGAGCTTCGAGGGGCTTTCGATTTTCACCATGGTACCGTCGCTCATGTACACGTGGTATTCCACGTTCGGAACCGTCGTGATGATGTCTACGTTGAATTCGCGGTCCAGACGTTCCTGTACGATTTCCATGTGCAGAAGTCCGAGGAATCCGGTGCGGAAGCCGAAACCAAGCGCTTCAGAAGTTTCAGGTTCCCAACTGAGGGCGGAATCGTTCAGGCGAAGTTTTTCCAGGGCTTCACGCAAGTCCTTGTAGTCTTCCGGGTTAATGGGGTAGATGCCGGAATAGATCATCGGCAAAATATCCTTGTAGCCCGGGAGCGGTTCGTCGGCAGGGTTTGCGGAATCGGTCAAGGTATCACCGATTTTCACGTCGCTAATTGTTTTGACGTTCGCAAGTACGTAACCGACCATGCCTTCCGAAAGTTCGGGACGCGGATCGCGGCGCATGCTGAAGGTTCCGACTTCGGTCACCATGTATTCGGCACCGGTCTTCATCATCTTGATCTTCATGCCGGCCTTGAGTGTGCCTTCCACAATGCGGATATAGTTGATCACGCCGCGGTAAGAGTCGTACACAGAATCGAAGATGAGTGCCTTCAGGGGCTTTCCGCTGTCGCCCTTGGGGGCGGGAATTTCGTCGACGATTTTGTCGAGAACCTGTTCCACGTTCAGGCCGGTCTTTGCCGAAATGCGGGGAATCTTGTCTGGATCGTAACCGAGCAGGTCGCCCACCAGCTGCGCAATGTGGTCGGGCTGTGCGCCCGGAAGGTCCACCTTGTTTAGCACCGGGATGATTTCCAAATCGTTTTCCAGGGCCAGGTACAAGTTCGAAAGTGTCTGGGCTTCGATACCCTGGCTTGCGTCTACCACGAGAATTGCACCTTCGCAAGCGGCGAGGGAACGGCTGACTTCGTAGGTAAAGTCCACGTGCCCCGGAGTGTCGATCATGTTCAAAATGTATTCTTTGCCGTCGCGTTCATAAACCATGCGGATGGCGTGGGCCTTGATGGTGATGCCACGTTCGCGTTCCAAGTCCATATCGTCCAAGAGCTGGTTCGTCATTTCGTTTTTGGCGACGGTCTTGGTCAGTTCGATCATTCGGTCGGCAAGAGTAGATTTGCCGTGGTCAATGTGGGCGATAATGCTGAAATTTCTGATGTTGTCGTTTTGCGGCATAAGTGCGATAAGATTATCGGGTGAATCCTGCTTTTTTTCGGGCTAAATATAGAAAATGCGCATGTGGGCTTTGATAAAAAAAGCTATATTATCAATATAAAACAAAGATGTGCACCATCAATCATGGTTGATATGAAAAGACCTTTAGTTCTTGTCGCCCTTGTTTCCGCTCTTGTTCTTGGCTTCTTCAGTTTTGGATTTGCCGAGGGAAAAGTGTTCAACAAGGATTACTCCGGTATTAAGTCAATCGAAGCCACCATCGAAACCCACGAAGGCAAGATCCTGTTGGAACTTGATTTCAAGGCTGCTCCGAATACGGTTGCCAATTTTGTGGACCTTGCAAATAAGGGCTTTTACAATGGTTTAACCTTTCACCGCGTCATTCCTGGCTTTATGATCCAGGGTGGTGACCCCGAGGGCAATGGCAGGGGTGGTCCTGGTTATTCCATCGATGACGAAATCAGTTCTTTAAAGCACGAAGCCGGGGTAATTTCCATGGCTAATCGTGGCCCGAATACGAACGGCTCGCAATTTTTCATCACGCAGACTCCGCAGCACCACCTAGATGGCAAGCATACGGTTTTCGGCAAGGTTCTTGAAGGCGAAGATGTGGTTTGCCGCATTGAACAAGATGATAAAATTATTAACATCTCTATCGTGGAAAAGAAGTAATCTATGAGTTCTAAAAAAGCATCGTCCAAGGCAGCCAAGGCTCCGGCAAAGAAACCCGCAGCTAAGCCTGCAAAGAAGACCGCTCCTGCTAAACCTGCAGCCAAGGCCCCGGCAAAGAAACCTGTTGCCAAGCCTGCAAAGAAGGCCGCACCAGCCAAGCCCGCCAAGGCTGCTCCTGCGAAAAAGCCTGCTGCAAAGCCCGCAGTCAAGGCTCCGGCAAAACCGGCCAAGCCCGTTGCTGCTCCGAAGGCTAAGGACTCTAAGAAGACTGTTGCTAAGGTTGCCGCAAAGCCGGCTGCCAAGGCCGCTGCCCCTAAGGCCGCCGCCAAGCCTGCAAAGAAACCGGCTCCTGTAGCAGCGAAGCCCGCTAAGGTCGCTCCTGCTGCAAAGCCTGTTGCAAAGGCTCCGGCAAAGGCTGCCGCTCCTAAGGCCGCCGCAAAGCCCGAACCGAAGCCCGCCAAGGCTGCTCCGGCTGCAAAGCCCGTCGAAAAGCCTGTAGAAAAGGCTCCCGCAAAGGTTGAAGCTAAGCCTGCAGCAAAGCCGGTAGAAGTCGAACAGCCGGTTGAAACTCCGGTTGCCGAAAAGAAATCCAAGAACGCTCCGGATTATGCTTACGCTGTGCTCCTCCAGGGGGTTAAGCGTCTTTCGAAGACCATCATGTTCATCAAGGTCGATGAATCCGAAGACCGCTCCAACAAGAAGAAAATGTCGAGCGATGTCAAGAACTTGGACATGAAGCCGACGTCTGCCATTCGCCACAAGTCTTCTCTTGCCGAAGAAACGCAGGAAGAACTGACGGAACGCATTCTTAAGGAACTGGAAGAACAGAACAAGATGTTCGAACGCGAAGCTGCCACGCAGATGTGCACGCGCTGCAACCGCAACCTTGTTTCTCCGGAATTCTGGGTCGATAAGCACCTCGGTTTTTGTGAAGAATGTGCCGCCATCCTTAAGCTCGGTCAGTCCAAGGAAGCCCGCAAGGTGGAATACCAGCTGGGTGCCATGGACGGTGACTCCTTGGATGAAGAAGATGACGATATTATCGGACCGGACGCCGACGACTTGAAGGCCGCCGAAGAAGATCTCGCCGAAATGGAAGATTAGTTCCGGACGTATTCCGACAAAATAAATTAAAAATCCGCTCCCGGTTCAACCGAGGGCGGATTTCTTTATAAGCGAGTTAATGAGGCGCCGCGGGGGCGCAGTCTATATTAGTTCACCTTGCGCATGACACCGATGAGCTTACCGGCGATAGAGAAGTGCTTGTCCTTCTTGACGATGATCGGGCGGTAGCGCGGGTTTGCCGGACGCAGTTCAATGTGGTCTGCAGCGGGGTGGTAGTACTTGACCGTAGCTTCGTTGTCGACCTGTGCCACGATGATTTCGCCGCGATCGGCTGTTTTTTGCTGGCGGGCGAAGATGAGGTCGCCGTCGAGAATGCCTGCGTTGATCATGGAGTCGCCTTTGACGCGGAGCGCAAAGACATCGGAACGGCAAGCGAGGAAGTCGCGGTCGATGGTGACTGTGCCTTCGAGGTTCTGCACGGCAAGAATCGGCGTACCGGCAGCGACGCGGCCCACGATAGGAATTTCAATGGTATTGGCCGGTGCTTCCGAAGATTCGTTGTTTCCGCTATCGACAACTTCGATACCGCGGCTAAGTCTGGGGGAGCGGTTGATGTAACCCTTCTTGATGAGGGCGGCGAGGATGGAACGGACTCCGTTCGTCGAAGAAATTTCGAAATGGTTGCCGATTTCGCGAACGGTAGGCGGCATGCGATTTTCCTTGGCATACTTCTTGATGTATTCAAGGATTTCTTCTTGACGAGTGGTTAGCTCCTTGCGTTTGCTGTTGTTTTCCATGGTAAACCTCGCTTTTTATAAATTCTATGTACAAATATAATGCACAATTGGGCAAATGTCAATAGGTTCACTGCACAAAAATTCATTATTTTACAAACAAAAATGAAAAAGCCCACTTTTGGTGGGCCTGGAAGGGAATATGTAAAGCCGGATTAGTGCACCGGCGGGAAGAACAGGTAGGCGATTGCAATTGCCGCAATGACTCCGGCTGCATCAGCAATTAATGCGCAGGTGACGGCGTGGCGAGTCTTTTTGACGCCTACGGAACCGAAGTAAACGGCGATAATGTAGAATGTCGTATCGGCGGCACCCTGGAACATGCAACTGAGGCGTCCTGCGAAGCTATCCGGCCCAAGAGTTTTCATTGCATCGATCATCATGCCGCGGGCACCGCTTCCGCTTAGGGGTTTCATGATGGCGGTGGGGAGGGCGGGGACAACGTCGTTACCGATACCGCAAAGGCCAAGAATCCAGGAGACTCCGTTCAGCAACAGGTCCATGGCACCGCTCGCGCGGAATACGGCCACGCCAACAAGGATTGCCACCAGGTTCGGGATAATCATGACGGCGGTGTGGAAACCGTCTTTAGCGCCTTCGACAAAGGCTTCGTATGCCTGAATCTTCTTGTAGACTGCAAGACCCAAGAAAGCCACGATAATGCCGAATAATGCGATTCCGCTAATCAAGAGGCTGGTGGTGCCGATGGCTTCGGCGGAAAGGCGGCTAAAGTACACCATGATTGAAATGACGCAGGCCGAAAGTCCGGCAAGCCAGGCGACGGTAACGGGGTCCTTCAGCTTTACCTTCTGGAAAAAGCTCAGGGCAAAAATGCCGGCCAGGGTGCTAAAGAATGTGGAAAGCAAAAGCGGCAAAAAGACATCGCTCGGGTTAGAGGCTCCCAGCTGGGCTCGGTACGTCATGATGCTTACGGGAATCAGCGTAAGGCCGCTAGCGTTCAGCACCAGGAACATAATCTGGGAATTGCTAGCGACGGACTTGTCTTCGTTGGGGTTGATTTCTTGCAGCTGCTTCATGGCCTGGAGCCCCATTGGCGTGGCTGCGTTGTCGAGACCGAGCATGTTGGCACTGATGTTCATGAGCATGGTGCCGATAACCGGGTGGTTCTTGGGAATCTCGGGGAAAAGGCGGCTGAACAGGGGCGAAACGATCTTGGCCAGAATCTGCACAGCACCGGCCTTTTCGCCAATCTTCATGATGCCGAGCCAAAGGGAGAGAATTCCCGTAAGGCCGAGGGCGATTTCGAAGGCCGTTTTCGACATGTCGAATGCGCCAAGAATAGCCTTGTTGAAAATTCCTGAGTCGCCGAATGCAAGCCACTGGACCACGCAGGCGATAAATGCTCCAAAAAAGAATATGAGCCAAATGATGTTCAAGACCATGATTAAAAGTTAGCAAAAATATTTTTTTTATTGCATAAAAAGATAGGCTCCTAGAAATCTCTAGGAGCACTATCAATTCAAAAACGACGGATTTAAGATTTACGATTAATATTCGTAATCATAATCATAATCGTAATCGTGGCTGCTGCCTTTGGAACCACCGACTTTTTGGAGAAGTTCGTCAAGTCCTTCGCTGGGGTTGTTGCCAGCGGGATTTTGGACGCTCTTGTCGACGATGCGGGGACCGTTCGGGTTTCCTTCTGCGGAGCAACCGAAGAGAGCGATTACGCTTGCGATCAATGCAATTTTGATAATCTTATTCATTCTTTTATCCTCCGATTAGAAAGAAAGGGTTCCGCTGAAGTTACCGATAAGTCCAGACCATGCTTCGGCGTTCAGGTTTTCAGCAACAGATGCTTCAACAGACAGATTCTTGTACTGGAAACGAGCACCGGCTGTTGCGATTGTAGCGTTGGTCTTCATGCCCATGATGGAAATGTCCGTAATGGTCTTGGCGTTCGGCGTATCGTAGTTGGTTGTGTATTCGTCGCTAGCATAAGAGAACACTTCCCAGTTGAATGCTGCACCACCGAAGATAATCCAGCTTTCGGAGATGTTCATTTCGGCAAGGATGTTCGGGCTGGTGTACAGGCCGAAGATGCTATAGCTATCCTTTACCTTGGCACCCTTGTTGTCCAGTTCGTCGAAGAAGACGAGCGGAAGTCTAGAGTTCAAACCGAGGAGAACGCGGGATTCAGCATTGGAAAGAACCGGGAAACCGATGTTGAAGTACGGCTGAATGAGGGTGTTTGCTGTGGGGCCGGTTGCTTCTCTTGTTTCCTTGGCGCCGTTGGCAGCAAAGTCAACGTCCTTGGTGAAGTCCTTGTGACGGACGACAGCTGCACCTACGGACCATGCAAACGTGCTGCCAGAGGGTGCGTTGGAGAATGCGACTCTTCCGCCCAGATCCCAGTAGTCTTCGTCGTGTTCCACGTCGCCGCTTTCGGTATCGGTTTCAAGAGCGTAGGTGTTCCAGTAGGCGTTGATGGTGAGGTCGACGCTGCCGAGCGGAGCTGCGAAGGTTGCACCGATGTAGTCGTTAGGCTTCGTGACGGATGCATCGCCTTCACTCTTGTTGTTGTCGCTCTTGGTTTCGGCCGAAAGCCACTTCTTATCGAGGGCGAAATCAACGGTAACACCGAAGGCCTTGTTTGCAATACCAGCAGTCACCAGACCAAGGTTGCCGTCGTTACGGTCGAAGGCGAGCAAATAGGTCATGCTGCCCGAAGTCAGGGAGAGTGCACCATATTTGTCGGTGGGTTCCACATAGAAAAGCTTGCTGCCGGCCATCTTGTAAGGCACAGCCATGTTGCCACGGACGGTAGAAGCGGCAGCTTCGTTGCCGACTACATTGTAGGCGTGGCCGTGAAGAACGTTGAGACCCGTAGCCTGTGCAGCAGGAGCCGGTGCAGCGGTTTCTTCGGCATCAGTAGAAAAGACCGGAGCGGCAGGTGCCGGCTCGGCTTCGGCTGCAGGAGCCGGAGCTGCAGGAGCTTCTTCCTGAGTGCTTTCGGCAGCAGGAGTGGAATCATCTTCGTATTCGTCATCGTAATCTTGTGCAACTGCAGCAGATACTGCTAGTGCAGAGATCACAGAAATAAGCTTAATGTTCATTAAAATCTCCTTACGAGATAGGTTTGGGGGTTTTAGGGCAATATAACAAAAAGGTTACGGTACTTCAAGCCATAACCTTGCATGTTGTACTTTATTTTCAATATGTTGTATTGAAAATAATTTACGTTGTAAAACTATTTTTTCGGTTCAATGACCTCAAGCCCACCCATGTACGGACGCAGCACTTCGGGGATCTTGAGGGAGCCGTCTTTCTGCTGGTAGTTGTCGCAGATACCGACCATCACGCGCGGTGTGGCGAGGCCAGAACCGTTCAGCGTGTGAACGTAGACGTTCTTGCCGCCGATCTTGGTCTTGATGTTGGCGCGGCGTGCCTGGTAGTCTTCGAAGTTGGAGCAGGAGCTGACTTCGAGCCACTTCTTTTCGACCGGAGCATAGACTTCGAGGTCGTAGCACTTGGCGGCACCGAAACCGAGGTCACCCTTACAGAGGGCGAGGCGGTGGTAGGGGAGGCCGAGTTTTTCAAGAAGCATTTCGCCGAAGCGGGTGAGTTCTTCGTGGTCTTCGTAGCTGCGTTCCGGGTGGGCGAAGTAAACCATTTCCACCTTGTTGAACTGGTGCAGGCGGAGGAGACCGCGGGTGTCCTTACCGTAGCTACCGGCTTCGCGGCGGAAGCAGGCGGAGTAGGCGCAGATACGCTTCGGAAGTTCAGATTCCGGAATCACTTCGCCGGAGTAGAGGTTGGTCAGCGGCACTTCTGCAGTCGGGATGAGGAACAGGTCGTCGTCCTTGTCGCAGCGGTACATGTCTTCTTCGAACTTCGGGAGCTGGCCCGTGCCGCGCATGGTATTGCGGGTCAC
>JAFZOV010000124.1 GCA_017550445.1 Fibrobacter sp.
CGCTCACCAACTGCATCATGCGGTCAAGTTCCTTGAAGAACAAGTCCACAGACTTCATCTTGATGGCGATACGCGGCAAGTTGATTGAAGTAAAGCTCAGGTTGCCACGGCCATAAGAAATTTCACGAGTCGGGTCGTAATTGTTACCGATCACGCGGGTACGGCAACCCATGTAAGCAATTTCGGTTTCAGGGTGACCCGGCTTGTAATACTGCAGGTTGTACGGAGCATCCTGGAAGCTGAAGTTCGGGAACAGACGCTTTGCACTCACGCGGCAAGCGAGCTTGAACAAATCGTAGTTCGGTTCACCTTCGTTCAGGTTGATACCGCTCTTGACACGGAAAATCTGAATCGGGAAGATTGCCGTTTCACCACCACCCAGGCCTTCTTCGGTCGTAAGAAGCAAGTTCTTCATGACCATGCGGGCTTCAGGTTCGGTGCACATACCATAGTTGATGCTGGAGAACGGAGTCTGGGCACCGGCGCGGCTGTGCATGGAGTTCAAGTTGTGCACAAAGGCTTCCATAGCCTGGAAAGTAGCCTTGTCGGTTTCCTCGTAGGCCATCTTTTCGGCAAACTTCTGTGCATTCTTGGCAATTTCTTCACCATAAGTCTTAGCAAGTTCGCGCGCTTCGGCTTCCTGGAACTTTTCGTTCGGCACCAGAGTCGCCACCATTCCCATTTCAGCCATTTCTGTGTGGAGCTTCTTCACCACCGGCAAAATTTCTTCTTCGGTCTTGCCGGCGAGAAGAATGAGGGCCTTTACCACATTTGAGAGGTAGGCCTTGCGGTAAGTGATGCGAACGCCGTCAGCCATGGCATAGTCAAAGTTCGGAATGGACTGGCCACCGTGCTGATCGTTCTGGTTAGACTGAATAGCGATAGCGGCCAAAGCAGCGTAGCTACGGATATCTTTCGGTTCGCGAAGGTGGCCGTGACCGGTATTGAAGCCGTTCTTGAAAAGCTTCTTCAAGTCGATCTGGCAGCAGGTCATGGTAAGGGAATAGAAATCCAAATCGTGAATATGGATATCGCCTTCCATGTGGGCGCGGCTATGCTCGGGCTTGAGCATCATCATCGTGTAGAAATGCTTTGCCGATTCGGAACCGTACTTGAGCATGGTGCCCATGGCGGTATCGCCGTCGATGTTTGCATTTTCACGCTTGAGGTCAGATTCCTTGGCAGAACTAAAAGTAATGTCGCGGAGCGTATGCATGAGGCGAGTATTGACTTCGCGCACGCGGGTACGTTCGGCACGGTACAAGATGTAGCTCTTGGCGGTATCGGCATAGCCGCCTTCGGTAAGAGCCTTTTCTACAGCATCCTGGATTTCTTCGATTTCGGGAACAGTCTTGCCATCGGATTCAAGCCTGCCCACTACATCGGCAGACACCTTGAGGGCCGTGCTCGTGAGCACGTCATCGCTTCCCAACAAATTCAACTGACTCTGGGCGGCCTTAATCTGTTCGTCGAGCTCGCCCGATGCGCGGAATGCCTTGACTATGGCGTCGGCAATCTTTTCAATGTTGAACGGCATCTCACGGCCGTCGCGCTTCCTTACAGAAACTATCATCTACCAATCCTTGCGGCCCGGCGAATAGGCTCCCTATGAGCAAAATTCGTGTCGAGCATACTTTTTTCTTTCAATTCCGGTATTTACTATATCTTGTGCCCATGTTTTGGGGCAAAGCACAAGATATGGAAAACAATATAATAAATGTAAGTGTCATTGGAAGGCATTTTTCAAAAAAATAACGCTTTTTAAGTAAATTTTAATATACAAATCTAAACTTATCAACAATTCAAAACGGACGCGTCACGCCCTGTTTTGAACAAAATAAACATAAAAAAAGCTAACGCCTTTATTTATAAGCAGTTAGCTAATTGTAACCATCAAGAGCACTTATCAACACAAAAATAAAAGTTTTTTGTAAACAACGTCTTGACAAATAAAAGCAGTGTGACTAGCCACGCTATTGAAGCAATTCTACAACCAAATGAACCGATGCAGAAATTTCAACAGAGTCGGCAACCGAAGAAAGGGCAGCTTCATCTGCACCCATCGCCATGGCATAAACCTTGTTGCTACTACGGGCATACGAATAAGATTCTCCGTCATTGTCGTGGACAGCAATTACCTTCCCCAGCTTGCCACCGACACTTGCCGCATAGTTTTCAGCCTTTTCGAGAGCCTTCTTGCCCACCGCATAAATCGCTTCTTTCTTTAGAGAATCCTGATTCTTGAGCGAGGCCGAGGTATAATCGATTTCAACATCCATCTCTGCCGATAGGGCCGCAACCGCGGCGGCGGCCACAGACCGAGAAGAACTCTTGATAGCAAAGGACTGGCTAACCACATAGCCCGTAAGGCTACGAGTTCCCTTGTCATAGGACCATTCCTTGCGCATTTCAACACTATTCTGTTCAATATCGGCTTCCGAAATTTCAAGAATTCTCATTTGTTCAAAAACCGAGAAACGGCGACTCGTCAACTGTTTGAACAAAAGTTCCTTATCTTTTCCGTGCAGTTCCAGTCTTGCCACCGTCAAGAATTCGTTAGCCTCGTACTTATGGGATTCCGAAGCAGATACTTCGACAGTAGACGTTTTGGCCCCACCTACAACAGACGATACATCCAGTGGACGCTTAGGCGCCATGCAGCCATTGTCTGTCGTGAGCAGCAAGAAGCCCAGCAACGCAACCAGCAAAACTAAACCCAATGTAACTTTGTTCATATACAACCCCTTGTATAAAATTATTTCTTTACAGCAAACAAATTAACTATCGCGTTTACAAACAGGGCAACAACAATCGTCGATGTCATGCTGATAAAAGGCATCCAGGGCCAGCTAAAGACACCACCTAAAACAGCAGGCACGCCAAAGGCCGGAATTCCCTGTACCAGAATAAGGCTTGCCATACCGCAAACCACAGCCACAATGACAACCCAGCCACGCATTTTTTTTGCACCTGTTCCAAAGACCTTGTCGGCAAAGAAGGCCAACAGGAACATGCCCAGGAGCGGACCCGTAAAAAGGCCCGTAAAGAAGAGCGCATTCTTAAGAAGACTCCCCTGCTGTGTCGCTGCAAACAAGGCAAAGAAGATTCCTAGAACACCCCAGATAGCTGTCCAAATCTTGGCACGCTTGAGGCCACCTATTCCAGAGTTTTCATCCCAGCCCAAGAAGTCTCGTTCCGAAGTATTGCCCAAAGAATTGATTGCCCCCGAAAGGCTACTCATGGCCGCAGCACAAATGGCAGCCACAATCAAGCCCGTGACACCCACAGGAAGGCCGTTAACAATAAAGTAAGGGAACACATCATTCTGACCAATGCCCTCGGGAAGCGGTGCCGCATGAGCCTTCTGGTAATAAACGTAGAGAGCTGCCCCCACCCAGTAAAAGAGGATAGACACCGCACAGCCAAGCACCATGGAAAGTACGCTGGAACGGTTAGCCGCCTTGACATCTTTACAGCTCAAATAGCGCTGCACAAATTGCTGGTCACAACCGCGAATAGCAATTTCAAGAATTGCATAGGCAAAGCCAGCCGAAACGAGCGTGCGAGCGTTAGAAATATCCATCGAGGCATCCCACCATTTCGTCTTGCCCGCTTCGCTTGCGAGGGCAGCCATTTCTCCAAAACCGCCTACCGAATTGGCGATAATCAAGAGCACCAGCACGCCGCCACCAAAGAACACGGCAAACTGCATCACGTCGGTCCAGATGACCGCCTTGATTCCGCCGAACCAAGTGTAGAATATGGCCACCGCAGCAGACACGATAATTGCAAGCTTCAAGTCGATATGCAAAATCTGCGCAAGCACCAGGGACGGAGCGAACAGGAGAATTCCTGTACGGAGCAACAAATGCAGACAATAGAAGATAGCCGCAATCCGACGCACGGGTCTAGAAAAACGGACCTCGAAAAGTTCGTAGGCGCTGTTGATGCCCGAAGTGCGAAACCGAGGGATGAACACAAAGCCCACCACCACAATACTAATAAGGGCTCCAATCTGGAACATGAGGAACGTCATGTTGTCGCCATACACATCGGCTGGAGCGCCGAGGAACGTAGTGGCACTCACAGATGTTGCAATAAGGCTTATGCCCACGGCAACCCAGGGAATCGAGCCGCCACCCAACATGTATTCTTTAAGATTCTTGTTTCCGCGAGAAACGAAGAGACCTATCGCCACAGAAAGCAACAAGTACGCAACAAGGACAATCCAATCGACGACAGTGAACATAACCAATCTCTTTCGTCTAGTTAAGCCGTTGCCGGTTCTTTTTCGACGGTTTCAAACTGCACGACCTGGTTACGGCCACCTTCCTTAGCACGGTACAACGCCTGGTCTGCGTTATTGATAGCCTTCTGCAAGTCGCCATTAAAGCCCTGAGTGAGCAGGAAGGCGCCGACACTTACCGTAACACGCAAGGGTTCCGCCTGATGTACATCGAACACCAGCTTTTCAACCGACTTGCGAATGCGTTCTGCAGTTTCCACCATGCCCTCGGCATTGGTATCGATCAAGGCAACTACGAATTCTTCACCACCAAAGCGGGCCACCACATCAATTTCGCCACGGATTTCCTTGCTGATGGTGTCGGCAATTCCCTTGATAACTACATCACCGATGGGGTGTCCGTAGGTATCGTTCACATGCTTGAAGTGGTCGATATCCATCATCAATAGACCGATGCTATACTTGCTACGGTCAGCGCGAACCTTTTCGGCACGGAGCTTTTCGAACATGGTTTTCTTGTTAATGAGTCCCGTATGGCCATCGCGCATGGCCTGGTCGCAACCCTGTTCAAACTTGCGAGCGCGATTGTAGGCAAACCCAGCAACACCGGCAAAGGCCTTGAGCAATTCCTTTTCGTGGTCGTTATACGGCATGGAACTGCTGCTTTCAAGGCAAATGGCGATTTCTGCTGTTTCGGAATCATGTTCAGCGGCAATGGGCATCACCAAAATCTGGCGCAAGTTCAAGTTCTTGCGTTCGGAATCGTTCAACCGAGGCAAGTAGTCCTTGAAGCCCGGCAAGAAGGAACGTTCCATGGGGCGGTTGCGCAAGAGAGCCAGCACGAAGACGCCCTTGTCCGAAAGCGTAAAGGTCTTGTTCGCAAACTGCTCGGAATCCACACCGTCGCAGTACACCACATGACCATTCATGTCGTCGCCCTGATCCAAGGCAAGAAACGTCAGGCGGTCATAAGCCATATTGGCCTTTACGTAATTGATAATCTGCTTGTAGATGTCCTTCACC
>JAFZOV010000125.1 GCA_017550445.1 Fibrobacter sp.
CTTGCCGCATTCGACGACGGCGGAGAACTGCGGGTAACCCACACCGGCAACGATACGCGTGGTGCAGATGGAACCCGGACCGATACCCACCTTGACGATATTGGCACCGCACTTGGCAAGTTCTTCGACAGCTTCCGGCGTGCAAACATTACCGGCGCAAATCGTGAGTTTTGGGTATTTCTTGCGGACGGTCTTCACCATGTTGCGGACACCGATGTGGTGACCGTGAGCGGTATCGATAATCAGCAGGTCAACGCCGGCATCCACGAGAGCAGCCACGCGTTCGAGCGTATTGGCAGACGTGCTGACAGCGGCGCCCACCAACAGCTGGCCGTTCTTGTCGAGGCTAGCGTTCGGGTTGTTTTCGCGCTTCAAAATGTCAGTCATCGTAATCAGGCCCTTCAAGGCGCCAGAAGCATCCACCAGCGGGAGCTTTTCGATACGCTTTTCGGCCAAAATTTCCTTAGCCTTGGCCAGGCTCACCTTCGGGCTAGCCGTCACCGGATTCTTGGTCATCACGGAACGTATTTTCACATTCATGTCGCTACCGGTACGGAGGTCGCGGCTCGTGAGCATACCAACGAGCTTACCCTTCGACAAAATCGGGAAACCGCTCACCTTGTTCTTGGCGCGGAGTTCAAATGCGGCAGAAACCGGTTCGTCGGCATCGAGGGTCACCGGGTTAGTCACAATACCGGACTGCCACCGCTTGACCTTGCGGACTTCTTCGGCCTGTTCTTCGACGCTCATGTTCTTGTGGATGATGCCAAGACCGCCCTGCAGAGCCAAAGAAATAGCGAGAGGAGCAGTCGTCACGGTATCCATGGCGGCACTGATAATAGGAATGTTCAGCTTGATATTCGGGGCGAGCTGGGTGCTCACGTCGGTCTGGGCCGGCAAAACGGAGGATTCAGCGGGAACGAGCAGGACGTCATCAAACGTCAAGGCTTCAGGCAAAAGTTTCATAAAGTACCTCTTTTTGCGAGGTAAATATAGCAATTTACCGCTTTTTGGTCACTAGATATTTGTCATTATTTTGTAAAAAAGGGGGTATTATATAAAACAAAAGCCAGCCCGATATGAGCCAGCTTTTTAGGATCAATAGTTGCTATTCGTTATTTCGAAAGACGACTCTGTCTAAGAGCTTCAACTTCTGATTGAATTTCAGCAATCAATTGGTCAGAAAGTCCTTTTTTGCGCATGGCAGCAACCGTATCGGCTTCGGTTTCCTGTTGTACAGCAGCAACTTTCTGTTCCGCTTCAGCTCGAGCCTCGGCAACTTTCTGTTGAGTTTCAGCACGTGCATCTGCAAGACGCTTACGGAACACGTCGCCGGCACTCACAAAGCCGTACTTCTGTCCTACACTTTTGAAAGCCATTTCCAACTCCTTCAGATAGTCTTCATCGACGTACTCTCGTAAATATACATTAATTCATGTTTTTTTCCTTTAAATAAAGTGTTGCTTTATGGAACCCTGATCTTTTTCGGAAGGCTCCTTTATATTAACACGCCATTTTGGAAAAAACAGTTCAAAATCACCCCTATTTTTGAGGCACTTTTTAAGTAAAAATATTTTAGGTCGATTTTAAGGAATCCTATTTCCCGTTGTACCGTTCCATGCACTTTTCGATGCCGAGCTTGAAGTAGCATTCCACGAGGGCGGGAACTTTAGCAATGGCTTCTTCGAAAACGGGGCGGTCTTCGGGCGAAAACTTCGCGAGCACCCAGTTACTCAGGTCAAATTTCGGAGGGCACTTGCCTACGCCAAAACGGATACGCGGGAACTTGTCGCCCACATGCTCAATGATATTGCGGAGGCCATTCTGGCCACCGTGACTGCCGTCCTTGCGGCAACGGATTCGGCCTACATCCAAATTAATATCGTCACTGAAAACGAGCAGGTGATCCACCTTCACCTTGTACCAGGTCATGAGCGCCTGCACGGCTTCGCCACTCAGATTCATGTAGGTCTGCGGCTTCGCGAGCAAGCATTCTTCGCCAGCGATATTCACCTTCATGGTGAGCGCCTTGTGTTCGCTTTTCCAGTCCTTGTTCGGGTCAGCCAGTTTTTCGACCGCCATAAAACCCGCGTTGTGGTGAGTGTTTGAGTACTGAGTACCAGGATTTCCGAGACCGACAATAATGTACATAATGATAGTAGTAGGAAGTAGACAGAGGACAGTAGACTGTAGACTGTGGGATGTAATATAGTAAAAGGAGCGGAGTTCGGGGCGCATAAAAAGGACCCGCCTGCGCAGAGCAGACAGGTCTTAAATTCAATTGCTCAAGGCAATTACTTAGCTTCGGCAGCCGGAGCAGCGGCAGCTGCTGCATCAGCGTCATCAGCCTTCTTACCGCTCTTGGCAGTAATGGTGAAGATAACGGTGCGCGGCTGGCAAGCGAGTTCGATACCGTCTTCGAGCTTCAGGTCCTTGGCGTAGAAAGTCGTCGGAGCCGGGAATTCGGAGATGTCCATTTCGAGCACGGTCGGAATCTTGGCCGGCACGGCAGCGAGCTGGATGTAACGGTTCTGCTGAGCAAAGGTACCACCCTGGGTCTTAACACCAACCGGGAGGCCGTTCAGCTTAACAGGAACGCGAACCTTGACCTTAGTAGCGTCGTCGATCTTGAGGAAGTCGATGTGTTCGATTTCCTGGGAGATCGGGTTCTTCTGGTAGTTGTAAATTACGGCAGCGTTGCCGGCCTTGCCATCAATTTCCAGGTCGAGAAGCGTGTAACGCTTACCCGGGGCGAGGACCTTGCGAACATCGATTGCGCTAACGCTGATATTCACAGACTCCTGACCCTTACCATAATAGACAGCCGGGATCTTGCCGTCCTTGCGGAGACGGGCGCAGTCGCGGCTCTTGCCTAGCACTCTCGAGGTTGCTGCGAGTTTTGTGAGTTCCATAATTTTACTCCAATTAGTAAATGGTTAAAAAAATTCATTGGGGTAGCTGGATTCGAACCAACGAATAACGGAATCAAAATCCGTTGTCTTACCACTTGACGATACCCCAATGGTGGCGCAAATATAGCAAATTTACGCAAATTTCAAAGGGCTTTGGCTAAAAACCCTCAAAAAAGCGGGTCACGACCTGGTACCTGGAGATAGGTTTCAGCTCTTCGGCAGCAGCTTTTGCCTGCTCGCGGGTTCCAAAAACGCCAAAAACAGACGCCCCCGACCCCGACATCAAGACGGCGGTCGCCCCGAGGCGCTTAAACTCGTTCTTCATTTCTTCGACCAGCGGGTGCTTGGGGAATACCGATTCCTCAAAACCGTTAAAACCGTTCGAAAGGGCATAGTCAATAGCGGACTTGCCGGCAGACTTGTACTTCGCCTTAAAACCTTCCCAGCGGTCCGGACCGGACTTGGGTACGCCCGCATAGGCATCCTTGGTGGGCACAGAATCAAGCGGAGTAGCCACCAGCAAATGCTGTTCGCCACTCAACTGCAGGGGCTTTACAAAAGTAAGCTTTTCGCCAATGCCTTCGGCAAAGGCCGTACCACCACGCACCAAGAACGGCACGTCGGCACCGAGCTTCGCGCCAATTTCTTCGAGTTTTTCTGGCTTAAACTTGAGTTTCCACAGCTGGTTCAGCAAGCGGAGCGTGGCCGCCGCATCGGCAGAGCCGCCGCCAAGACCTGCGCCCAGGGGCATAATCTTTTTAAGATAAATGTCGGCACCGTGGGTAGTACCCGATTCTTGCTGCAAAAGCTTGGCAGCCTTGAAAACCAGGTCCGATTCCAGCGGATAGTTCTGCGGTTCATTGTAGCACAACGTAATGCGACCGTCTTCGCGAATTTCGGCACTTACGGTGTCGCCCGCATCAATCGTCTGGAACAGCGTTCCCAAGTCATGGTAGCCGTCATCACGCTTACGAATCACATCTAGGAACAAATTAATTTTAGCAGGAGCGTATTCTTTCATAGTTTACCCAAATTTCCCGGAGCGTTCCATGTTTTGGATTTCTTCGATTCCAAGGAGCATGGCGCGAGGTTTAGAATTACCCTTGGCGGGTCCACACACGCCAAGGCTGTAAAGTTGGTCGACAATTTTACCGGCGCGGCTAAAGCCCACGCTAAAGTGGCGCTGCACCGCCGAGGTCGAAAGCCCGCGGCATTCGACCGCCCAGACAGCCACATCGTACAGCAGCTTGTCGAGCTTGCCCAAGTCCTTGCCTCCGCCCTCGCCGTCTTCGTCGCCTTCGCCGTCGCTAACGTCGAACGATTCTACCTGCGGGTAGAATACGTTCTGGTCGGAGCAGGCATCGGCAAGCTTTTCGGCTTCTTCGTCGCTGAGGAAGGCGCCGTGAACACGAACCGGTTCCGGATCGTTAACGGCCTTGTAAAGCATGTCGCCACGGCCAAGCAACTTTTCGGCGCCGGCATGGTCCATGACCGTGCGGGCGTCGATCTGCGACGCGACCTTGAAGCTGATTCGAGTCGGCAAGTTCGCCTTGATGATACCCGTGATGACCTTGACCGAGGGGCGCTACGTTGCAAGCACAAGGTGAATGCCCACGGCACGAGCCTTTGCTGCAAGGCGCGCCACGTTCTTTTCAATTTCCTTGCCGGCGACCATCATGAGGTCAGCCATTTCGTCGATAATCACAACGATAAAAGCCATGCGATGACCGCGATCTTCTTCGGGCACATCATCAGGCAACTCACCCGCTTCGAACTTTGCGTTGAAGCCACCGATGTTACGCACCTTCGCAGCCGCCAAGACTTCAGTACGGCGGTCCATCTCATAGCACAGCCACTGCAGCGCCTGGATTGCAATTTCGGGCTTGGTAATCACCGGAGCGAGCAAATGCGGGATGTTCTCGTACATCTTGAGTTCGACCGCCTTCGGGTCCACCAGAATCATGCGGAGTTCGTCAGGAGTCTTACTAAAGAGCATCGAAGCCATGAGGGCGTTAATGCAGACAGACTTACCGGAACCCGTCTGACCGGCAATCAGCAAGTGCGGAGCCTTGGCCAAGTCCATCGTGAACGCTTCGCCAGTAATGTCCTTACCAAGCGCCACCAAAATCTTTTCGGGCGAGGGCTTAAACTTTTCGCTCTGGAAAACATCGAGGCTGTACACCGTCTGGAATTTGCGGTTCGGAATTTCAATACCGACTGCAGCCTTGCCCGGAATCGGAGCCAGAATGCGCACTGATGAAACACGAAGCGGAAGCGCCAAGTCTTCCTGCAAGGCAGAGAAGCGACTCACCTTCATGCCCGGGCCCGGCTCCACTTCAAAGCGGGTAATCATCGGGCCCGTTTCACAACCGATTACGCGGCCCTTCACCTTGAAGTTTTCAAGTTTTTCTTCGAGCATCTTGCCGATAGCGTTGAGTTCATCTTCGCTGTAATCAGCCGTCTGCGGCTCATGTTCTTCCAAGATGTCGCTAATGGCAGGCACCTTGTATTCGTCGTAAACCGTCGTCGGGTCACGCTGCGGAATCGGCGCAGCCTTCATGCCCGAAGTCGAAGTACCGCCAGAAGCTCCATCAAACGATGCTCCCATGGTACCATCAAAAGTTCCATCGGGGATTTCAGGAACTTCTTCGACGTCGTCTGCACCATAAACTACCGGCACAAAGGTATCGTCATTGGCAGCAGCTGTATCGACAGATTCAGCGCCGTCGCCACCGAGTAAATCTTCGGCATTGATTTCTGCACGGGTCGGCGCACCAGCAACCATCGTAGGCTCGCCCGCCACCATCGTGCGTTCATCCTTTGCAGCAACCACCGTCCGGGCAGCCATGGAACCCGTCACGCCACCTTCGCGGCGCACATCGCCCTTCACCTGCATACGACCGCGATGATCCTTTTCCCAGGCAATCAAGTCGCGGGCTCGCTTCAATGCAGCAATCTTTTCCTTGACTTCCACGATTTCGAGGGCATTCATCTTGCCGCCATTCTGGCGCAAGTAATCTTCTAGCCTGCGAATTTCGGGATCTTCGTCCAGGTTATATTCGCCAGCAACATTGTTCGTGGAATCAGCCTGAGGCGCAATCTCTTTCGCCTGGCGCGGCGTCATCGTCTGCAAAACTTCATCCGGAAGGTTCGGCACATCGTCTAGACTACCGTTCAGGCTGAATTCGTCATCCATCCAGTTGCTGCGCCCGTTAAAAGGAGTCACCTTGTTCTTGCGGCGGATCTTGAAGCCATCGGGTTTAATGTTTACTGTGTTATCATCCATGTAAACACCACGCGGAAGCCCACCCTGCAAATCCATATTCGTCTGCACCTGGGGCATACGGCGAGTATCCACCGGTTCATAAGAACCAACTTCGTCCTTTTTCTGGAACACCGACTTGAACCAATTCGTTGCCTGCACAATGAACTTGAAATGCCTCGGGCGAAGTCCAAAGGCAATCACCAGAATCAAGCCGATTACCGCAAGCGAAATGCAAACAGGCAACAAGAGAGCCTTTCCAAAAAGCGGAGCCACCACAAACTGGTTAAAGAACTGTCCAAGGGCACCACCACCCTGAATCAGGGCGTCTTTCGACACCTTCGCCACACCGTAATTCCGGAGCGAAAAAAGAAACGAGAAAACAACCGACAAAAGGGAAAGGCCTACCGCATAACGGACAAAGCGTCCACGCCTCGATACAGACACCAAGGCTGCCCCCCACAACACTAACGCCGAAGACACCACCAGCGAGGCGACCCTGCCAAATACAAAAGCCAATGCATCGGGGAACATTTTGCCCAAATAAGGGCCCAGGACGTTTTCGCGTACTCCACTATAAGCCGAACAAATACAGGCAATCATCACTATGGTGCCGAACCCCACCAAGGCCCAGCCGCCAAGAATGGCGCCAAAGCTCTGTTCAGAGGGCGAAAAATCATCATTTTTAGAAGACTTTGCCGATTTTCCCGCTTTTTTCGATGTCGATTTCTTTTGAGTAGCCAAAATGCCTCCGCAAGTACCTCCTAAATATAGCATTATATTATCTTTTTATTATGCAAATAAAGTTTTCGAAAAAGATCAAGAAAGTTTTATCCGGCTTCTCTATTTCAGCCTTTATCGTCTTGATCATTCTCATCTTTGGAAGTACGCAAAACGACATCCAAGGTTCTACACGTAACAGTGCAGAAGCAATGGAAAACCTTTTTTACGATTTATTCTTTAAAGCAGCCACCCATTCCGAAAAAGCCGACGAAGAAGACAATACAACACACAAACGAGTTTCCATTAGCGATAGCCTAGACCAGAACATTTACATCGTAGATATTGACGAAGCCTCCCTGACCAAACTCGGTAACTATAACGAATGGGACCGTTCCATTCACGCCAAGGTCATCCAGAACTTGAGCGAAGGCGGTGCAGCAGCCATCAGCTTCGATATTCTGTTTAAAAGCGCCGATTTCGGCATACAAAAGACGAACCAGGCGGTAAGCGTCCTCAAGAAAATCGCGCCCGAAGCCAAAGTGGATTCCCTTTACCCCGCACTGTTGGCCAATTACAACTTCGACTCCATGCTGGTAAATTCCGTCAAGGAAAGCGGAAATGCCATCGTCTGCTACATGTTTGACGACCGCAAGTCCTACAAGCACCCCTCCCAATGGATTCCCCTGAGCACCCAGGAACGCGCCGAGGCAATCGGTTTCACCTCTACCCTAGACACCACCCAGGTAGACAAAATCGATGACGTGGAAGCCAAGGATCTTCTCGACAACATTTTCCCGGAGTTGGCCCAGGCGGGCGCCAAATTCGGTTCCGTAAACGCCTACCCCGATAACGACGGCGTGGTCCGCAAAGTTTCCATGCTTTACCGGTTCCCAAACCCCACGCTAGACATCATTCCACTCCTAGATACAGCCAACGCCGACGACAAGGAAAAATACAACGCCATTGTCAACGGCAACAACGAAAACTACGTATACTCCACCATGTCCCTCATGACCATCCTGCACCTTTTCCACAAGGATCCCAAGGATATCACGGTCAAGATGGGTAAATACATCGATGTGGGCAAGCCCTTTGGTATCTATCGCGACTCTGTCGGCACCTACCATACAACCTACCCCAACTTCAGTTACCACATGTTCTTGCTTCTCCGGGAAACCCTGGCCGAGAAGAAGATCCAAAACAAGGCCAGCGAAGGGATCCTTGAAATATCCCACAAGGTGTTCGCCCATAAAGACCAGAACGGGAAAATTTCCATCGAGCTTTCCAACGGCGGTACCAGTAGCGTTCTCGACGAAGAAGAATCAAAACTTTTGATGAAAGTGACCCTCGACCAACTAGACGCCCTAGAGGATCATGAATCCGTAAAGCTCACCAAGGACTACATTATCCGAAAAGATGACGATGACGAAGGTTTCTTCCAGATTGTAAAGAAACCTACCAGCAAAGCCGAAGATGATGAAGATGAAGACGAAGATGATGACGAATCCATCGACTTCACCCGAAGCGCCATCAAGACACTGATATTCTACAAAGACACCCTTAAGCGCATGCCCGCAGGCCAAAAGATGATCCTTTCGCTGGACATGCAAATCCATTACAACAAGAGCATCAAGAAATGGAATTCGAACCAGGCCATTCTTTCGGACGACGTGATCCGAAACATCCAGGCCACCAGCGACGAAGCAATCAGCCGACTCAAGCCCGGCGAAGAACTTCGATTCGGAAAGGCGAAGCGCATTCCCATTGACAAATACGGACGGTACCAGGTCAAATACAAAGGCCGCTACAACGAAATCAACAACAGGCGATTCCAACACCTGTCCTACTACGACGTTTACAAGGGACGCGTGGACAACTTGTTCTATCAAGGAAAGATTTTCATTCTCGGTTCCGCCGCGGCGGCCCTATTCGACTTTGTGCCGGGCCCCCACGAAGAAAACTACCCCGCGGTGCTGATTCACGCCACCATCATCAAGAACATCTTGGCAGACGACTACCTGGTTACCTTAAGCGAAAAGAAGCAACAGATTATCGTCATCCTGCTCGCCCTACTCTGTCTAGTTCTCGGTCTTTACTTTACAAGTTCCATTTCAGTGGCGCTGTCGATTATCTTGATGGGCATATACACCTACATTGCCTACAAGTATTTCCAGGGAGGCCTTTACATAGGTGTTTCAAAGCAGTTGCTCGCCATGTTCCTGACCAACATTACGGCACTAGTGGTGCAATTCTACTTTGAAAACAAAGAAAAGAACTTCATCAACAACGCGTTCAAGCAGTACATTTCACCCGAACTGATCGCCGAACTGGTGGACAACGAAATTATGCCGACCCTGGGCGGTGAAAAGTCCAACATTACCGCCTACTTTACCGATATTGCAAGTTTCTCCACCTTCTCCGAAAAAATTGGAGACCCGAGTAAACTGGTCGACCTACTGAATGAATATTTGACAGCAATGACAGACACCTTGCTCGAAAACCAAGGAACTCTCGACAAGTACGAAGGCGACGCCATTATCGCCTTCTTCGGCGCCCCCATGCCACTCCCCAACCACGCCCAGAACGCCTGCGAAACAGCAGTCGACATGCAAGCCAAGCTAATGAAGCTGCGTAGAAAATGGGCCAACGAAGGCGACAAGTGGCCCAAGGTTGTCCACGACATGCACATGCGCATCGGCATTAACTCCGGCGATATAGTGACGGGCAACATGGGGTCTACCATGCGCAAGAACTACACCATGATGGGCGATGCCGTGAACCTGGCCGCCCGTCTCGAAAGTGCGGCAAAGCAGTACGGCGCCTACATCCAAATCAGCGAAGACACCCAAAAGCACTTGGAAGAAGGCTACTTCATTTACCGTTCCCTCGATACGATTCGCGTTATCGGCAAGAGCCAGCCCGTAAAGACATTCGAACTCCTGGCAAAATCCGGCTGCGAAAACGAAAAAACGCTCAAGGAACTTGTAGGTATTTGGGAAAAGGCCCGCGCCTGCTACCTGAACATGCAATGGGACGACGCCATCGCCCTGTTCAAACAATGTCTAGAATTGGAACCCCACCACCCCGACCGCGATCCGGGCAGCAAGACAACGCCCTCCCATGTGTACATCGCACGCTGCGAAACATACAAAATAACCCCGCCTGTTGCAGAAGGCGAGGTATGGGACGGTGTATACACCGCTACTGAGAAATAGCGGCTAGTTTAGTTCGATATTGTCGATCAGGCGAGTTTTTCCAAAGAAGGCTGCCACCAGAATCACCACCTTGTCGTCGGCAGAGAGAATGCCTGCGAACTTCTGCAGGTCCTTCTGGTTTACAACTTCCACAAACTGCACAATACCGTGTGCAGCGATAATGGACTTCAGCACGATATCGCGAATCTTGCTTACGGCGCGTTCACCCTTTTCGTAAGCCTCCTTGGCCTGCTTAAGGCCTGCGCTAATGGACAAGGCGCTGGCACGTTCTTCGTCACTCAAGTATTCGTTACGGCTAGAAAGGGCAAGGCCCGATTCTTCACGCACAATCTTGACACGGTGAATCTGGATATCGAAATTCAGGTCTTTTACCATGCGTTCAATCAGGAACACCTGCTGATAATCCTTTTCACCAAAGTAGGCATGGTTACAGCCAGAAATCAGGAACAACTTGGAAACGACCGTCAAGACACCGCGGAAATGGCCAGGGCGGTAGGCACCGCAATACATGCCTTCCAAGGTTTCGTCACGGACCATGGTCAAGGGGTCGCCATCGGGATACATTTCCTGGACACTGGGGGCAAATACATAATCGGCTCCCAACGATTCAGCCAACTTTGCATCGGCTTCCAAGCGTTTGGGGTACTTATCCAAATCCTCATTTTTACCAAACTGGATCGGATTCAGAAACACACTGACAACAGTTACATCACATTCCTTGACAGATTCCTTAATCAGCGCACCATGCCCGGCGTGCAAAGCACCCATCGTGGGAACAAGCCCGATGGTCTTGCCCTGCTTGGCGAGCGGTTTGATGACTTGACGAAGAGAATCAACAGTAGTTACGATTTGCATTATTTACCTTCTGGTACAAAATAAGTCGTCTGCTTGGGGCATGCGGCAATGGCGTCAAGCACCAACTGCAGATGATTTTCATTGTGGACAAAATCGATATTGTCAGTATTGATAATCAGCACCGGAGCGTACGGATAATTCCAGAAATAATTGTCGAAACGTTCCAAGAGTCCATTCAGGTAAGAACCTTCAATGGTCTTTTCCATGGCACGGCCACGGCCGTGAATGCGCTTCAAAAGAGTCGGAACCGATGCTTGCAAGTAAACGACCAAATCCGGCCTCGGAATATCGTGGTTCAGGGCCTTGGCCACCTGATCGTACATGGCGTATTCGCTTTCGGTCAGGTTCTGGGCTGCAAAAATTTGGTCTTTGTCGTATGTATAGTCACTAATCAAAAGGTCGCGGAAAAGGTCGCTCTGGATAGCCGAATTCTGCAACTGTTTTAAACGGTCTAGCAAAAAGAACAGCTGGGTCTGGAACGCGTAGGCTTCCTTGTTCTGGTAGAACTTTTCAAGGAAGGGGTTTTCCGAAAAGTTCTCTTCAATCAGGGTAGCCTTCCAGCGATCCGCAAGAATTTCTGCAAGAGAAGTTTTCCCTACACCGATAGCGCCTTCGATGGCCAAAAAATGAACGCCTTTTTCTCTCAGCATATCAAGGTTCCTCCGAGGTGATGACGCGGAACGGGATTTTTTCTTCTTTCTGCAAAAGGTTCGAAAGCAGTTCTTTCACCTTTATTCCCAACTGGGGATCTTCCCACTCTGGGGCAATGTCATTCAAGGGCACCAGCACAAACTGGCGGTTTACTACCTGCGGGTGCGGAAGATTCGGTCTACCCTGGCGAACCTCTTTGCCAAAGTACAGCAAATCCAGGTCGATTTCTCGAGAATTCCAATGGCCACGGGGTTTGCGACCCAGCACAAACTCAGCGCCCTTCAAGTAATGCAACAGGCGCGTCGACGTTCCCGAATACCAAAAACTGACCACTTGATTGAAATAGGGACCCTGGCCCGCCGGTCCTACCGGTGGAGTTTCGTATATGGGACTTTCTAGCCATCCGCCCGACGAAATTTTTCGGAGCATTTCGCGACCCTCGTTCAAGTGCTTTGAACGGTCGGGGAGGTTTGAGCCCAAGGCAACAAAAACTCTTTCTAAAGAATCCACGAAATAAATATAGATATTCAAAATGTCATTTTTACGGCAAAAAAGCAAACCAAACCGCCACAGGCGGATTATAATGGTCAACGATCACACTCAAAAAATTTTTTATGAAAAAAGAGCATTTTTCCGTGACAAAAACAATTTTTTTAGTTATTTTATCGGAGCCCTTGATATTTTTTCGGTCATATTTAAAGACCTGGGCGTATTCACCTACATTAACATTATCAACATACATTCATTTTCATTTATTTATTCAATAGGACACCATCGTGGCTCCAACTAAAAAGAATTCTAAGAACGCCTATTTGGCAGATCAAGAACCTACTGGCGCAGAAATTCCCCCTGAACTGAACATGGATTTTTCAAACACCGAAGAAAAGGAATCTTCCCCTAAACGCCGCGGAAGGCCCAAAAGAGCAAAAGAAGATGCCGAAGCAAAGGCCGAGGCAAAAACCGAAAAAGAGCCCGTTGAAAAAGAAAACGTTGTAGAGAAAAAAATCGAAGCGGTTAAAGAAGAAAAATCTTTCGCCGAAGTTCCTGTTGCAGAAGCTCCCGTTACAGAAAGCCCTGTCGCTGAAAAGCCCGTACAAAATGCAGAAGTGCCCCCTGCCGATAAGCCTACAGAACAAGGTGAACCGCAAGCCGCGCCCCAGAACGCTAATCAAGGCGACCAAGGCGCAAACCAAAATGACAACAACGGCCAGCAGCAAAACCAGCAAAATCGCCGTTTTGACAAGTTCAACAAGAACAACCGCCGTTTCGACAAGAACAACAATAACCGCCAAAACCAAAGATTCCAGCCCGAAGAAGAAGACACGACTCCGCTGCCGGAACCGGATTCCGAAGCATGGAACAAGGCTCGCGAATGCTGGAGCAAGTATCGCAAGATGACCATGAGCGACTTGCAGGAACTTGCCGCTCAAAAAGAAAATGTTGACTTTAGACGTTACCGCAAGCAGTCCCTGGGTCTTCTCTTGCAGAGCCTCGAAAACGAAAACAACATCGTTTACGCCGAAGGTCTTCTCGAAGTCACTCCGCAAGGCCACGGATTCCTCCGCAACACGGAATTCAACTACCAGCAGGGTCCGGATGACGTTTACGTAAGCCAGAATTTGATCCGCAAACTCGGACTCAAAATCGGCGACACCGTTGCGGGTATCGCACGCCCGCCGCGCGATCAGAACGACAAGTACTACGCGCTCCGCCGCGTAGACAAGGTCAACTTCGAAGATCCCGAAAAAATCAAGCGCCGCGTGGCATTCGAATACCTGACCCCGATTCACCCGAACGAAAAGATTCAGCTGGAATGGGATCCCGAAGAATTAAGCACCCGCGTCATGGACTTGTTCTCTCCCATCGGTAAGGGACAGCGCAGTATCATTCTCGCTCCCCCGCGTACAGGCAAGACGATTCTGTTGCAGAACATGACCCGCGCTATCGCCAAGAACCACCCCGAAATCATTATCATGGTGCTTCTGATTGACGAACGTCCTGAAGAAGTGACTGAAATGCGCGAAATCATCGGCAAACTGGTAGAAGCCAATCCGAACCTGCGCGCTGAAGTCGTCGCCTCGACCTTCGACGAACCGCCCGACCATCACGCCCGTGTGGCAACCATGGTGCTTGAAAAGGCAAAGCGCCTTGTGGAACAGCAGAAGGATGTGGTTGTCTTGCTCGACTCTATTACCCGTTTTGCTCGCGCAAACAACGTGGTGATTCCGCACTCCGGCAAGATCCTTTCGGGCGGTGTGGACGCTAATGCTATGCAGTTCCCGAAAAAATTCTTCGGTGCCGCCCGTAAGATTGCAGACAAACTCGGAGACTTCCAGAAGGATTCCAACGGCCAGATTGTCCAGACAATTACCGGCGAACCCGTTCGCGAAATTCTCCAGAAGAACGGCTCCCTCACCATTATCGGCACCGCCCTGATCGAAACGGGTAGCCGCATGGACGAAGTGATCTTCGAAGAATTCAAGGGTACGGGTAACATGGAACTGGTGCTTGACCGCCGCCTGGCAGAAAAGCGCACCTGGCCCGCTATCGATATCTTCAAGTCGGGTACCCGTAAAGAAGACCGCTTGCTTACCCTTTACGAGCAGGACATCATCTGGAAATTCCGCCAGGGAGCCCAGAACGATACAGAAAACGGCATTATGGACAAGCTCATTAAGCTTATGAAGCAAAACAAGACCAATGCCGAATTACTAGAATTTATGAAAAAAGCAAAGGACAGCCTTCGCTAAACAAAAGGATATTCTATGTCAGAAAAAATCTTTTTCGCAGGTACAGGAAACATGGGTGGAGCAATCCTCCGCGGTCTTTTGAAGGCCGGCACGGATGCTTCCAGCATTTTCTTCTTTGACCCTTCCGATAAGGCCGCTGCAGAAGTTTCTGCTCTCGGCTGCGTTCGCGTGGCAAGCTTTGCCGAAGGCCTCGCCAAGGCAGACGTTACCTTCCTTTGCGTAAAGCCGCAGATTTTCAAGTTGGTCGCCGCCGAATGGAAGGCTGCCGCCGCTGCAGAAAAAGCCGTCAAGACCTTCGTGAGCATTATGGCGGGCGTTACCCGCAAGGCACTCATCGAAGTTCTCGGCGAAAAGAACCAGATTCTCCGTGTGATGCCGAACTTGCCGCTTACAGTCGGCAAGGGCTCCGTTGGTCTCGCTACTGACGGCGTTACCGAAGAAACGCTCGCCATCGCCGAAAAGATCTTTGGCAACATCGGCGTGACCTGCCGAGTCGCAGAATCGCTGATGGATGCCGTGACCGGTCTTTCGGGCAGCGCCCCCGCTTACGTCTTCGAATTTATCGAAGGCCTGACCCGCGGCGGCGTGAAGGCTGGCCTGACCCGCGATGTGGCTCTGAAGCTCGCCCTTGGCACCATCGAAGGTAGCGTAGAACTCGTGAAGCAGTCCGGCAAGAGCCCGAGCGACCTCTGCGCCATGGTCTGCTCCCCCGCAGGCACCACCATCGCAGGCATCAACGCCCTTGAAGAAGGCGCCTTCCGCAGCACGCTCATCAAGGCTGTTGTTGCAGGCACCGACCGTAGCAAGGAATTGGGAAAGTAAGCCCCTAAATGGCTACCATCAATCTATTCGCGAAAGAAAATGCAACGTCCTCGTTTATACAGGACGTTCTTTCGTCAGTAGATTATGCGGTAGATCTTTTCCGCAACATCCCGACCGTGGACTCGCTTCCGCAAGCGACCCTTGTCATTTGGGATCTCGATTCTTTTTCGGCACATAACTTGCAGATGCTCAAGGCGCTCCGCGAAAAAACACCGGACACCTTGATTCTTGTTTACGCCGAAAATCCCGAGCATTTCAGCAAAATATCGAACAAGCTTTACGATAGCATTCTTTCGGTGGAATCCCTAAAGCTCCACCTGATGTCGCAAATTGCAAAGCTTAAGGATATTCATACGGCGCGTCAAATTTTCCGCGAGCGCATGAGCCACCTGGTCGGCAAAAGCCCCGCCATGCAGCAGCTCCGCAAAACTGTAGAACGCGCCATCGTGCATACAGGCCCCGTGCTGATTCAAGGTGAAACGGGCGTCGGCAAGGAGCTTATCGCTCGCGCCGTCGGCTGCATGTACGAAAAGTTCATTACCATAAACTGCAGCGCCATTCCCGACAACCTGTTCGAAAGTGAACTTTTCGGACACACCCGTGGAGCATTCACGGGTGCTCAAAACGAACGCATCGGTCTTTTTGAGGCAGCCGACGGCGGCGCCATATTCCTCGACGAAATCGGCGATATGCCGCTGCACGCCCAGGTAAAGCTGTTGCGCGTCTTGCAGAACAAGGAAATCCGCCCGCTCGGTTCCAACAAGACAAAGCATGTAGACGTGCGCATTATCGCGGCTACCAACAGGGATCTGCAACAGGAAATCGCAGAAAAACGCTTCCGCGAAGACCTTTTTTACCGTCTGAATGTGATTCCCATGCAGCTGTCGCCGCTTCGTGACCGCAAAGAAGACATTGAAGACCTAGCGAACTACTTTATACGCACCTATCAAGGAACCGGCGAGCACTATACACTTTCCGGCGCCGCCTTACGCAAGCTGCAGGAATATGACTGGCCAGGAAACATCCGCGAACTGGAAAATGTCATCCAGCGCGCCCTCTGCTTTACCAGCGCAGGCGTGTTGCAGCCCGAAGATTTGCACATCGACGCAGTACATTCGCCTGCCGCAGGCGCCACCCCGCAAAGCTCTTCGAGCAATTCTGATTCAGACAGAGAAAAATCCACATCAGATTACGAAAAATTTCGCCAAATGCAACTTGCACAGGAACGTGATTTCTTGATTGCGAAAATTCGGGAATGCAAAGGTTCTGTCCGCGAAGCCGCACAAAAGCTCGGACTTTTCCGCACCGCTCTCTACAACCGCCTTAAACATTTGGGTGTTAATGTTAAACAAATGTGATCACATTAAACACTGTATTTAGCCTTCAGTCCAGTCCAATAGACCTTTAACGCGAGCATCACTTGCCCGCTCGCAACGGACGCTGCCGTTTTCAATCACCATAATCCGGTCGCAATACTTTTCGGCATACTCCACCGAATGCGTCGACACCAGAATGCCCATGTTGCGTTCCTTCACCAGCTTCTGCAAAAGCGTAAACAGCTTACGGCTGCGAGGAATATCCAAGAACGCATTGGGTTCATCCAGCAGCAACACCTTCACCTGCTGCGCCACCGCCTGAGCCAAGTACACGCGGCTCCGTTCACCATCGCTCAATTCATTTACCCAGCGATTCGCAAAAGCTTCAAGTTCCAGCAGAGCAAGCGCTTCATCGACAATACGTTCATCTTCTTTACTGCGGCCATCGAACAAGCCCGCATAAGGCGTACGTCCCAAGCCCACAAATTCGCGAACAGTCATGCGGTCACAAGCAATTCCACTCATGCGCACAAGCGTCACAAGTTTCGCACGTTCGCGAGCAGTCCATGTAGATTTCTCCGCAGAATTCCACAAAGAACGGCCACAGAGCGTAACATCGCCCGCAACCGGTTGAAGTTGAGCACAGAGGGTCTTTAAGAAGGTGCTTTTTCCGCAGCCGTTTTCCCCAAGTAAGGCAACCACCTCGCCGGCATTCAACTCAAAACTGAACGGTGCAACAATTCCGTTTTTATCCGTCTTGTCGGCGTTATAGCCCAGCACCAGATTTTCGCATTGAAGAAGGTTCGTCATTTGCGAATTCCTCCCCCACGTACAATGACCCAGAGCACCACAGGCACGCCCACCAAACTAAGCACCGCATTCAACGGAATCTTGGAGAACTGGCAAACCGCAAGGCAAAGCACAATTCCGCACAAGGCCGAGGCAGGCATCAGCACGCGATGGTTGCTCGTTTTGAACAACATAAATGCCAAATGCGGAACGGCAATTCCCACAAAGGCAACGGGACCACAGAACGCCGTCGAAGTTGCCGCCAAAAGGGAGGCTCCCAAAAGAACCGTCATACGTCCGCGGCGCACATTTACGCCAAGGCCTTTAGCAAAATCATCGCCCATTCTGGCAGCATTCAAGTAACGAATCGAAGGCACCAGCAAGGCCAGTCCCAACAAAACACTCAGCGCATATATCCAAATGCAATCGAAGGTGAGTCGGCCAAAACTTCCCATACCCCAAGACACATACACGCGCAAGGATTCCGCATCACTGCCCACAATCAAAAGACTCACCAAAGCATCGATAAAGTAACCCACCAAAAGGCCCACAATCAAAAGCACCGTGGAATTTTCAAAGCGTGCGGCCACAGTCATCACCACAAAGGTTACCGCAATGGCACCCACCGAAGCTGCCGACAGGACGCCGAAATAACCGAAGCTAAAACCAGCCAACAGCGAAAGTGCCACACCAAGGCTTGCGCCACTGCTAATGCCAAGCACGAACGGCCCTGCAAGCGGATTTCTGAACAGTGTCTGCAACGAAAGTCCCGCCACAGCCAACGAAATTCCAGAGAGTACCGCCGCCACCAGTCGAGGCACGCGTATATCCCAGAATATACGCGATTCCACAGAATTCAAAGAAAGGTCAGACCACGACAGTCCGACCGTTCCAGAAAACAATGTCAAATAAGAAAGAACGAAAGCCAGGGCAACCAACAGGGCGAATCCAGCCTGGATTCGATATTCGAAGCGGCGTTCCCCGGCCACGAGAAAACCTTACTTTTTCTTCTTGTTCTTATCCTGCGCAGTCTGCTTCAGTTCTGCAGTCTGGGCTGCATCGCGGATATAGATTTCAGGCGGGATATTGTCGAAACCCTGCAAGGCGTTAAGCCAGTTATCGTTCAGGTCACGGAATTCAAGCTTGTTGAGATTGTACTGCAGAGTGTCATTCACGATATCAAGCGTGATATAGTCCCAACGAACCACCTGACGTTCCTTAAAGACTTCACGGCTAGCAAGAGTTCTTTCGCTGTCGAAACGGTAACGAGCCTTGAAGGTGTATTCGCCCGTCTTCTGGTAGCGACCCGAATCAGAGTAAGTACGAGTGATACCGATTAGGGTGTCGTTTGCACCAAAGCGAAGTTCAGCATCGCGGAAGGCATGACCGTGAGCGATAATCGGAGTGCGCCACACGCCCACGACCTGATCCTTCATCTTCTTCTGGAGCACCGTGTCGATTCTCCAGTGGTCGAAGTTGCTCTTGTCGTAGCGAGCACGCTGCACATACTTACCAGTCTGGACCAGCTTACGGACGCTGTCAGCCTGAACCTTGGCGAGGCTGTCCGCATTGCGAGGACCGACCGACGGTGCCGCATGGTTCATGGAATCGAGTTTCGCCTGAATCATTTCATCCAGCGTAGCCGTCGCACCACGGGGGGTTGCTACCACCTGAGACTCGACCTTAGCCAAGTTCGCCGGCTGGACCGCTTGAGCCGGTTGTGCCGGTGCGGCCTTAGGAGGCTGGGAAGTAGAAGATTGAACAGTTGCGGCCTTAGCCGAAGGTTGGGCTGCGGGGGCAGCAGCCTGTTGCGGAGCAGCAGCTGCAATTCCTGCGAAAGCCAAAGTAAACAACGAAATAAGAATATGCTTGTACATGAAATCTCTCATCAAGTTAAATGTAGTTAAAGCGTATGGAAAAGAGTAGTAAAATGGGTAAAAAAAAGGCTATCTTTGGGCTATGTTCAGAAAAACCCTTGATTATTCCCAAGTTCCCTCCCCCTGTTTTGTTCTCGACGAGGCCAGACTTCGCCATAACATGGAAATTTTGGACGATATCCAGAAGCGCGGGAATGTAAAAATAATTTGCGCATTGAAAGGTTACAGTTTTTGGCGCAGTTTTCCGCTTATCCGGCAGTACCTTGCCGGGGCTACCGCCTCAAGTCTGAACGAAGCTCGTCTTGCCAAAGAAGAAATGGGCAAGGAAGTCCATGTGTTCGCCCCCGTCTACGAAGACGACGAAATCGACCAAATTCTTGCCTGCGCAGGCCACATCACCTTCAATAGTTTTAGCCAGTGGCAGCGTTTCAAAGACAAGACCCTCGCCGCAGGTGTAAGCGCCGGAATTCGCGTAAACCCGCAATTTTCAACGGTCGAGACTGATTTATATAATCCCTGTGGAAAGTTTTCGAGACTGGGCGTAACCGAAGCCGAGTTCAAACCGGAACTCTTGGACGGCATCGAAGGGCTCCACTTTCACGCCCTCTGCGAACAGGACGCCGACGCCCTGGAAGGCGTACTGAAGGCCTTCGAGCAGCATTTCGGCAAGTACCTGCCGAAAATGAAATGGGTAAATTTTGGCGGCGGCCACCACATAACCCGCAAGGATTACCACCGTGAAGACCTGGTAAGAATCCTGAACGATTTTCACAGCCGCTATCCGCACCTCTCCGTCATCATGGAACCGGGCGAGGCCGTCGGGTGGCAGACGGGCGAACTGGTAGCCTCCGTCGGGGACATTGTTCATAACGAAATGGACATTGCCATACTAAATGTGTCTATCAGCGCACACATGCCGGACTGTCTCGAAATGCCGTACCGCCCCACCGTGACGGGCGCCGGAATGCCGGACGAAAAGAAATTTACATACAAACTAGCAGGAAATTCCTGCCTGGCAGGCGACCAGCTCGGCGACTTTTCCTTCGACGAGCCGCTTAAGGTGGGCGACAAGATTATTTTCGAAGACATGATCCACTACACCATGGTAAAGACCACGTTCTTCAACGGTGTACGTCACCCCAGCATCGGAAAATTCGACGAACAGGGCAAATTCCATCTGCTTCACAAGTTCACCTACGAACAATTTAAGGACAAGCTGTAGTAGAATGTGAGATGTGGAATGTGTAGTGTGGGATGAATAATTATTAATTGTATTATGATTTTTAGATCGGAAGAAGAAACATACAACTGGGCTGTTGAATTCGGCAAGACGCTTAAGCCGGGCGACAGGGTGGCTCTCTACGGCAACCTGGGCGCAGGCAAGACAGTCATCAGTCGCGGGGTCTGCAAAGGTCTCGGTTTCGAGGGTGCCGTATGCTCCCCCACCTACACCATTTTGCACGAATACCCGAACAACCCGCCGATTTTTCACTTCGACCTTTACCGCCTCGAAGGCGGCGCCGACCTCTATGAAGTCGGCCTCGACCCGGATTACCTTGAACGCGGTGTGAGCCTAATCGAGTGGCCCGAACGCCTCGAAGACAACGACCCCGGCATCACCCACAAAATCGAAATAAAAATCCTCTCGGAAACCGAGAGAGAAATTACAGTTGAACATTTATAAAAGACCATAACATGGCCGTTCCATTTAAAAAGCTCGCCTTTTGGGCGAGCTAAAATTTTCAATAGCAGAAACCGATTACTTCTTCGCAGCAGCGGCTGTATCTGCAGCCGGTTCTGCAGCAGCGGTGGCAGCAGCCTTGGCGGCCTGGATTTCGGCGATTTTTACGATTTCGTCCCATTCGCTCTTGTCGCCGGTGTAAAGGAGCATGGCACCCTTGTATTCCGTCACGATCTTTGCGGCAGCGGCGGTGTCGCCCTTGTCAAGGGCGTCATTGGCACTAGCGAGCAAGTCCTTCTGGGCGTTGCGCAAGTCCTCGATTTGACCAAGGCGATTCTGGCGGAGCACTTCCAAGGTATCGCTCACGAAAGCGAGATCCCACGTAGCCTCGTAGCAAGTTTCCACTTCGGCAAACTTGGAAGCGTCTTCGGTAGCAGCCACATAAAGGGCATCGCACTTGGCGAACGTCTCGGCACAGTTGCGCTTGACATACTGGTAATACTGATAGCCGCCCACAATCAGGCCGATAATGACCAAGAGGAACACGCCGTCCTGCCAGCCCATAATCGGGCCCGACGGGAGTCTCGGCTTGCCGTTTACGGTGTCGCCTGCTTCCAGGCGTTCTTCTGCTTCGTCAAAGGGGCTTTTGCCATTCAGAAAGCTAAACATGTTCTACCTTCTTTTTAATACCTATTTTTTGGAGAGGGCCGCAAAGACCCTTGCATATAAATAAATCTGTTTGACTAGGCTAGCAAAGCCATTCGAGCGCGTCGGCGAAAGCCCCACATTAAGGCCAATGTCCTGAAAGAACTTCGGATCCACCGCGAGGATGTCCGCAGGAGCCATGTCGTTGTAGACCTTGAGTGCCAACGCACCGAGACCACGGCTAATGAGCGGGTTCGTGGTTCCGCCCTCAACGTCCATTTCAAAATGGATCTTCGCACCGTCAAAATTCGGAACCAGGTACATGGTCGAGGCACAACCCTGGATAATGAACTTTTCAGCCTTCAGGGCAGCGTCCATTCCCTTGTGGGCACGGGCCAAGTCCAAGAGAAATTTCCACTTGTCGTCGGGGTCGCTAAAGCCCGCAAACTTTTCGCGGATTTCACCTAAACGAGCTTCCATCTGTTCGCTAATCGCTTCGCTCATAAACCTACCGCAAGAAAGAGCGCATCTTCCAAATCAAGGAAGGAGCCGCCCACAGCACATTAAAGAATATACGGAACAGAGTCTGCTTTTCGCGCGGGAGCTTAGAAAGCCTGTATGCCGCACTATCAAACTGCTTGTCGCTAATCTTGTTAAAGCCGACCTTGGCGCGAGCCACCTGTAGGTGCTTTTTGCCGAGGGCAGCCATCCAGCGGTCAAGAACCTTCGCCTCGATAGCGCTACGGTTTACACCGGAATCGCCAAGCCATTCAACGACCGATTCAGCAACAATTTTACCGCACAAAAGCGATTCGACAATACCCGAACGGCTAATAGGGTTCACGCAACTGGCAGCATCACCGGCCTTGAAAAGTCCGCACTTGGCCATAGGCTTTTCTGACTGGCCGCAAGCGATCATACCACCATACACAGCCTTGACCGTTGCATTCGGGTAATCGCGGGCAATAAAGTCCAACAGCTTTTTACGCAGGGGAACCTTGTGGTCCACGTCTTTACCTAGCACAAAGCCGATATTGACTTCCTTGCCGTCACGCGGGAAAATCCAGCCATAGCCAGATTCAAACTCGGAACCGAAGAACAGCTCGATGTGTTCCTTGCTATGCTCAATTCCGTCGGCCACGGCAAAGATGGCCGGTTCCAAGTCCGTGTCACCCGATTCAATACCTTCGAGACAATCGATACCGCGAGTCAGTTTGCAGCTCGGCCCAGAAGCATCCACAACGGCCTCGGCAGACAGGGTTTCGATTTCACCACCAACCGACACCGAAATATTCCAGCCTTCGTCAGTCTTTTCAAGCTTCTTAATAACCGCGTCGTAGCGGCATTCCACACCGGCAGCCACACAGCCGTCCGAAAGTGCATGATGGAAACGGGCGCGATCCAAAACAAGACCGCAGTCCTTGCTATAGAACTCCGCACGGTAACGCTTGGGCGAGGTAAAATAGATACCCGAAAGAGTACCACGCACAAAAGAATCATCTACAGGCCAAAGCGAATTCAGGCGATCCCTAGACACCGCTTCGGCACAAAAAATAGGCTCTTTCCAAGGTTCTTTCTTGTCCAAAAGCAAAATCCGTCTAGTACCGGAGGTCAAGCGACCAAGGATACAGGCAGCCATGAGACCGGCAGGACCGGCCCCGCAAACCACCACATCGAATCGATTTGAGGTAAAATTTGCCATTTCGGGGAACAAATTAGCATTTATTTATAAAGTTTTTTTCTTTTTTATTGTTAATTGGCAATTTTTTTAGTTATTTTAGAGCTATCCGTTATTTGGTTTATCCTTAAAAGGGAATTTATATGAATATGAAGAGTGTATCAAAGTTCGGCCTGTGCCTGTTGAGCGCACTTGCCCTCAACGTTTATGCCCAAGACAACTGGGCAGGCAAAGACCTGAACGTTTCTTTCAGTAACAAGCGTATTGACGGTTTCAACTTCAAAAATGCGAAAGCCGTCGCCCACACAACCGACTTCCGCCGTGCCACCGGTGAAGGTCCGAACTTCCAGGGCGCCAAGCTCAACGAAGTGTCTTTCCAGAACGCTGTGATTAGCGGCGCAAACTTCGAAGACGCAGACCTTTCCAAGGCAACCATTAGCGGTGCCGACATTCGTAACTCTTCTTTCGAAGGCGCAAACTTTGAAGAGGCCAACCTCTACCGTGCAACGCTTCTGGACAGCAAGTTCCCGAAGACCAACATGAAGAACGCTCGCCTTGACGCCATGAAGGTGTCCGACAACGCCGACTTCAGCAAGGCAGACCTCACCCAGGCGTCCGTCATGGATGTGGACCTTACTGCAGCCGACTTCAGCAAGGCAAACCTCACCCGCGCAAACTTCTCCCGTTCCTTGATGGCTAACAGCGACCTCCGCAAGGCCACCATCGTGAAGACCGACTTTACTGCCTGTAACCTGATTGCAGCCAACTTCAAGGGCGTCGACCTGGTTGACGTGAACTTCGCCAAGGCTGGTCTTTCTCAGGCCAACTTCAGCGGCGTTGAATTCAAGAACGTCAACCTGCAGGAAGCAGACCTTTCTTTGACGACCTTCAACGACGTCGACCTTTCCAAGACTCAGCTCCAGAAGGCTAAGTTCGCTCAGTCCACTGTGAAGAACATGAAGTTCGACAACCAGGACCTGACCGGCGTGATCTTCGACAAGGGCTCCGTCGCAAAGAACTCCTTCCAGAAGACCAAGCTTTCCAAGGCTTCCTTCTACGATACCGAAGTGAGCAAGAACTCCTTCCAGAATGCAGAACTCCTGAAGGCCGTGTTCGACGGCGCCTATGTTCGTAAGGACATCTTCGACAAGGCTGACCTCACCAAGGCCAACTTCGCCAACTCCACCATCGAACGTACTGACTTCATTCTCGCCCAGCTCAACGGCGTAAGCTTCGCCGGTGCCAAGCTCGTCAAGGTGAACTTCACCAACGCCAACATGCAGGGCATCAAGATTGACGCCGACACCAAGATGGAAGACGTGGACTTCTCCGGTGCAAACCTCGAAGGCGCCAAGATCGAAAAGTTCACCGCCAAGAAGGTGATCTACGACAACAAGACCCAGTTCCCGTCTGGCTTTGACCCGCGTCAGTACGGCTTCACCAAGCGTGGTGAAAAGGCCGCCGACATCAAGGTCGAAGGTACCGGTTCTTCGGGCAAGAAGAAGAAAAGAAAGAAAGCCGCTGACGACGAAGAGTAGTCTCGAACCTTAACGGATTTAAAGGCCCCAGCATTCCGCTGGGGTTATTTTTTTTAATAGAAAAGGAGATCCCCGCCTACTCCCCAAAGAGGATAACTCTACTAAGGCAACAAGTTGCCAAGTATCGTTTAGCGAGGATGACATGCAAGGGAATTACTTCTTGGACATCAGCCAATTAACAGCGGCGGAGAGGGTGTTGACTTGCACAATCTTCATGCCGGAGGTATTTTCGGGCAGGCGGCCTCCGGCCGGTACCACGGCCTCGGTGATGCCCAAACGGCGGGCTTCCTTGAGCCTTGTTTCCAACAGGCTCACGGAACGGACCTCGCCAGACAGTCCCAGTTCGCCGATAGCGATAGACTGGCGGCCCAGCGGGATTCCCAGATGGTTGCTGGCGATGGCAAGAGCCAGGGCGAGGTCCGACGAAGTGTCGGAGACCTTCAGCCCGCCGGCAATCGACACGAACACATCCGAGGCCCCGACCACTACCCCGCCGAACTTTTCCAGCAGAGCAAGGATAATCGTCAGCCGCTTGGAATCGATTCCCGCAGCCACACGCTGGGGAACCGCAAAGGTCGTGGAGCTTACCAGCGCCTGAGTTTCAAAGAGCATGGCACGGGAGCCTTCCAAGGTACAGCAGACGACGCTCCCGGGCGTCGGCGGAACATTTTCTTGCAGGAACACCCGGCTCGGATTTTCAACTGGAGAAAGCCCGTGCCCTGTCATTTCGAACACGCCAATTTCATCGGTTGCGCCAAAGCGGTTCTTGATGGTGCGGAGAATGCGATATTGGTGATTGCGGTCGCCTTCGAAGTAGACAACCGTATCGACCATGTGTTCCAAAATACGCGGGCCTGCAATCTGGCCATCCTTGGTCACATGCCCAATCAAAATCGTAATGCAGCCCGTATTCTTGGCAAATACCATCAGGTCAAGCGTACATTCGCGAAGCTGGGTGGCACAGCCCGGAGTGCCCGACAGGTCACTTTTGTAGACAGTCTGGATAGAGTCAATCACAAGTACCTGCGGCTTGATTTCTTGTGCCTGTTGCAGGATTTTTTCGAGGCTGGTTTCGCAGAGTAAAAGCATGTCGGAGCCAGCCACATTCAGGCGTTCACTACGGAGCTTCACCTGCACGGCACTCTCTTCGCCGCTGACGTACAGCGTCTTGACGCCAGCGGCTGTCATGGTGGCGAGCGTTGTAAGCACGAGCGTGGACTTGCCGATTCCCGGATCGCCACCAATGAGCACCAGGGAACCTGGTGCAAGCCCGCCACCCAGCACACGGTCAAATTCTGCATTGGCGGAGCTCAGCCGCCGCGTATCTTCAGTAGCCACCTCCTTAAGCGGCACCACCTTGTGCACCGGCCCGCCCAAGCCGCGCGATGCGCGACCGCCCTCAAGAATGTTTTCGACCACATGTTCCTTGAGGCTGCTCCATGCACCACAGAAGGGACACTTACCAGCCCACTTGGGCGTGGTGTTGCCGCATTCGGTGCAAAGGAACTCGATTTCTTTTTTCGCTTTAGATTTATTTAGTGCTACCATGTGCACTAATATAACAAAATGCGCCTGACACAAAATGTCAAGCGCATACAAATGCTCAAAAAAGCACTTATTTCACTAGAATCTTTGCTGTACGGGCAAAGCGGTTACTTTCAACACGAACTATGTAGTTGCCCTTCTTCAAGTGAGCAAGTCTAAAGCTCTGAGAAGTCGTTGCCGATTCAGTGAAAGTTTCTACCACATGGCCCATCAAATCGAACACCTGCACGCGAACCATCGCTGGTTTCGACAACACCACCGTCAGTTCGTTATTGGCGTAACCAAAATCGAAGCTCGGCTTAGCAGCCACGATAGCCGTAGTTTGTTCACTGCTAGAAGACTTCGGTTCTTCGGTTGTCGAAGAACTGCTTTCGGCAGATGAACTACTTTCCGGCTTAACCACTTCGGAACTGGAGCTTGCGGCTTCCGAACTAGAAGACGCAACCTTTTCGGAACTAGAAGATTCTTCTACGGAAGAGGAACTTGCGACACTGCTAGAAGACTTAGCCGAGCTAGACGATTTCGCAGAACTAGACGAAGCCACGGAAGAACTGCTCTGTCCTTTAGCAACGACATTCACCTTGCCAGTCACGGTCATTGTTTCACCATAAAAATCCGTCAAGTCAAACGAATAAGTATATTCATGAGTAGCCGATTTAGAATTCACAGCACCAGAAATCGTAACTAGCTTCTTTTCCTTATCTTGCACAACTTCCAAATCAGCGGGGATACCCTTACCATCAATTTTTTTCACATGATTGTACTGATAAACTATCGGAACAATTTCCTGACCGGCAACAACCGTTTGATTATCGCTACCTTCGACAAGCTCAAATGTCATAGTCCCAGGTATGACTTCAATCGTTGCCTTGGCGCTCGCATTGTTATCGACACCAGTGACTGAAAGTACAACATCATACTGTCCCCTAGCACTTTCTTCAACCAACCCAACAATAGTCGCCGTATTACCATTTTTTCTAAGCTCATAACCACCCGGGAAATTCGTAATTTTAGGATCAGAGCCATTTTCAATCTGGAAGACAATCGGCTTAATAGAATCGCCCACGTTCAATGTCTGCGATGCGTTTTCAGTTACAGAAACCTTCGTTACAATAGGCTTATGAGTCACTTCAACCGACGCAAAAGCGGTATCTCTGTTATTTTCGCCTACTGCGATAATCTTTATTGAGTAGTGCCCATCCTGCAAATTTTCATTGACGGTTCCACTCATGGTCAACTTATTGCCTTCCACACTATACTTAAACGCACCTTTTAAAGATCCTTCACTTGTATTAAAAGCACTTAGGTTTTCGTCGAGAGGAACATTTGCAAACTGGAACACAACCGGTTTGATTTCATTGCCTGCCACAACCTTCTGCAATTCGTTTTCAACAACTTTTATTGAAGTAGGAGGTTCGCTACCATTCACAGTAATCGTTCCCGTCTTGGTAATTTTAGCGCCTAGATCATTCGTAACAGTGACTTCGTATTCGTAATCACCGGGCTTTTCGTCAGCATCTACAGTACCGATAATCATGATTCTTTGGCCATTTTCATCTTTTCTATGATCAAGTCCTGACGGGAGTCCACTCACGCTATAATTTTTTATACCCTCATAATCAAAAACGATTGCCGTAATAGAATTGCCGGGATTGACTTTCTGGTTCAATTCTCCGCTACCATCAAACCATTCTAGAGAGAACCGTTTCACATGAAATATTAGTTCTGTCTTGGCTAATTTGCCTTCATTGTCTTTGACGACGATAAACGCACTGTAAGTACCGGCGACAATATCACTTCTCATCTGTCCAGAAATTGTACAAGCAGGGCCTTTAGTCCATGTTTTCGACAAGCCAAAATTTTCATAAAATTCAGTCGACGAATATTCCGGTACATCATTCTCGCCAAAGCCAGTATTTTCATATACGATTTTAACCGGTTCAATGTCGTCGCCTGCAAATACGGTCTGTTCAAGTTTGCCTTTCGCAACAATTTGCGTAATCTTTTGCGAGGCCGGATACGATTCGGCCACTGCAGCGGTCGCCGCAAAGAACAAGGCAAAAGCCAAAGAAATCAGTTTTTTCATGAAATTCTCCTTCATAAATTCAATTCACCCCAAAGATACATATTTTTGGGGAGCGATTGAACTCTGTCGGACTATTTCAAAACCATATATTGCGTTTTTGCATTGCCGCGCTTGACCATGTAAACGCCGCGGCCTAGGCCTGCGTTTGTCAAGGGCTTTGGCCCTCTTTGTGTTTAAATTTTTCTAGACTCGCGTTAAAGGAAAGTCGAACTGGATCGAGCGCGGTGTCGCAAATTTTTCAAAGGCGACTTCGTAGCAGAAATTCTTTTCGTCTACGGCTTTCACAATTCCTGCGCCAAAGATTTTATGCACTACGCGGTCGCCCACGGCGAACTCAGCCGAAGGCGCTTTCTTTACGAGCCCAAGGCTTTCGTCGCTTAAAAATTCGCGGTCACGATCGATGTTTGCAATGTAGGCTTTGGCCGCTTCGAGAAAATCTTCTGAAATGCCGCGGGCAACATCTAAGCCGCCCATATCCATTTCTAGCAAGAATCTGGAGGGGTAACGGGTTCCGCTTTCGCCTGCCACGCCGTCTTCGGCATCGCTTAAACAAAGTACGTTTTCGGCGCGGGTAAAGGCCACATAGGCCAGGCGGCGTTCTTCTTCCAACTGAATCTTGTTCTGCACGCGCTTGACTGGGAAAAAGCCTTCGTTCAAGCCGCACACGAATACGTAGGGGAATTCCAAACCCTTCGCATTGTGAATCGTCATGAGCTGCACGCGGTCTTTTTCTTCGGTGTCTTCGTCGGTGTTCGTGAACAGCACGATGTTCTGCAAGTATTCGTCCAGCGAGGCATCTTCTTCGTAGTAATTCTCAAATTCCAGAATACCTTGCTTCAGTTCCGCCAAGTTGTCTAGGCGGTCTTCGTCACCATCCAGGCGCAACATTTCTTCGTACTTGGTTTCGCGCAGGATTTTTGCAAGGACTTCGGAGACACTCATGTCCTTGTAGCGGGAACGGTACTTTTCAATCAGCTTCACGTATTCCACCACATTGCTACGGGCCAAGAACCCCTTGCAGTCAAAATCGATTTTTTGATTTTCATTTCCGACTGACGAAAGTTCCGCCTGGGACGAAACATCGGCGGCCACATTATTCAAAAAGCCCGCCTCCGAAACGATTTCAAGCAGCGCCTCGTAAAGGCCCACACCTCGCGCATCGGCAAAGGCCTGCAATGTCGCAATCTTGCGGGGACCAAACTGGCGCTTGGGTGTATTCACCGTACGCATGAACGACAAATCGTCGGCGTACACCAGCATTCGCAAATAGCAAATGACATCCTTGATTTCTTTGCGCTGGTAAAATCCGACACCGCTATAAACCTTGTAAGGGATGTTTTCGGCCATCAAGGCTTCTTCTACAGAACGAGATTGCGAGTGCATGCGGTAAAGTACCGCGATATCCTTGTAATGCACTCCCGTATTCTGCACGGCATTCTGGATTTGTTCCACAATCCAGCGGGCTTCTTCACGGGTATTCTTGGCGTGGTAAAAGACGGGCGTCTTGCCGCCAGCACGCTTTGGCCTTAAGACTTTTTCGATTCGGAACTTGTTGTTCTTGATGACTGCATCGGGCACCTTCAAGATGCTTGGCGTCGAACGGTAATTGTTCTGCAGCAAAATCGTCTTCGTATTTTCGTGAGTCTTGTCGAATTCCAGAATGCGGTTGACATCAGCGCCGCGCCAGCCGTAAATGGTCTGGTCCGGGTCGCCCACCACAAAAAGATTCTTGTGGTAGCTGGCAAGCAGATCCGCCAGCTGGTATTGCTGGCCGTCGATGTCCTGGTATTCATCGACCATGATGTACATCATGCGCTTGCGCCACTTGTCGAGCTGTTCCGGGAAGTTTTCGAGGATGTACAGCGTCGAAAGAATTAGGTCGTCAAAGTCCAGCGCGTAATTCTTTTTCTGCTCGTAAAGGTAGCGGTAATAAACCCGCATCCACTTGTCATCGGCAGCTTCCGAAAGGGCGAGCAAATGATCCTTAGAAGTCATGCCTTCCGAGGGCAGTTCCGCAAAAAGCGAGACGTAATTGATGTCAGCCGCCTTACGGCCCCCGATATAGTCAATCACGCTGCTGATTTTCAAATCCTTAAGGGAGTAGCCTAAATCCGCATAAGCCTTGTGCAAAAGGGATTTCTGGTCATCCTCATCCAGAATCATGAATTCCTTCGGGTAATTCAGCACATGGATTTCTTCGCGCAAGAAGCGAACGCAAAAGCCGTGGAACGTAGAAACGTAGCCGCTATCGTCGCCGCCCAACACCGTGCGAATGCGCTTTTTCATTTCGTTCGCGGCCTTGTTGGTAAACGTGACGCAAAGGATGTTCGACGGCGAAATGCCCATCTCTTTCACCAGATACAGGTAACGTTGCGTCAGAGTCCTAGTCTTGCCGGAACCCGCGCCCGCCACCACGCGCACATAACCCTCGGTGGTTTCCACCGCTTGCCTTTGCTCCAAATCCATATTTTCTAGGGCCATGTGCACCTCACAAACTTCAAAAAATAGTGAACATTTGTTTTACTGCACAAAAATATAGTAACCAATCATGACTCTGTCGAGCCAGACCGTACTTTGGTGGCGAAAATAACCTAGATTACTTCACCTTGTATGACAAGAATCGTGACAATTCCTACGGGGTTTCATCCATCACGCAACGGATAGAATAGGCAGCCCTGAAACCTGCATCTTGCAATGTCCAAGCATACGGCTGTCCGCTTACAAAATACATGATGTAGACACCATCGCCTTTAGTACGCTGTGCGGTCCAGAAATAAGCGCCGGTATTCTCACTTACATATTTAGAATCATGTCCCTGCCTCATGCCTGCAGGACGTACCGAAAATCCAAAGGCATCGATCCCAACGTCATAACCTTCCCATTCATTAACAGTCTTCAAATTTAACGCCGTCTCCATATGGGGACCTGCAGTTTCCATCAAGTCATCCATATCCTCATAGCTAGGCAAATGCCAATTTTCCGGACAGACACCTCGAACATTCTCGCTTGGTTCACACTTCGTGTTATAGCCGCACCCCAAACTACTAGAAGAGAAACGTCCAACACTATCCCACGCCCCACTAATGGAATAGAGTCTGCCCCACTTTTCACAATAGCTCAGATCATTATTAAAGCAGTAGCTCGATGAGTCTTCCCCACGGTCGTCTGCCATTTGCTGGATGTATCTGTAATTCAAATTTTCGGCCATCCACCAACGACTTCCAATTTTTACCGTCTTGTAAGTTTGTCCGTCACGTTCATCCGTCAAGGAGCCATATTCACAGTTTTCACAACCGATCTTAAGTTCTTCGCTAACGGCAGAACCTTTGTTTCTAAGGCAGCGCACAGAACGCAGATCCCCTTCCTTTTTACCTCTTGCATCGAGCTCGACCTTGCCATTGGAGTTACGGAACGAGACGTTTCTCATATATTCAGCATTGAGTTCCAAAGTCGTCCAGAAGTAGGTTGCTACACCTACAGCCGAAACCTCATTGTTATAGGCTGTATAGCCTGCCGGAAGCACTGTGAAACCATATTGATCAGTTCCGTTGCCAGGCCTTTCTATATGCTCTCCCGTTTTAGTGTCATACCCTTCATAATCGTCCCAATATTTGATAGATTTCAAATTTTTGCCGGCAGTATCAACGCCACCCACCGAAGCAACCAATATGGCAAAATCCAACGAATCGGGCAAGCGCCAACCGTCCGGGCAAATATTGACTGCTTCGTTCCAATAATAGAGTCGTCCATACCTGTTGCAATATGAGGACTGGTCTTTATAGCATGTTCCTATGGAATCCTTCGTTTCAGCCGACTTGGGAGCCGCGTATCTCATATTCTGCGTCATCCAAACTTGCTTACCGATTTTTACGGTCCTATACGTTTGGCCATCACGGGCATCCACCACAAAGCCATATTCGCAATTGTCTTCGCGATCGGTCTTGCAAGGCGGCAAAGCAGACACTCGGGCAACGGAGCTGCTAGAAACAGTTCCATCACCAGCCACATCGGATTCGCTGGACGAGCCACCTTCCGCCACTCCATTCTGGGATTCAGACGAATCAACCGGTTCACCCTGAACAAACAAAGAACTGCTCAGGCTTTCCGTTTCGTCATCGTTTGCCGACGAGGAATCGCCACAAGAAAAAAGGAGCGCCACGTTGCATGCAAGCAACGCATTCAGTGCGAGCTTTTGAACAAATAAATATTTCACAAATTCCACCTAATCCAGAATTTTGGACATTCGTTTTACAGGCGCAAATATAAAAAGTTCTGTTAGAACATCACGCGATAGCGAATCAGTTTTTCATAGTGGCGGCCATTGAGGTCGCGATATCCATTCAAGTGATTGGGACGTACCGGCATTTCATTGCCAACTCTCTTTTGCGGCATGATATGAGCTGTTCCAGAAGAAGACCCTGCGAAAGAGCTGCTCGAAAGTCCATATTCATAAGCGCCGAGGTCAGGAGCTTCGCCTGCAAATGGGAATCCTAAATCATCCCCCTTGTCGATGGCACGACTACCCTTCTTGAGTTTCAGGAAGTCTACGTTCGGCAAGCTGCCATCAACATTGCGGGGGCCAAGCATTCCAGGAATCTTCGAAAGGTCTTCGCCGGTCACGGTCATGCTCGGGTCATCGAGACTCACAAAGTCATCTTCCGTCAAGTCCAAATCAAGATTCCAGGTGTTATTTTCGCCCGCCGGACAATCCACATAATGGTCGATATTCTGGCTCGAAATTTTCTCCCAGCACGTTCCGATTTGCGAAACCTTGTTCGGGAAGGCGATGTTGTTCTTGAGTACGTGCGCCTTGTCGCCCGTCAACGGGACCACTTCGGCAATGCGAGTCCGTTCATCTTCAGCGTAAAGTGTCGACGCCATGGTGTAGGCTCGGTCTCCGTTATTGTAAGCAGTGTTGTTTGTCCAGGTGCTACCGACGCTAGTGTAGTTCGCATAGAATCCGGAGGCCACGTTGTTCCAGGCGACGCAATTCCTGATAGTGTGTCGTCCCTTGTCATTTCGGCTGTATCCCATCTTGAACCCATTGCCATTCACGTTAGGCGGTTTGCTTGTCCCGTAATGGATATAGCCGTTCCCCATGGCGTAACTGTTTTCTACGACTACGGGAAATTCCTGGGCAAGTACATCAAAGCCGTCGTCGCTGTTCCACCAGGCGCGGCATCCGTAGAACTTGGTGGTGTCGCCATCGAACTGATAATGCACGCCAAAACCGTCGGCATTCTCGCCATCGCCCTGGCGTCCTGTAGGGTCATAGTTGTCGTGGGAGTCGCAGTTCAAAAAGAGATGCCCACCGCCGCCCGATGCGCCATCGTGCACAAAGAATCCCGGGCCCGCATTGTGGTGGCTTTCAATCTGCTCCAAGATGATGTGCTTGCTCACAAAGACAAAAACGCCGGAGTTTGAGTTGTGCACCATGGGAGTGTTGCGAACCTCGAAGCCCTTCAGGTGCAGGTATTTCGCCTCGACTACGATAGGCGATGTATACAGGATGCTGTCGATGGAGCCGTCATGGCTATATGCAATTCCAACCGGGAGATTGGTCGCATCAAAAATCGGACGCTCACCCGGATAGGCAAAGTAATGAATGCGGTTGTCGTCGCTTTCGCCGCTTGCCGTCAAATGGATGGCAGCAGTCATCTTGTATCTCGGGACATAGACGGTATCTTTCAGGTCGTAGATGCCGCCGCGGATCCAGACGGTATCACCCGCATGCACTACGGCATTCGCCTTGTTGAGCGTCGCGAAGGGCTTGTCCTTTGTACCCGCAGCACTGTCGCTTCCGTCGGTCGCCACGTAGTACACGGCACCGAACGCCTGTGCCGCCAAGGCAAGCGCAAACGCGAAAGTGAACCTCTTATCCATAAACACCTCAAGTATATGCTTGTAATATACTCTTTTTCGCAATGATTACTTGACATTTTTCCACAAAAGGCTCTGTCAAGCCTTTTCGTATTTTTTACCCTAAATTGCGTTTCCGCTGCAAGTTTTCTGCATTTTGACTGCAAAAATCACCTCGGCTCTGTCAAGTTATGCCGTATGGCTGCGAACCTGCTGCGATAGATGGATCGCCCAAAACAGCCAAAAAACAGTGTTCAGGACGCCGAAAAACAGCTTCCGGGGGACTTACGAAATGAAAAAACTTTGCTATACCGGAATATATGTATGAATTGACTTGACAGAGCCAACCTAGGAAGCTAGTCAGGCCCTTTTGTATCGCTGAAGTCATGCTTCGGCTGTCAAAATGAAAATTCTTGCACGAAAACTACGCCTCTAGAACTACTTCAAAATCATGTTTTTCACACTAACTAGATAAATTTACCAAAGTTCGTAAGTATAGCCTTCAAAACTGAAATACGAGAAATTTTGCAATGAGTCCGGAACATCTATTCGGGACCTGCAATGCAAATTGCAATCCGCCGACAATTGGGATTCCGCCAAATTCACAGATAACGTATCGCCAGAACGTTCAAACGACAAATTGGCATTGGCGCCACAATATTTATCTTGCCAATACTCAATTTGAACAGAACCGTCACTATATTCAATCGGAAGGGCCTTTTTAAGACTATCCGCCCCCGTTTTCAACAATGCCTCTGTCCGCGCCAGGCATTCGTAAATCGTAATGGTCGGAACTTTCTTATCAGCCCTTGTTTCGGCCTCCCTAGTAGAATCCAAGTCTACTTGAACAGGCGGCTCACAAGAAATCATTATAACACTTGGCGGGGGGCACACTCCCGACTCCCGTGTATGAGTTCTTACGACATTACCGTTTTCTATGTAGACCGTATCTGGACAACAGGCTCCAGGATTATAGTAGACGCCATCAGACGAGTAAGCATCCGACCATGGATAAGCAAATGACGAAGAGGATTTCTGAGATTCACCTGGCTGCGGGATTGCGCCAGCACTAGACTGCGGACTCGCACTTGATGCAGGAATTTCACCAGCACTTGACGAAGATTTCGCGTCGGACGTTATAATCCCAGGATCTTCGCTGACAGCCGAAGGCGAGCTCGATTTGTCATCAGAGCAAGCCGAAAATAGAATTACAAGACAAAACAGCGCCCCAAGCGCAGTCCATATTTTCTTCTTCATATTCCTCCCTCCCCAATGGGGTTACCCCTAATATATAAAAAAACAGGCTCCCCGAATTAACGAATCGTTAATGGAGAGCCCGCTAATAAAATACTAGATTCCGCATTCCTTGAGCGCAGAAAGGGAGCCGGATGAATAGGCCCTCTTGATGCATTCCGCAATGGAGTCCACCAGGTCCTGGACGTCCTGGGGAATTTCAATTTGCGGATCGTCATCGTCGCCTTCTTGGGCCGCCGTATTCGCCTTGAGGATAGAATCAGCAACCGCCTGTGCAATGGAATCCGCAACAGCCTGGGCGATGGAGTCGGCAATAGCCCGTTCCTTCTCCCTGCGTTTTTCGGCATCTTTGTAAACCTTCGCAGAAACGCGGTTCAATTCAACGCCGTTCTTGCTTACGACCTTGACAAGGCCATCATGGATTCCGTAATAGAACGCAGAAACGCTACAAAAGTTGGAATCGTTTTTTGACGCATCAAACTTCAGGACATCGTAATACATGGAATCGCCGACCTTGAGGGAATCCTCCATTGTCAACGTGTAGCCGTCTTGCGTCGCCGGGAACACCGGTTCGTTGAAATAGATTTTTCGGTCATGGCTCGGGTGGCACGAAACCACAATGGAACCATCGTCATCATTGAGAAGCGTCTGCAGCTCGATATCTATGGCAGACGCCAGCGCCTTGGCGGAGTATACCAGCTTAGGATGGTCCTCTTTACCGAAATCGGCGGACTGGTTCAATTTATCCACAAACTTGACGGAATCCGCCAGGTAGATGACAGAATCCTTGCTGAAACCTTTTTTACCATTCAATAAAACCTGGACGCCACCAACAGGCTCGATCTTGTAGACTTCGCTACTGCTGTCACCGCCGCAGGCCCAAAGAAGCGCTCCAGCTGCAAGGAGAATCAGTTTTTTCATCATTAGTCCTCCTCATTGATAGCGATGTAACTACCGTCTTCCAATTCAATTTTCAAGATACCTTTCTTTTCCTGGTAATAGAGCTTGGCGTCTGTCGGGACACTCTTACCTTGAGAACCATTCTGCAAAACACCGTTGCTTACGGCAACACCTGTATAGGTGACTCCGTTGACTTCCAGGGTATCGATATAGGACGAGTCAGATTCTCCAAGCGCAAGGGGGTTCTTGAGGGTAAAGAGGTACTGTCCGAAACGGACATCCACCGCATCACGATTCAGCTTGTCCTTTTCATCAAAGTAGAAGGAGGGGGCAACTGCAGAGACCGAAATGGAATAAATGGGATAGGCCGATTCCAACAACGTGTACATACACCTTAAGCAGCTGGTTTCCTCAATGTACTTATCCTTACTGACAACCGTTAAAGAAAACAGGTAACCGTCCGAATGCTTGAACGGAATCGTCTTGCCTTCTTTGTAACTTCCAAAGCTTGCTTGAAAGCCTTCAAACTCCGCCACGTCTCCACACTTCTGGCTGTAAGTGGGCGGCGCATCATCAACCTCGCCACAGCCACAGAACAGCCCTAGGGAAGCGATCAAGGAAACAAGAATTTTAGAATAAAGTTTTCTCATATAAGACAATGTACATTTTTGGGGCTTACGCCGGGGCCCTTAATGAGACTATGGCCATGCTGGGCCGCCTCCAGCTCAATTTTTTGGCTAATGCTATTCACCACCGACTCCACGTGGGTAATGACTCCAAGCATTTTGCCCTCCCGTTGCTGGCTCCTGAGGCAGTTCATCACATCTTCCAAGGTTACGTCGTCCAAAGTACCAAAGCCCTCGTCCATGAACAGGGATTCCACGCGGACATTGCGGCTGGCAAAATCGGCAATTCCAAGCGCCAGGGAAAGACTTACCAGGAACTTTTCGCCACCGGAAAGGTTCGAAATTCCGCGATTATGGTCAAATTCCGCATCTTCCACCTCAAAGCCCAGGTTACCCTTCGCCACCAGCCTAAAGCGATCCTTGATAATCGCCAAGTGCCTGTTCGCCAACTTAAGCAACGACTTGAACGTCAGCCCCTGCACAAAGGTGGCAAAATCGCTGCCGTCCTTGACCCCGAAGAAGTCGGCCATTACATCCCAGCGGGCCAATTCCGCCTTCTTGGTATCAAGGTCCTTTTCCAGCAACTGCAACTGAGCCTGGTTCTGCTTATAGCTCTTGACATTGGCCTGGGCGGCACCGGCTTTCTGCTGCCAAGCAGTCAAGTCATCTTCCAGCTTTTTCTTTTCATCAAGGAGCGTCTGGAGCGGCGTATCGTCGGAACGTTCCGACCTGATTTTCTCAAGACTGTCAAGGGCTTCCTGGCGCAAGCGGGTCGCCGAAGCAAGAGATTCGTCCACCAGTTTCTTTTGAGCCTGCAGCCTGGCAAATTCAGCCTCTGGCATAGATGCAGACAAGTAATCAGCCTCGCTTGCAAATTCTTTTGCCTTGAGGGCATTTTCAAAATTGGCAGACGCAGATTTCATTCCTTCTGCAGTCTTCGCGAGGGATTCCGTAAGAGAATCGATTTTCGTCTTGAGCTCGTTGCAGGCGTTTTCTGCAACACGGAGAGCATTGCCGGCGGTTTCATAGGCAGTCACCGCCGTATTTTTCTTGCCATTCGCCGCGGTCCATTCGGCATCTACATTCTTGTCGCCGAACTTTTCCCTTCGTGCGAGAGCCATCTTTTGCAAATCCGAGAAAGCCTTGTCAAACGCCTCGGTTTCGGCATCCAGATTTGCCTTCGCCTGCGCCACTTTATCTTTATAAAGCGTTTCATTGTTACGCGCAATTTCAAGCTTGCCCGTAAGCGTTTCCAAATCCGCTTGAGCTCTTTCAAAAGTCTGCAAGCGCTGACGCAGTTCATTCAAAACCGTCGAGGCCGTATCAAGGCTGAATTCCGCCCAAGGCTTCCACAATTCGGCAATCTGATTGACTGCATCACGCTTTTGATCGGTCAGGGAACCGATCGCTTCAGTGGCCGCATTTTCTGCGGTCTTGGCGCGAGTCTTTGCGATTTCGCACTGATTCAAGGCGGAATCCACTTTCTGCATTCTGCCGTTGAGTTCGCGGATTTTTTCGGCCACATTCACGGCACCGGATTCATTTACCGAAACATTTTCCGATTGCTTGCAAGCCGGATGTTCCCTGGAGCCACATACCGGGCAAGGAGCGCCTTCTACCAGATGTTTCTGAATGACATCGGCAAGCACCAATACATCATTTTCAAACAACTTCTGCTGTTCCAGGAGCAGTCCCTGCTTGGCTTCGGACTGCAACTTGAAAACATCTTCGGCCTTTTCATAATCCTTGATTGCTGCATTTCTAGCCTTTTCCGCATCAAGAATTTGTCCTTCAAAATCACGAATTTGCCTTGCAAGGGTTTCGCTCTGGGGAATAATCCCGCGCAGCTCTACATCCTTGGCGTTCGCTTCTTGAATCGCCTTAAGTTCACCGACTTTCGGTTCCAGCGTGAGGATATCGTTTTTAGCCTTCTTGAATTCACCTTCGGCACCGGCCAATTCCTGCGCCGCTTTTTCCTTGCGCATCTTGGCGTCTGCCACAAGCTTCTGCGAGCTTTTCAGGTTTTCATCCAGCTTACGGATTTCATTCCAAACCGGTTCATTTTCAGCAATGAACTGCTCCGCCGCCGCCTTTTCTTCTTCGGCAATTTTCTTTTGGGCGGTAGCCTTATTCAATTTTTCCGAAGCATCAGGAAGGCATGTCTGCAGCCGCTTCAAGATATTTTCGTCGGCAGCTTTGCGGTCGCGAAGACCCTTCAATTCCGTATAAAGGGACACGCATTCCCTGGCCTTCTCGGCACGGGCAAGATGAATTTCGCTTTCGGCAAAGTCCGACTTACCCTGTTTTGCCTTGGCCAGTTCCCCTTCGGCCCTATTCATACGATCCAGGGCGTTATCCAAGGAATTACGCCAGGTAATTTTCGATTCCAGTTCCAGCCTTTTTGCAGAAAAGCCCTTTTCCTTTTCTGCAAATTCAGCCAGCAAGGCCTCGTCGGCAGCAATTTCTTCTGCCTTGGGCATGGCGCTATTCAACGTGTCAAATGCGGTCTGCGCACTATCCTTTGCGGACCTGGCTTCGCTCCTGTGGTCCCCTACCTTTTTTCCGATGCGGCGATACCTTTCCGTTCCATTCAGTTTTTCAAGGATGTCGGCACGTTCCCTTTCGTTACTCATCAAGAACTTGCTGAATTCTCCTTGAGCCAGCATAATGGAGCGACAGAACTGGGAATAATCCAACTGAATTATTTCGGCATTGGCCTTACCCAGTTCACCGTTCGCCCCCGTCCTTCCGCTGAACAGCTTCTGTTGCGGATTGTCTACGGGATAGATTTCGCCCTGAGCCGGTTGCAAGTTTCCGTTCGCCTTGTCATGGGCACGACGCTGGTTCCATTCCGAAACAAAGGTTCCCTTTTTACAGCGGTACGTCACCCGCGCAAAGCAGTTCCCCTTATCCGATGTCATCACCGCATTGCCGTCGTTGCCGTTATAGACCAAGCCCTGGCGAGGCGTCGCCCCATAAAGGGCCAACGTAATCGCGTCGAGGATACTGGTCTTACCCATACCCGTCTTTCCGCTAATGACAAAAAGGCTATGGTCCAACTCGCTATAGGAAGGATCCGTAAAATCGATACACCATTCACCGGCAAGGCTATTGATATTTTCGAATTCGACTTTCAAAATCTTCATGTTTACACCTCCTCGCCTTTTACTTCTTCAACAACCTGCCTAAATAGCGGGAGATAATTTTCGAAGTCCTTCTTGATGTCATCATTCATTTCGGTTACACCGAGTTTGCTCATCAAAAGACGCCTAAAGATTTCTTCGTCATCCAAGACATCCACCGATTCGAGGGTTTCATCCGAGAAACTTTCTGCCCCCAAAGAGGCGGCACGATTCACCTTCCAGCTCACCACCTCAAAGGCAGCATTTTCGAGCACGCCAGAGAGGGCCTCGTGAACGTTTACGCCCGAAGTATAGTCGTAGACAATTTCAATTTTAAGGGGCTTTTCCGTAGGATTTTTCTTTAAAAGTTTCAGTTGTTCCTTTATGCCATCAATGGAACCCGAAACCCGCTTAAAGCTGTAATACTGTGGCGTTTCCAATTTTTCTACGGCAGGGGCCACGCCCGGCTGCAAATCCACCAGCAAAACGTGGTGAGCCCTTTCGGCCTCATCAAACCCCAGCACAAAGGGGGATCCGGAATAACGGACCTTCGGATTTTTAGCCACCATGGTGGTATAATGGATATGCCCCAGGGCCACGTAGTCAAAACCCTCCGGAAAAACCGACACCGGAATGGTACCCAGATTGCCCACAATGTCCCGCATGCCGTGTTCCCTGGCATCGCTACCGTTATCGTTATCGGGGCGGCCTTCCAGCTGGGCCGCATACAGGTGGCCCGTCGCCAGAAGCGGAACCGGTCGACCGCCGCGAACCTTTTCGGCAGCCTCGTAAACCGTATTATAAAGCCCCTTGAACGTATTTTGGGCAAAATCACCATTGTCTTCGGTCTTGAAGCGGCGCAACTCCATTTCACGCACGTAAGGGATGGCGGCACAGACACCAACCACATTGCCCGAGCTGTCCTTCAATTCCTTGACCAGTTCTTCGACCGGGCGGTCTCCAAGGGAGCCTACCATCTGGATATTGAGAGCCTCCAGCAAATCCCGCGGAGCATCCAGCAAGGCGCCAGAATCATGGTTACCGCCCACCAACACGATATTTTTACAGCAGGTATCCAGCAAAGAGGCTAAAAAACGGAAATAAAGGCGGCGAGCCTCCACAGAGGGGTTTGTCGTATCAAAAATATCGCCCGCCACCACAAGGCATTCAGCCCCAAATTCCACAATACGTTCCTTAAGCCAATTCAGGAACAGCTTGGATTCTTCTAACCTATCGATGTCGTGCATCGAATTGCCTAAATGCCAGTCGGCGGTGTGTATCAATTTCATATTCCAAATATACTATCGCAAACTTGACACTAAATGTCAAATCAAAAAATCACCCCTTTAAAAAACTACAAATTACATACACAAACGTTCACCAAAACATACCTTTCTCTTTCACAGGGACACATCCACAATTCCGTCGTCAAACGCAGTCACACAGAAAACCCCAACTCCTTGACAGACAACGAATTACATATTTATTTTCAAAAATTTTCCAGACTAGAATCCGCGTATTTTCTATAATTATGGGCAAGTTGATCAAGAGACCGACGACATTTTTTGGAACAGCCGCCTTCGCCACGGCTGTTGTTGGCGCCATTGCCCTTGGCGTCTGGTCTCTACATGCACTTTTGGAACGTTTCCTGGCCACACCGCACACCATTGCAGGGGTTACCATCAGCCCCTATGGTCACAGGATGGACGACCTTCTCACCCATCACTTCGACTCCATTCGAGTTTCACTTGACGGCACCGACCTGAAAGTCGCAAACCCCAATCTCGAGATAACCTTGCTCGGTGAGCCCAAGGGAATCAACCTGCAATCGGATTCGGTCATTGCAGTCGTCAAGATTCCAGAAGAAAGCGCCCCGAGCAAGAAATCCGGCGAAATTCCCCAGTTCCCGGAAAAGCTGAAATTCCCGCTACCTGTACAAATCGATGTCAAGGAAGCCCGAGTTGCTCTTTCAGACGGCAAGAACTGGCAAGCAAGCAACATCCATCTAGAAAACCGCGGCGAAAAGGCTCTCTCGGTCAGAGCGAACAATATCAGCGGCGACTACATTTCGTCCCCGACCAATCTAAAACTCGATGCCGATTTCAGCAGCGACATCATCAAGGTGGCCGGCAAAGTCAAGACTCCAAATGATTCCGTCGTCTTAAACGTGGAAGCCCCCAAGAACAACCTGGGGCGCATCAAGACCAAAGCAGACTTGACCATAGACAATCCCAAGGATTGGATTCCGGCAGAACTCCCCGCAGCCGTCCCTACAATCGGAAAGGTCAAGGTGAATGCCAATGCCAACATCGACCTGCAAAAGAACCGCACCACCTATAAGGCCCATATCAAGACCCGCGTAGGAGCCTTCTGGCCGCTCCTAGCCGAAAATGTCACGGTGGACCTCTCCGGTGACATGAACAATATCGAAGCCGACGTACTGTTGCAAAACGACGAAGGCGGAAGTATCCAGCTCAACGGAACCCTGGACAAAGAGATGAACGCCTTCTTTAGCGGGCGCGTGAAGCACATGAGCGCCCAGTTCGGCCCGCAGATGATGCCTCTAGACATGGAAATCAGATTGGGCGAACTCTACGACAAGGAACTCACCGTTTCTGCCGAAACAAGGCAAGGCACCCTGGTCGACGCCGTCATCAACTTCAAGGATTCCCTATCACTCACCTTTACCGGCGACATTTCGCCCTACGAACCATGGGCCCTAGACTGGACCCAGGGCAACCTGACACTGGGAGCGCGCTCCAAAGCCTACGGATCTTTTGACGGACGCAACCTCAAGATTCTCGCCAAAATCAATTCCATCATCAACGCCTACCACATTGCCGCAGACTCCCTGCAAGTCATGCTAGCCATCAACAGCAAGGGAATCGATTTCTCAAACGGAACCATCTACACTCCCGACGAGACATTCGATTTTGACGGCGATGTCAAATGGAACGACGAACATCCCCATACATCGTGGAACGTTACACAGCAGCACGGCGGAAAGGCCTCGGCCTACATCCATATAGGCGATACGATTGCACTCGACGTCGAAGCAGACAAGGTCATCTTCGAGACCATCCCCTTCTCGGACATCAAGCTGGGAAGAAACATCCGCGGTATGGTGAGCGGCGAATGGCACCACGACTTCGACAACCGCGTCGGAAAACTGGACGTTACCGTAGATGGCGGCATGGACGCCTTTAACGTAAGCCTAGAGACATCAATCCGCGCAGACGGCGACACGATGTTCATCGACAACTTCAAGGCAATCCACAACAAGAACTCCGTAACCGCCGCCACCGTTTTTATCTTACCCAACGATTCAAACCCCGACTTTAAGCCAACCACCTTCTTGCCGGTACAAGTCCTGTTCGCCAATATATCGTCTCACGAATTCAGCATTCCACTTTTGCTAGAAGGCTTTAACGACAGCACCCTTACCTCGGGCATGCTGAACGGCGACCTTACCTACAACCAAGGTAACAAGCTCATCGGAAACCTGAACTTCACCGACATCAATTTCCGAAAGATTCCTCCGGACCTGTTCAACATCCGCAAGCTGAACATCTTTGCCGAAAACGACAAGATCGAACTCAATTCCTACCTGGACATTGGCGGCGGCGGCTGGACAGGCAACACCCAGGTGATTATCGACAACGTCTTTAGTGACAAGCGACATGTCAGTTTCTCTCATGGCAGCGACAACGGCGGTACACTCTGGGCCGAAGGCTTTATCGACAACGACTTTGTGTTCAAGGGCACGGTCGATGCAAACGGTTCTTGGTACATTCCCAAGACCGTCAGCGAAATCAAGAACACCGACTTGCATATCGACATTTCTGCAGAACTCAGAAAGGGACTTACCGGCATAACCGCAGATCTCAGCCTAGATTCTACCATTTACGAACCGCCCAAGACCAAGGTGCAGTTCCCCATTTACATGCGCGGCCATATAGAAAATGGTTTGCTCAACATTTACGAAGGCAGAACACGGAACGAAAACGACGAAATCATTTCGGGTACGTTGCAGTTCAACCTCGACAGCATGAAGCTGGATTCTATCAACGTTCATTCGGACAGATATTCCATCAAGACAGCCTCCCACTATCTGGTACTTGAAGACATCAACAGCACCATGACCGACAGCGAAGAGGAACTGCTGATTACCGCCAACATTCCCAAGATTTCGTACAAGTTCAATAACTCCCTCTACGGAGAGGCCGAAGCCATTGCCCGCGGAAATATCGGTTTCATCATCCCCCATAGCCAAGAAGGAATCATCAAGAACAACACCATTACGGGCGACATTTCTATCGATAAGATGGTGTTCTACAGAGAAGTGGATATTGACGTGACACCGACAGCCCTCGACAAATACCTGACCATGTTCAACAACTTTGTGGCCAAGTTGCGCAAGAGCGGAAACCAGGAAGAAAAACTTTCTGCCTCCAGCCCAATCAACCTTTCCATGCACATTAGCGATTCGCAAATGGACTCCATCGCAATAGTAACGCCATTTGCCACCTTCCCCTTCACCGTAGACATCAGGGTGCTGGGCAACACGGCAAGGCCGCTTTTACGAGGAGACATTACCAACACCAACACCGGATTTATCGGAGTCAAGGACATTTACGAATTCGAGCTCAACTCCTTCATGATTTCATGGAACGACGTTCCGTGGCAAAAAGGAGTTATCGATGTTTCGAGTAGCCAGGAACTCCCCTACTGTTCCGAAACAAACGAGACAGAGAAAGAAACCTGCCCCATCAATCTAGACTTGCAAGGAACCATTTCGAACCTGCAGGCAAAGCCGTCTTCTAACTGCGGTACAGAAGCTTCTACCGCAGCCATTTACTACAACATTTTACTTGGATGTATCGCAAACGACAACGGCGAAGAAGCCGACTGGAATAAAATTGCCGGCAAGGCTATCGGAAAGGTGATTACCACCACCGCGAACAAGACCCTGGGCGGCGACTACATTGGCGATATCGATATGAAGGTGATGTTCTTCGACAACAACACGACCAGCGATAAGGATTCCAGCTATTTCAAGATTCCGATTTCGATGGACCGTTGGGTAAAGAACTTGAGCCTAATCTTTGGCTATACCCAGGACCAGAGCGAAAGCCCCACTTACGACCAGTCCTTCCAATTTGGCGTCAATTACACACTGCCCGTATTCCAGGAAGATGTCTACTCTCACGAGAACCACCTGTCGCCCACCCTATACCTGAACGGTATGCTGACATCTAAGCAATACTTGACCAGTACCGGCGCCGGAAGCAACGACCGACTGGAAAAGAATGTGGGTATCAACTACGTGTATCGATTCTGGAACCCCTGTCTACTGGGCATTGGCCGATGCGAATCCATTGCACCGTCTTTAAGGCAAAAGGAGGATTCTAAATGAAAAAGATCCTACTCCTTCTTTTAGCGCTCACCTTCTTTAGTTTCGCCGAAGAAGACAAACACCCTTGGTACCTGAATATCGATGGCAACAAGGCTTTTTCGAAATTCCAGCTAGAAGAACAGCTTGACATTCCCGAAGAATTCGGTAAAATGGACACCACCAAGCAAGACTTCATGATGCGTCTTTCCCTTGAAAACATCAAGGCACTTTACTATTCCCGCGGTTACTACAGTCTCAGCTTGTCCATGGACATTCAACGCAACTATGTCGCCCAGGACAGTTGCATTCGCGGCTACTACATTACCATTCGCGACGGCGAACGTTATCGTTTTAACGGCGCAAAACTAATTGTACCCGAAGACCGCAAAGTTGAAATCGACATATCCAAGCTAAACATCGCCCAAGACCACCTTTACAACCAAGAAGACATCGCCGAAGACATGGAAGATATCCAAAAGGCATACCGCCGCGAAGGATACCTGCATACGACCCTTTCTTCCATCGAAAAAATCGACACCACTCAAAAAAAGATCTATGTCGAAATCACCATCGATCCCGGCGCAAAGGTCATCATGGGTAACATGGTATCTTACAGCCACCGAACCAAAGACAAGCGCAATCACAACATCGCCGTTACAGAAACCGGCCTGACAGACACTGCTTGGCTTTCGAGCCTATGGCGAATTCCCGAAGGTGAAATCATTGACGGTAACCAGTACAATACTTTCAGGAACAAGCTTTTCTCTACGCAGCTATTCACCCAGATCAAGATGAGCGACTCCCTTAGGGAAGACGGTCTTTCGGACGTTTACCTGAACGTGACCGAGCGCGTTCCCGGTGAAATGCGTTACGGATTCTTCTTTGAAGAAATTTATGGGTTCGGAGCCCAAGCCTCGGCCAGGCACAAGAACTTCTTTGGACGGCTCCATGAATTTTCTACCAGCGCCCAGATTGCCCAGCACAAGCAAGAAGCCTCCATCGGTTACGCGAACCCGCTCTTGTTCGGGACATCCTTCAGTTTCATTCCTACGGCTATCCGCTTTGAAGACCGCTTTACGCTGAACCACGAAAAAATCAATCCGCCGGCATACCCCGACAGTCTCGAAGAACGTTACGAAGTCATTAACCGTGCAGACTTGACCTTCGGCATTACAAAGCATATTCGTTTCCGCGGAACATTCGATACTCGATACGTGAACAAGAACGAAGACAAGCTCTTCAAGGTGAAAGGCGAAACAGCACTCACATTCGACTACACCGACGACTATTTCAATCCGACAAAGGGTATCCGACTGGCTCCCACATTGGGCGCCGGCACCAACTGGAGAGCCAACATTCAAAACCTGACCATGGTGGGCGACCCTTACTCTTACGGCGAAATGACCGTCAACCTTTACCACCCTCTATTCTGGACATTTAACGGAGCCGTTAGCGGAAGCGTGGGTAAGTTCTTCGCAAAGGCACTTGAAGACGATGCAAGAATCTTTTACCAGGGCGGTACGCGTTCTGTGCGCGGTTACAGATTCCGCAGTATTTTTGCAAGCGACACGACTTACGAAAGCAGCACCGACAGCGACGGCAACGATGTCATCGATACCGTCATCAACACCGGCCTCACGCCGCTTTATTTCAGATTCAACGAAGAAATCCGCTGGACACTCCCGTGGAAATCCTGGCAACGCTGGCAGATTGTGCAATTCTACGACTGGGCAAAAGTCACGGATAGCGAAAACTCAAAATACACCGAGAAAGAACGCGAAAGCTTAGGTTTCGGCATCCGTTATCGCTGGCAGTTCTTGACGTTCCGCCTGGATTACGCGTTCAAGAAAGACTTGAACAACTGGAACATAGAAAGCTTCGGCTGGGGCCGATTCGCCTTCGACCTGTCGCAGACGTTCTAAAGCGGCGGAGCCGCGATGTGAAATGTGTGATGTGGAATGTGTAATGTGGAGTGTGGAATTATTCATTCCGCATTACACAGTTTCTTTATATACTTTCGAGAGGCTTGCCTGCGCAAGAGTCACATCTGCTGAAATTGCTGCAGCGGCAAGGGCATCGCGGACTTGCTCCAGCGTCACACCTGCAGGAGCGTCGATCTTGAAAGCAGAAGCATTCGCAGCGATATCGGCCACTCGCCCGCTTTTAAGCAATTGTCCGCGATCAATGATAGCATAGTCCGTAGCCTCTTCTTCCATTTCAGCAAGAATATGAGAGCACACGATGGCGGTGCCACCTTCATTTTTACGCCAATCGGCCAAAAGCGCCCACACAGTTTCACGCGACATCGGGTCGAGATTAGCAACCGGTTCATCCAAAATCAAGAGCTTGGGCGACGGAGCCATTGCACGCAACAGCTGAACTTTTTGGCGGTTGCCTAGAGAGAGCTTGCCCATTCGCGTATCAAGACTCGGGAGTTCCAGCTTTTGAGCAAGCACCTTGATGCGTTCGCGGGAAGCGCATTCACTCCACGCCGGATTTTGCGCCGCATAAAAGCCTACAAAATAATCAACGTATTCCGCAATCGAAAGCTTCGGATAGATTCCCGGATTTTCAAGCAGGATTCCGCAAGCACGCGGATCAAGAAAGCCGTTTTTGCCGCGCAAATTCTCCGCAATTTCAAGCTCGCCTGCAAACTTCGCAAAGCGTCCGCAGAGCAAGCGGAGCAACGTCGTCTTGCCCGCCCCATTCGGCCCCAGCAGCGCAAAAAAACTTCCACGAGGAATTTCAAGCGACACCGCCGAAAGCGCATTCACTTGTGCGCCCGGATAAGCAAACGAAACATCTTGCAAACGAATTGCGGTCATGAAAGGGAATATAGAAAATGCCTCGGCATCTGCCGAGGCGAGAATTGCTTAACAGGAGATCCCCGCCTTCGCGGGGATGACATTCCTTATTACTTATGTGAGCAAAAAGCGACCCGGTGTTAACGGGTCGCGTTTGCGAGAGCGAGCGCTCGTGGTACGTACTTGTACGACTGGGCGCGAGCGGTTATTTATACAACGGGTGCTTCTTGCAGAGAGCCACGATTTCTTCGCGGATCTTGGCGAGAGCGGCATCGTCGTCCTTAGCCTTCACGCAGCGGTCGATGATGCGAGCCACTTCGCGGGAGTCTTCTTCGTCGAAGCCACGAGTCGTGATAGCGGCAGTACCGAGACGCACGCCGGACGGATCCATCGGCTTGCGCGGATCGAACGGAATCGTAGAACGGCTGCAGGAGATGCCGACCTTTTCCATAGCCACTTCGGCTTCCTTACCGGAAACGCCCTTGGAGGTCATGTCCACCACGATGAGGTGGTTGTCGGTGCCATCGCTGA
>JAFZOV010000126.1 GCA_017550445.1 Fibrobacter sp.
CCGACGACGGCGCCGGCACCATCGAATACGTCGACAACGGCTATGGTTTCTGGTACGAAGGCGAGCCCGAATGCGGCTACCACGGCAAGGAACCGCAAGGCGCTAAGGTTCACCGTCGGCGGCATGATACTCTACCGCAAGAGCGTTCACCATCCGGGTTCGCGCATCCCCGCACGCCCCTACATGATGCTCCAGGAAGAAGACGAAACGAATATCGAAGAACTCTTGAAACGCCACCTGGTGGCAGACTTGTAAAAGGAATGACTATGCTAAAAAAGGCTAAGCTGCCCGGAGTGCTCGGGTTTCTTCTCGACAAAGTTCATATACCTGTAGATCGTTCGCTCGCTGACACCCGTTTCAAACGCAAGCTGGTGAACTGGCTTGTCGAAGTTGTCGCGCATGTAGCGGCGCACTGCGTTCGGGTTCATCCGGGCTGGGCAGGCTACATGGTTGCCCGCGAACTTCCTCCAGATTCTCTTGGCGACATCGAGCCCGAGGGTATTCGCAACCCACTTCAAGTCCTCGTTGGGAAGGTCGTCGATTGTCAGGGAATCCCAGAAACTCATTCTGTATTGCAAATATAATCAAATTGCGCGAAAAAAACAACAACATAAAAAATCTTCAAGGGAAAAACCATGCACGGCTTCACGACATTCGAACGCACCGCACCCGTCGGTGACGACAACGACCCCATAAGAAAGTACATGAAAAAGTTCAGGTGCCAAGCCTGCAAGAAGGACAAGTTTCACATCCCGCTTAAAACCGTTGACGGGCGCACCGTCTGCATTCACTGCTGCATGACCGACAAGGGCCAAGACATCGTTCTGAACAACAGAACCATTGACGCCCTGGAAGCCGTCGCCAACCGCATCAACGGCACCGACAACTACCCGCCAAAGGAGACTACATGAAAAGACTTTTCAAAACAAGATGGGTGTTGATTTTCTTCATCTTGAAGACCGTCTACGAAATGTGCATAGGATTGCCGCTTTATTTGATAACATTCCCCAGCCTAACACAACATTGCTGGTCGCCTATTTTTTTCTTTGCTTTGTATCCGGCTTATTTCTTTGGGCTACATAAAATCTACCAGTACGGGCTGAAAATCCGCCGTTCTTGACCTTGTTAAACTCGATTAGTTTCCGCTTAATAATCTAAAAAATCCAACTGAGGTAAATATGAAAAAACTTGCAAAAAAAATTATCAAGGCAGTCAGCGACTTCGCGATAGAATACCCATATACCACAAGCGCGATTATAGCGTGGGTCTTATCATTTTTGGCGCTTCTCATTTTTTATCTAAAATGGAAACCGCTGCCTTAGCCTTGTCGATAACCTTCAACGCCTCAGCCTTTTCATCATCGGGCTTGTCAACGAAATACGCCAAATACGAAGCTTCAAAACATTCAATGCTGCACATCAGTTCTTTCCTTACATCCTCATTCATCGTAGCCGCTTCGTGGACAACAAGATTTCTGACAAAGGTAATGACCTTGTCTGCGACAGGAACAAGATTGAAGTTGAAGTTTACCGCCATCAAGTCTAGAGCAACAGAACAAATTCTGAAAGCGTCCGCAGTTCCAGCAGTCTTCGCTTGCGACAAGTAACTCATCACAAGTTTTGGAATCACCCTTTCGACATCACCAGATAACTCGTTCAACCTTTTGCTTATGCCTGAAACCTTATCTTCAAAATCTTTTTTTGCATCGTCGGTCATTTTTTTCGCGATGGTTTCAAAATCCTTTTTAAGCCGTTCTATCTGTAGATTGGCACTTTTGCTCCACAGCCTTTCTGCACCAAAGATTAGAAAAACCATGAAAACGGTTATGATGGCGACTATGGCCATGAACGCCCAGCTGTAGAACGCTTGCGAATCACGGAGAACTTGCGGAGTGAAAGAAGAATCCAGTACAACCTTGACCGTATCGAAGGAGACTGTATGGATCGTGTCGTAGACGATTGTGTGTATGGTGTCGGTGGGCATGGCTTACCAGTGAATTTCAATGATGTTGCCTATCACGCGGTAGCTTGGGTGGGTGGGTTCTCTGCTTCGGGCGTGGTGGCGGCGTGGCGGGAGCTCAGGGCGAGGGCGACGACCTGGTTGAAGAGGCGGGAGAGTTCCTCGACGGTGGGCGTGGCGGTGCCCTGCCGCCAGGAGTCGAGCGTGGCGGGGCTTACCCCCACGAGCTGGGCAAGACGGTTGGCGGGAGTGTTCGACAGCTCGATGGCTCCTGCAATATCGATATTTACATTCTTTCCCTTGATAACATTTTGTAATATAACATCGTCTATGTTATCGTCAAAGCCGACATCCTTTAGCCTTTTTAGGAATTTCGGCCCTATTTTGACCTTTCCCTGCAAATAGGTATTAAGATTTTGAGGTTTAATCCCCATGGCATCAGCAAGATCTTTTAATGAACCAAAACGAGAAAATGCGAACTTTCTAACATTTTCTAACATTTTTTCATTATTACCTATTGACATAATGTTATCCGAATGTTATATTATGTTATGTAGTAGTGATTAGCACCACTACAAAACAATTTAAAAATTTAAGGAAGTTTGCCAAATGGACAATAATCTTACCGTGACGAAAATCTCATGGCAGAAGGTCGCCGAAAGGGTTTCCAAGCTCACCGGAAAGACCTACAGCGCCCAGTATATAAGGGAAGTGGCCAACGGCTACCGAACAAACAAACAACTCCAACCCATCCTCCAAGACCTCGGTCTTGCCAAAAAGGAAGTAGCATAATGCTCAAGAAAATCCTCGATGTAGAACCCGAAAATGCCGAGACCTGCTCTAACGAATCGTTAGACCAGCTCCCCGAAAATGCCACCGAAATCCAGGGCGAGGGAGACTCCGACTTCGACCGAGATGTCAGGGGCGAGACCCTGCCCGCAGTCGTCCACGAAGAACCGCCCAAGGCCGAAGAGCTCGACGCGGTGACCGCCGGGGCCCTCCAGCTGCGCTACCGCATCTTCAACGCCACGAACGACGATGTCCGCATGGCAACCGACGTAAACGGCATGACCTGGTTCGTCGCCGACGACGTTTGCAAGATCCTGGGCTACAAGAACACTACGAAGGCCGTTGCCGACCACTGCCGCAAGGTATTCGACAGCAAGGACCTGGTGGAAGGCGAGAACGAAATCTGCAAGAAAATGACATTCAAGGACGCAAGCGGACAAGGCCGCGCGATGATCGCCATCAACGAACCAGACCTCTACCGCCTTATCGTGCGTTCCCGCATGCCCGCCGCCCGCGTGTTCGAGAAGTGGGTGTTCGAAATCGTGCTTCCGACCCTGCGCACCAAGAAGGGCAGGTATGTCATCGGCAAGAAGATTGAACTCCCACCCAAGGTGGAAGACGCCCAGGTCGTCCCCGCCGAAGAACCCGCGCAGTGCGAACTGTTCCCGCGAATGGTGCCGAGCGTATCGCTGCCGGCAGACATCACCACCCGCCTGAACGCGGTCAAGAAAAGACTTTTCGAACAGGGCCACACGTTCCCCAACAATAAGGATTTTGTCAAGTTCCTCTTCAACAAGGCGCTTGAAGATTTGGAGGGATAAGATGAAAGACATCCGAACCATACTCGTCGGAACGTGTTTCCGCAACATCAAAGACGGTCGCGACGTGGCAATTTTTATCGCATACAAACTCGATCATGTCGGTGAGTTCTACAATCTTGTCGCCGCAAGGTTTAAGAAAGACTTGACAAAGAAAGACATCATTCCCACACTCCGCGCAGCAGCTGAACGGGTCAAGCCGGTTGAAGTCTACGCGGACAACGAACTCGGTATTGTCGGCGAACGCTACGGCATCAACGATGAAGACAAGGTGCGGCCAATTCCGCCTAACGCCAGGGCCAAGGTCGTCAACCGCGATTTTTACGCAATCAAGCACCTGCTGGAGGCATAGCCTCATTGGTTGGCAGCCCACTATCCACCCACAAGGAGATCCACAATGACTACGAGCATCCCTCTTCACACCATCGTTCCCGTATCGCTCAACCGCAACTGCGACATCTGCGGCAAGGAAGCACGCATCACCGTGAACCAGGACCACTTCTGCGGCGAATGCATGCGCACCAAGCGCGTCCGTGCATTCTACATCGGAAGGGCTAGCCGCTAATGAAACCGATCTGGATTAGTTCAACGAAGGCAGCGGAGCTTCTCGGGATTTCCGACAGGCAGGTTCGCCGTAGCGTCTCCATGTGGAACTACCGCTGGAGCGAAAAGGACGGGCGCAAGG
>JAFZOV010000019.1 GCA_017550445.1 Fibrobacter sp.
GACCACTGAAGAAGAACTCAGCGCCCGCGTGGCGAAACTCAAGGAAAAGACGGGCAAGACCCCCATCCTCGCGACCATCCTGGTGGGCGACGATCCGGCCAGCGCCACGTACGTGAAGATGAAGGGCAACGCCTGCGCCCGCGTGGGTATGGAAAGCATCCGCGTGGCAATGCCCAAGAACACCACCACGCAGGAACTCCTCGACAAGATCCAGGAATTGAACGAGAACCCGGACGTGCACGGCATTCTGTTGCAGCACCCAGTCCCGCGCCATATCGACGAACGTGCCGCCTTCGAAAAGATTGACGCCCGCAAGGACGTGGACGGTGTGACCTGCCTGGGCTTTGGCCGCATGGCGATGGGCGAACCGGCCTACGGTTGCGCGACTCCCGCCGGCATCATGCGCCTCCTCAAGGCATACAACATCCCGCTCAAGGGCAAGCACGCCGTCGTGGTGGGCCGTAGCGCCATCCTCGGAAAGCCGATGGCACTCATGCTCCTGAATGCGGATTGCACCGTGACCATTTGCCACAGCAAGACGGAAAACCTCCCCGAATTCGTGAAGCAGGCCGACATCCTCGTGGGTGCGGTCGGCAAGCCCGAGTTCATCAAGAAGGAATGGATCAAGCAGGGCGCCGTCGTGGTCGACGCCGGTTACCATCCGGGTGGCGTGGGCGACATCGAGAAGGGTCTCGACGACGTGGCGAGCGCATACACGCCTGTTCCGGGCGGCGTAGGCCCGATGACCATCAACACGCTCATCTACCAGAGCGTGGAAAGCGGCGAGAAATATTTGGGATAAGAGCCTAGACTCTTTATGCAATCATCCCCGCGCAAGCGGGGATTTTTTTATCGCTTTTGCCACTCGCGCTCGACGGCATCCGCTTCGGCGGAGTTCGGCGAAAGCATGTTCTTTACCGTCTGACCGACATAATCCGCGCCAATGCCGATTAGCGTTCCCGTAAGGGAATCGTTCGAATACTCAAGATTCATCGCCGAAATGGCTTCGGAAGTCGCCTTGTCTTTCTGCTGGGCGACGCTGTCCGAATAGACCAGCGGGCGATTTTTCGATACGCCAGTAAGGTTAACCGTATCTGCCGACGACTGCGCGGGAGCCTTCTTCTGCACAAGCTGTGCAAAAGAAAACGGCACACAAAGCAACAAGCACGTCAAAACAAATTTCATACGACCAAATATAGTTTTTACTAGTCCTTGACACAACGGATTCCGAAGCGGAAGCGGTTGTCATCGCTTTTACGAACAGGTTGCTTGAAGACGGTCTTGCGCACGTCATTGACTCCGTTCGACGACATAATATAGTAGTAGCCAGCCTCGTTATCGACATCTTCTGCACCGATGCACGCCACGGCCTCGTCCCTGACATTGACTAGATCATAGCCGCTATTATCCTGGTAGCAGGTGTTCGGGATAACGGCAAAACCGTACTTATCTGTACCCTGGTTGTACCAAGGCCAGCTGAACGTGTATCTCAAATCGATGGCATATGTCGCCGAATCATTTGCCTTGGCATAAGCGAGCAGGCTATCCCAATCCGCAGTAGTCGAGACATGCCAGCCATCCGGGCAGATGGATCCCGTTGAATCAAACGGGTAGGTGTAGTGCAGCCCGTAAATGTCGCAGGAATCCTTCTTGCAGGTGCTGTTACCCGATTCATACTTGAGATTTTCCGCCATCCATGTCGTGCCGTTGATTTCTACGGTCCTGTATTCATGGCCATCGCGTTCATCGACAAGCGTGCCGTATGTACCCTTGTACCCGTACGCCACCTTATCCTCGCTCACGCAGCGGACGTTAAACTTTGTATCCCTTATGGCGTTCGCTTTAGAAACAAACGCAGAATCCGCATAGCCAACTCTATAGGCGGACAAAGTGTATACAAGGGAATCGTTGAGTTCCGTACTTGACCACAGATAGGTGGCCGTATCACCAAAAGAATCCCGGCCATTCCACATATACCCCATCATTATTAGCGAGAATCCCGAACTGTTCGTTCCCTTGTAGGTATCATTCTCCTGGGACACCAGATAGCGGGCTTTCTTATTATTAGACGCTATATACACCAACGTATCAAAGTCTTCCTTTGTGGGTAAACGCCAACCTGCAGGGCAGGCCGTCATGGCATCTTCATGCCGATAGAACCTTCCATAGCGCATGCACGAGAACGAATTTACATCGCGGTTTCCTTTATAACACACGCTGCTGTCCGTCTCAAAATTCAGGTTCTCCGCCATCCACTTGGTATGCCCGATGTTTATGGTCTTGTATGTCCTGTTGTCGCGGCTATCGGTAAATTCCCCGTACTCGAGTTCGGGGTTCATGTAACTCAAGGTATCGTCCTTGAGGCGCCCCTTCATGCAAAGCAGCCCGGACACGTTCGCAGTATCGTCCTTGATTGTCGCGACATTCGAGCCCTTCGCGAATACGACACTTCCAGTTATTTCATCCTTCTTACTACCCCCTATCAGGAACCTGGCCTCATCGCCATCCGTGGGCTTAATGCCGAGACCAAATGCGTCAAAGGCATAGTCGTCACCCCAGCCTTCCTGCGCCTTGAGCGTAAACCCGGCAAAGCACTCGCCACCGACATAAGTGAGAAACTCTCCCCACTCGCTAGCACTCGGGATATGCCATCCGAAGGGGCACGCCTTCTTGCCGTTAGCCTCGAGATACATAGACTTGCCATTGATTTTCAGGCTACCATCTTCGTTTACGAAACACTTATTTTCGCCATTCTTGTTGCAGGCTCGGGTAGAAAGCGAACTGTTTGGTTCAGCGCCATTACATACCTTCCTGTCTTCGCCACGGACGCCGAATGTCGTCGTAGGATTATTTAGATCGGGAACCAAGTCTCCCTTTATGCACCGCAATGCAGCAGGAGACGCAAAATTCGTAGCCGCCTTGTCTTTGATATTTTTTGAGTCAAATACCATGAAATATGGTCTGATATTTTCACTACCACTGGTCTGCGTAGCCGTAAAGAAATTTAACGCAGCCGATTTATTCGTCCCCTTTTCGGGAATGGCAACGGTAAACCCGTAATCATCGGTCCCCTGATAACTCGACGCGTTATCCTTAGAAAATAGAGCCGGAGCCAACCCCTTATACTCGTAGAATGTGGGTGTCGATCCGTAGAACTTATTAAGCAGGGCCAACCAATCCCCCCTCGTCGGAATTCTCCATCCATCCGGGCAGATTCCCTGGAGAGGCTGGTCACAAACAATGTTGTGTCCACAATAGGATTTTGTGGAGTCGATAACCTCGCCCCAGGTATAGATTCTTCCATACTTGGTGCAGTCCTTATTATCGCCTTCGTGGCAACCGAGGCTAGATGCCGGAGCGTAGTTCAGGTTCTCTGCCATCCAGGTCATCCCATCAACGGTAATGGTCCTGTACTCGCGCCCGTCACGCTTGTCGGTAAACGTTCCCTTCTCAATCTTAGAATCATCGTAGGTGTATCTCGATGAAGACGACCCTACGCTAGAAGAAGACCCGCTAGAACTGGAGCCGTTCGTGGAACTGCTGGAACTCGAGCCCTTCTTGGAACTGCTAGAACCGTCATCGCTATCAGAATCGCTGGAACCGTCATCGCCCTCAGAATCGCTGGAGCCGTCTTCCTCAGAGGAATCGTCACCACGGGCAATGAAATCCGAATTGTCATCGCCACAAGAGGCCACGACGAGCAGGAACGCCAATAAAAGAATTTGCAAGAATAATTGCTTTTTCATAACCCCAAACTTTCTCCTACTTATTACAAAGCAATAATAAATAATTTATCGGTCGCGGCGTGCAAAGAATTGTGCGACAATAGTCCCGCTTATGGAATGGTAGGCGCAGCTTATCGCGCAGGGCACCACGCAAATCGCAGCCTCCGGGTGTGCCGCCACGTTTTCCGGGTTTGCAAAGAAGGCCGCCGCAAGCACGGTCGCCATGCCCGCATTCTGCACGCCCACCTCGATAGCGATGGTGCGCTTCTTGGCCGTATTGAACTTGAAAATCCGCCCGACGGTATAGCCCAGCACGTAGCCGAGCCCGTTGTGGAAGAACACCACCGCAAGCACCAAGAAGAGCAGCCCGAGCCCGTTGGCAAGCAAGTGCGGGCGCACCGTCACAATCACGCCGCCCACAATCAGGGCAAGGCCGATCACGCTCACCGCAGGCATATTCGCACGGATTTCCTGGAACACGGCATTCTTGCTGAGGAAATGGTTGCACACGAAGCCGATGGTAATCGGCGCCACCGTCACGTAGAGAATGTTGAGGAACATTCCGGCGGCGTTCACGTTGATGCTCGTATCCGCAAGCCAGAGCACGAGCAGCGGGGTCATGATAGGCGCAAGAAGCGTCGAGACCATCGTCATGCTCACCGAGTACGTCACGTCGCCCTTGGCAAGGAAGCTCATTACGTTGCTCGAAACGCCGCCCGGGCAGCAACCCACGAGAATGATACCCACGGCGAGGTACGGATCCAGCCCGAAAATCTTGGTAAGCGTGAACGCCACGAGCGGCATGATGGTGTACTGTGCGCAGGCCCCGAGCAATATGTGAAGCGGCTGCTTCATGAGGTTACGGACATCGTCCATCGTGATGGTAAGGCCCATGCTGAGCATGATCACGCCGAGGATTATGGAACTCGTGTTGCCATGCACCCAGCCGAATGCGACCGGGACAAAGAAGGCGACAACGGCAGCACCGATGACAAAGAGCGATGTGTATGAAGAAAGAAGACGGTTTATAGCCCTGATTATTTTCAACATGCCCAAAATATAGGTAAAGCACTAGGCCGGGGGCTCATCGAAATCCACGAGGTACATCTTATTGGTGTTGAAATTCTTCACAAGCACGGTTTTCTGTGAAAATTCCCACCTCTGCAACCAGCCGGTGCGTATTGCTTCGGATGAACAGTCTCGTCAAGCTCATAGGCGTCCATGTTAACCTGACATTCGTGTATAAACCTCTTTTCACAATATACAATTGCTTTGCGACAACTATTGTCGCATATAGATACTATTTTCAGAAAGAGGATTAATTTATGAAAGATTCAGAAATCACATACATCCGGGACATGGATAGCCCGAAGATCGGCGTCAAGCAACAGTCCGACATAACCTTCGTGAACTTCGAGAAGCGCCGCTACATCAACGAAAGTCCTATCAACGCTCAAGAACTTGACATTCTGTTCAAGAACGGTTACAAGGCCATTGACACGGCGATTGCTGATACCATTATGCGGCTCAACTGCATGTTAGGATGCGAGACGCGTTATTGCTGTTCAGGACACCCCGGAAGATTTAACGAAGGGTACATCGTATTCGAAGACTTCCCCGAAACGCTGAGGAGAGAGGTCGGCAAGCTCAAATACTGGCAGCTGGAACCAAGCCCCGATGCAAAACGACCCCATTTAATCCGTTTGGGAATGAATGGTGTTCCCAGCACCGATTCGACCACATGGCTCAAGGCCCTGCTTGAACTCGCCGAAATGGATTGCCTGCCCCAATGCAACCCGTTTGACGAATACCGAATCGACAGCTCATACAAGGGGCGCGCCCCGCACAAGCAGGAGATCAGGCACATTTACCCCGCAAGAAAAAACTTACGAGTCCGAACACAGGATTTTTAGCGGGGTGGATCAAATATCCCACGGACCGTCCGAAATGTCGTTCGGGTAGGCATAGACATACGCGCTCGAGGCCGGCTCGAGTTTGGCAAACAGGGCGCGGAAATCTGCGGTGCCCTCCTGGGTAATGACTTTTGCAATGCGGTGCACCACCTCAGTGAACGGCACGCTGCCAGTCATTTCGCGGTGGACCTTGTCAATCAATTCCTTTTGCGTCATAAAAACTCCTTTGTCGTTTTTTTCTTGACGTAGAATTTACTCCATACATGCGACAAATAATTGCGCATGCGAATGGGCCCCAAAAATTTTTTTCAAAAAAAAACTCCCATGTGACAACATCTGTCGCATGGGTTTTGTATATTGGGTTTTAGATTTATGCGTGTATTCACATATATGCATAGATAAACAAAGGCAAATCAACGATAAAAAGACAGGCCAATAACAGGAGATTACTTATGGCTATTCATATTGACGATTCCAAGCCCTTCCCGCAGTTCTTGCAAGAACCTAACAACAAGCGCGAATCCTTCGCCGCGATGTGCAAGCGCCAAGCGGAAGGCCTGAAGCTCATCAGCGACGAGATGGAACAGGAAGACAGGGAGCAGAAGGAACTGGGCGAACTCCAGAAAAAGAGCATCGAACGCAAGAAAAAGCTGCTGTTCGACAACCTGGACCTTATCATGCGGCACAAGGAGGAGATTTACGCCACCCCGCGCTACGCCAACATTGACGCACATTACGCTATTAGGGGCGGCGGGCTCTATGTAGGAACCCTGCACACTTCGGGAACATTCAACATCGCAGGCAGTCCCGTCAAGGTAAACCTCAGGCTGGCAACTCTCCTCCGCATTTGGGAAACCGACCAGTTCAAGGTGAAGTGCAAGTGTGGCGGCACAGCATTCATCCGCAGTTTCACGGGATCTCCGCTTTCGGGCGGTTCCCAAGCAACCGCATATTGCCCCGAATGCAAGAACGAACCCCATGTCGCCAACCGCAGTTTTGGCAAGTATTACTGGTTTTTGCAGGGCAAGCTTTGCGAAGACGTTGAGATTGTCGCGAAGAACTTTATTGCCAAGTGGACATTGGCCGAAACGGAATACGAAAAGAAGGTCGCCAAGGGAGGTTACGCAGACCCCAAACCCGGAGCCGATTTGCACGGCGACGGGGAAACCTGCAACCTCGAAACGATGATCAACGAATTGCGCCTGAAGGAATTTGACGAAAGCCAAAAATCGCAGGAGAAGTAGATGCGACAGTAATTGTCGTATATCATGGTTATATTTTCGGTATGCACAAAAAAGATATTCCCTCCTCTTATTGGGACAAACTAGTCAATAAAATCCTCGTTCCGGGCGAACGGGGGACTTTCCCGTGCGAAGGTGAAATCCTCGGCGCATTCAACGAACTTAAATACCGCAAGCCGGAGCAGAAGTACTCCGTCCTGACTATCGTAGAACAGCAAAAGACCCTGTTCCAGAGAGATGATAAAATCAACGAGATCAAGCTCCAGAAAAGACTTGATTCTTTCTATTCCATCGAACTGGTCATTAATTTCGAGGCGACATTGCGGCTATCGATAAACGATTCCGCGCAGCACGAACGTTCGTTCAGTTATTCCTCGCCGACAATCAACCTGCAAGAAACGCTCATGAATCTCGATGCGTTCGTAGAAAACTTCCCGAAGTTCCTCGAAGATTTCAACATTCTCGAAGTCAACAGCGCGAAAAAGGCCAAACTCGACAACATGGCAAAACTGAGCATCCGTACGGCCGTTGCGCAGGTAATGTCGGAAACCCCTTACGAATGGGACCTGGTCGACAAGGGGGAATTCCATTCCCTCCGCATCGGCATGGGGAAAAAGAACATGGTCCAGATAACGCTGAACAGCCGAAATTTCGCCAAGCGGGTTTCTTCGCTAGCAGACACCCTGCACGCGATCGAGACGCTGTTCGATACGCTTCCCTTCCCGATGGACATAACCATGTCAAAGGAATTTGTCAAACTCTAAGGAGACTTTATGGGCATTCGCATAAACGCAAAAGAACTGGAAAAACTTCTGGCGGCAACGCCCGCATCGCAGAACATCATGCTTACCGGCAAGCACGGCATCGGCAAGTCGCAGATTCTGGAAAAGTTCTTCACGGCCCGCGGGGAAAAGGTAGTCATCCTGTTTCTCGGGCAGATGAGCGATCCCGGCGACCTGATCGGCCTCCCGCGACTGAACACGGAAACAGGAAAGACCGAATTCATGCCGCCGTACTGGTTCCCGACAGATGGGAAACCCGTGGTCCTTTTCCTGGACGAGCTGAACCGCGCCCGCCCCGAAGTGCTGCAGACCATCATGGACCTGACGCTCAACCGCACACTCGCCGGCAAGAAACTCCCCGAAGGGAGCCGCGTCATCAGCGCCGTGAACGACGGCGAAGAATACCAGCTCACGGACCTGGACCCGGCACTGGTAAGCCGCTTCAATATCTACGAATTCCGCCCGACCGTGCAGGAATGGCTCCTGTGGGCCACGCAGAAAAAACTGGACAGCCGCGTCACCGACTATATCTCGGAATATCCCGAAATGCTCGACGGCGATAACTTTACGCGCGAAGACCAGGGGCTTGAAAAAACTCCCGACAGGCGCGCCTGGGAACGTGTTTCCAGCGTCTTGCAACATAACGAGTTTTCGCCCTTGCTCAAGGCTGTCATCGCAGGCATTATCGGCATGCCCGCCGCATCGAGGTTCTTTGCAAGCATCAACCAGAAAAACCTGCCAAGCGCAAAGGACATTCTGCTCGGAGACTTCGAAAGGCAAAAGAACGCGCTGAAAAAATGCAGCACGCCAGAGCTCGCCTCGATAAATGACTCGCTGTTCCGCTTTATCGAGACAAGCGCAATCGAGGGAACAAACTCCGAAACAATCGCCGTGAACCTCTCCGCCTACTTCGATTTCCTTAGCGAAGCAAGATCCCGCGAGGCACAGGCGCATTTCGTAAACACCTACTCCTCTTCGTTGTACCCGCAGGCAATGGCATTCATCATCATGAAATGCAACGAGCTGTACGGCAAGATAGCCGTCTTCATAAAGTCCATATAAGAGGCGCGGAATGACAGTCCTGGAAAGAATCCAGAAAATCGGGGAAATGTGGTTCCTGACAGAGCCGCTGCTCTTTAGCGTATATTGCAGCCACGATATCGTCGAGAACGATTCCATGGACGTCTTTATCCGAACCGGCAACCGGAAAATTGAATTTTCGCCATCGCTCCTGAAGAATGTTCAGGATTCCGTCTTGGCGGAACTGCTCAAGATAGAGATTTTCCGGATTCTGCTGAAACACCCGTACCAACGCCAGCCTCCCTTTGCCGACAAGGAACTCCTCACCAGGGCAAGTAACGTGACCATCGACGACATATACGATGTGCCCCGCTTGATAAAAAAGCAGATGAGCGGAACGGAGTTGCATTTGCCACACGGACTGTGTTTCGAAGAATACTACCAGATTCTGAAGGGGCTGCAAGCCGCAAACGCGATTCCCCTGGGCGGAAGCGAAGAGGGCGAAGGCGGGGCCGGTACAGGCGAGGACGAGGACTCGGAAGGTGATGGAGATGGACAAGGCGAGGGAAAAGGAGACGGAGACGGCGAGGGAAATGGAAATAATAACGACGAGGACCAAGGTTCGGAAAGCGATGGCGTGGGACAAGGCCCGGAAGGCGACCGAGACGGAGATGGCGACGGAAACAACGCTGGCAAAAAAAGTGCAAGCCGCGATGCACAAGTGTCAGAACTCTGGGAAGAAGATCAGGAAGCCTGCTGCAACATAAACGACATCATCGAAGTCACCATGGCAAGCAACACCTGGGGCTCGGTTCCCTACTCCATGCAAGGGCTCATCAGGGCCAGCCTGATTGTCGACATGGATTATCGGCGGATGCTCAGCATCTTCAAGACCTCGGTACTTTCCAGCAAACGCCACCTGACCCGCATGCGCCCCAACCGCCGCTTTGGATTCGATGCGATGGGAAGCCGCTACGACATGAAGGCCAACCTGCTTGTCGCCGTAGACGTAAGCGGTTCCGTCACCGACAACAGCCTAGAATTCTTTTTCTCGATTATCGGCAGGTTGTTCAAGTTCGGCGTCGAAAAGCTGGACGTCATCCAGTTCGATTCAGAAATCAAGGGCGAACCCGAAGAATTCAAGAAGGCCCGCAAGACCGTCAACATCATAGGCCGCGGTGGCACCGATTTTCAGCCTGTCGCAGATTACTACTGCGAACACCCCGAATACGACGGGCTCATCTTCTTCACGGACGGCTTCGCTGATTCTCCCGTCTACAAAACCAAGCGCGTCATAGATGTCCTCTGGGTGCTGTGCAGCAGGGCGGATTACGAAACCAACAGCGGATGGATCAAGAACCTCAAGCGCAACCGTGTCACCTATATCCCGAGGTCAGAATAATGCCCTTACGCAGAAACCAGCTCTCGACATACACCCTCCTAGAAACATTCTGGTGCAAAAAAATCCAGAACATCATCGCTACATTCCCCTCGAACGAGCAACATTGGCCGCTCGACCCGGAGCACCTGAAAAAGCAAATCTACGATTTTGCCGAAAAATACCCCGGAAGCATGGAAGTAACTGAAGATTACAATAAAGGCCTTGAAAGAATAAACCTAACGATCGCTCCTGAAGGAGGAAAAAGCGAACAGTTCTTGTTCGTCGTCGAGCCCAAGAACGCCCTCGCCACGTTTTATGCCGTATACAGTGTAGATGTCGGGCAATCCGATGTCAACATATACCGCTTCAACTGCAATGTCGAAGCAACCCTGCGAAACATAGACTCATTCATCAAGAAATTTACAGATTACCACGAACAAGCGCAAAACCTCCGGTTCGCGCGCGAAAAAGAAAACAAGCTTATCGATATTGCCGAGAAAAGCATCGAGACCGTCATCCCGCAACTCATGTCAAGATCGGGCTACGAGTGGCACCTGGACAATGACGAGTCGCGCTATATCCTCTCCATCAAAATGAAAAAACACAAGATGATACAGATTTCGCTCACGCCCAAGAACTTCTCGGAAAAAATCTCCGGCATCCTTAAAGTCATCGCTCAGATAGAAACCCTACTGGACCAGATTCCCTATGCCGTAGACATAAAGAGCTACGGAAACACAATCCCGTGGCAAAAGGGTTAGTCCATCCCGTTTCCAAATGCGTCAACAGTTGTCGCATTCGCGTCGTATATTTTAAGAAAAATGGAGGTCGTTATGACAGAAATCAAGAACAAGTCTATCGGCAACGCAATGAAGGCGACCAAGGAACTGCAAAAGGCATTCCGTTATTACAACTATGTCCGCGAATTCTACGGCCACCTGATGGACTCGATAGGGTTGAATCTGGAACCGGAAAGCAAAAGCTTCGACCCGGCGACGGCGCCCGCCGAAAAGGAATTCCCGCCGACCGTCGACGAGAAGAACGCCCTGCCGGCACTTGTTTCGCTCGACAAGGTCAACTGCGCCATCCGCGCCTACGAACGGATGATCAAAATCGTCGCCGCATTGAGCAATGAAGATTATGAAACGGGCGTCAAGGCATGTGCCATACTTCATGACTCCGAAAAAATGAGCCTGACATTTATCGCCGAAGTGCTGCTCGTGCCATCGCTCTGGCGTGAATTTGACGAGCACTCGCAAGACACGCTACACGAACTCGCCGACGAAACGCGCGGCTTCGTGATACTAGAAGAACCGCAGATGCTCGAGGAATCGATCGGCAACATTTTCAAGAGGCAAAAGGCATGCCTGGAAGAATTTTTGCCCCGGAAACTCGAGGAACTGAAGAAATTGCACGCCGAAATAGGGCAGTAAGCTTTACAAGAACGATTCTTTTTTATATTCCCTCTAAACCGGAGGCCTTATGAAAAAGCACATTCTCCCCCTCTTCGCCATGATGGCATCTTTCGCAATGTTCGGCTGCAGCGACACCAAGACGCCTGCAAACGAAAAAACTGCCGAACCCGCCGCCCAAGCCGTAACGGAAACAACGCAGGCGGCACCGGAGAATGCCGCACCCGCAGAAGCAGGCGCCGTCGAAGGTACGAAAACCGTCACGCTCGCAAACGGCGCGAAGGTGACTTGGCTCCAAGACAACCAGGGAGAAAAGCTGAACCCGCGCAGCCTCTTCAGCGACGCAAGCGATTCGCTATTTGCAAGCCTGAACCTCCCCGACGGCATACCCGCATCGGTGAGCACGTTCCTGCTGCAAATCGACGGGAAGAACATCCTGTTCGACGCGGGACTCGGAGCTTCGGCGGGCAGACAATGAACCGCATGGCCGCCCTCGGTGTCAATCCCGACGACATCAACCTGATTTACCTCACACATTTCCATGTGGACCACATCGCGGGCCTTGTCGCGAAAGATGGCGACGGCAACGACACTAAAGTTTTCAAGAATGCAGGCGTCTATGCAGGCAAGGTTGAATACGATGCCTGGATGAACGACATCCCGAAAAACGACCTGCAGAAGATGGTCATGGGCCTCTACAAGGATAGCCTCCACCTGTTCGCATTCGGCGACAGCCTCCCCCACGGCGTGCTGGCACTTGATGCCGTCGGGCACACTCCCGGCCACACCGCCTTCCAGTTTTCCAACCTGCTCGTAATCGGCGACCTGATGCACGGCTACGCACTGCAGAAGGACCACCCCGAAATCAATTCCAACTACGACATGGACAAGGAAAAATCCATCGAGAGCCGCAAGCGCCTAATGCAATACGCCCGCGACAACAAGCTGTTGATGGCCGGCATGCACCTGCCTCCCCCGGGATTCGCAGAATAGTAACAGGATTACAAAATGCCCGAACAAGAACTGACTCATGAATCTCTTGTGGAGTTCTTCGGAGAAGAGGAATTCAAGAAGCTGTGCAACCACGAGGCGGGCCACGCGCTCATCGCCTACCTTTTCAAGCGACCTGTCGACTACGTGAAGATGGACAAGTCCAAGGAGCGCCCCGGCATCACCCACATCGCCGGGAGTGAACTGGAGGGCGACGCGCATATCGCCATGGCGGGCCACATCGCAGAATTCCTGATGCGCAAAGATTTCGCCTGCGACCTCGACACGCTCATGAAGGATTTGCCGGCGGAACTCTACAAGAGCGACCCGGACTACCAGCGGTTTCAGGCGGCCTGCTATTACTTCCAACTGGTGGAAACGAATGTCGTGGAGCAGGACTATAATATCCTGATGGCATGCCGCAAGGCCCTTTGCAGAATTGCAGATGCCCTGAACAAGCAGGTTTACCTGAGCCGCAGCGACATCGAAAACATCGTGAAAAACGCTTAAATTTCGCGAATTTCCCATTTTTCGGAGCAAAAATCAACGATTGTTTATCCGTTTTGCACCATTTTACTGTAGTTTCGGATAAAGAATGCACGATTGTTTATCCGTTTTTTAGCCAAAATATGAGAAAAACAGAACCCCGCCGGGCAACCGACGGGATTTCCAAATATGTGCTGGTCCGATTTTAGCCCTTTGCTTGTTGAAGACTTCAAGCGCCGTGTCAACCATATTCATTTCCTCCATCATGAGGTATCTGGAACAAAATACGGGCTGCTTGTCATTTAAAAAGAGCTTCTTGATGTATGCCTACACTTGTTTTGCGGGAGGCGTACCTATAAATTGCGATGAATTTGATTTTTATAGGTACAAAAAGAGGTCTGTGTAAGGTAAATGGATGGTATATGCAATTAAGCGTACCTATAAATAACAATGCAAGGCCTTGTTTATAGGTACATAAGGCACTCTTTTTGCCGAAAATCTTGTTAATTTGTATAAGAAGCGTAGAAAAGTACCTATAAGAATTGTTTTTTTGAAAATTTATAGGTACGCCTCGTCGATTATCCGTTTTATTGTACCTATAAACTTAAGAAAACTCTATGTTTATAGGTACGCTGACCGGTTTCGCAGCGAAAACGAGCCAAATGACTACTTTTTTTATATATATACAACCATGCAATGGAACGTCGAAACTAAAGACCGTATCGCGGCCCGCCTAGCGGCCAAGGAAGAATCGCTCGCGCCTTACGCCTGCAGGTCCGCGCAGGCATACCGCTACCATGCAGAAAGCGCAGACGTGCGGCCCGAATTTTTCCACGATTCCGACAGGATCATCCATTCCTACTGCTACAGCCGCTACATCGACAAGACGCAGGTATTTTACCTCGTCGAAAACGACCACATCACGCACCGCGTGCTCCACGTGCAGATAGTCTCAAAGATTGCGCGTACCATCGGGCGCTTCTTGAACCTGAACGAAGACCTGATCGAGGCGATTTCGCTGGGCCACGACGTGGGCCACACACCCTTCGGGCACGATGGCGAACGGATTCTTTCGGCATTCTTGCAAAAACAAAACGAAGGCATTTTCGAGCACAACGTCCAGAGTTTCCGCCTGTTCCACGACCTCGAAAAATACGGCAAGGGGCTGAACCTCACCGCACAGGTCCTCGACGGAATCATCTGCCACAACGGCGAGATTTTGCAGAACCGTTACGGCTGCGATAGCAACAAGACTCCGGAAAAACTGCTGGAAGAATACCGCGACAGTCTGGCGGGCACGCTCAAGTCAAAGGCGATGGTCCCGATGACGCTCGAAGGCTGCGTGATGCGCATCTCGGACGTGATTGCCTATATCGGGCGCGACATCGAGGACGCGATCGTGCTCAAGCTGATTGACCGCAACGACCTCCCCCGCGAAATCACGGACGTTCTCGGCGACAGGAACGCAAGCATCGTGAACACGCTCATCACCGATCTTGTGAACAACAGCATCGACCGTGAAACGCTGACCTTCTCTCCAGACGTGTTCGACGCGCTGAACCGCCTCAAGAACTGGAACTACGAGAACATCTACCTGAACCCGAAAAAGTCCACGCAAGACGAAAAAATCAAGGCGATGTTCCAGATTGTCCTGGAAAAGTGCCTCGAGGAACTCGACACCGGCACGAAGGTGACCGGCATAAACCACTGGTACGCCTCGATGGGCGAAGCATATCAGGCAGCCACTTCAAAAGTGCGCGCCGTCGCCGACTATGTTTCCGGAATGACCGACGACTTTTTGATGAATACCTACAAGGATATCGTTATTCCCAAGTCGTTCGGGATCACGTTCCAATAAGGTTCGCGGCAGCCAAGCCCGCGAGCGCAACGTCCAATGCGACAACTAGCGTCGCATAAAAATTCCGACTTTACAAAATCTCCATTCGCGACGATATATGTCACATAGAGGCGCTATATTTTTAGCGTAAAAAAGGGAGATTTTATGAGAAAAGATTATTTTATGGGTGTGGTGGAATCGCTCCGTTCCGGTTCCTTCAAGAAAAAGATCAATCTCGATTTCGTGACTCTCAAGAGTTACGAATACTGGGTGCGTATGCTGCGCATAGTCAAAAACTACCCCGATCCGGACGACAGCATCGCCATTTTCCCCACGGAGAGCGCCTCGCGGGTACTGAAGGACCTCTCGGCACACTTCGAAAAGCTCAACGCCGAAGAAGACAGCATGCCGGAAAAAGAACGGGAACAGTATATCCAGGAATCTAACGCAGCTTATGCAGGCAAGCACCTCCGTTGCGAAGACAACGAAAAATCGGTAGCGTATCAGCGCCGCATGCACGCCATTGTCCGTTTCAACGACGTTATCGAGAGGGAGTGCTCCATTCAGGAAATTTCCGACTTCGTACAGAATTACCTGAACCACGAAGGCATTTTCGACGCCCCGTCGCAGAAGGTATTCTACGAGAGCGTCATCCGCGAACTGACGCAGGCCCTGAAAGAGAACCAGGATATCGAAGACGACGGGTATTTCAAGCGCCTGAATATCGTGCAGAAGGCGTTCAACCTGAACGACACCGAAATGGAGGTTCTGATGTTCTCGTGGATTTTCTTCCACAAGGAACAGTGCAGCACCCTCCTGAATGCCATAAGTTCGCGCCGTTTCCGCGATACAGCCATGCCCGAGGTGTTCTCCAAACTCTATCCGGAACTGGATTTCGATTCCGCCGTCTCGAACAAGGGGACCCTCAAGAAGATGGCGATTATCGACGAGGAAGCCGATATCACGAAGCGCATCGGGATGTTCCTGGACGGACATTCCGGCAACGACCTGGACAGCCTCTTCTTCAGAGTGTACGAGGGTGACTGCGTCCCGTACAAGAAACTCTGCCGCAAGAACCCGAAGGTGGAACTTGCGTTCAACATGATGAAGCACGCGAAAGTCGGCGAAGGCCTGAACCTGTTCTTCTACGGCGTGGAAGGCACCGGCAAGACGGAGCTCGCAAAAGCCATCGCCAAGGAACTCAGGCGCCCGCTCGTGCTTACCAACATCAGCACCGAAGGCACCCACCGCGAAAGCAAGGAAGATTCCGTCGTCAAAAGCCGCATGAGCAGTATCCTCTACGCGGCAAGCAAGTACCAGAAGAAAAAGGCAATCCTCCTGGTGGACGAGGCCGACGTCATCTTGAACTGCTGCGAAAAGGGCGCGCTGAACTTCTTCTTGGAACAGATTAAGATGCCCATCATCTGGATTTCGAACAACATTGCATGGGTCGAGAAAAGCACTCTCCGCCGTTTCGACTACTCCATACAATTCGAGCGCCCCGATGCCGAAAAGCGCCGCGAAGTCTGGGATTCCGTAATCAACGAGCACGATGCAAAATCGTTCATGCCCGAAGATGCCGTCAAGAAGCTTTCCGAAGAACTCTCGATTACCGCGGGCGGAATCACGCAGGCTGTCGTCGGCACCAAGAAACTGCTGGAATCAGGCTGCAAGGTAGACCCGATCAAGACCGTGCGCACCATCGCCGAGGCGCAGGCCGCACTGCTGAGCCTTGACATCGAATACGCGAACCGCGACAAGGAAAGCCGCGCCCCTAGCTACCTGCTCGACGTACTCAACATCGACACCAAGATGGACAAGGTGCTGAAAGTCGCGCGCTCCTTCGATGCCAAGTGGCAGACCATGCAGGAAGGCGACAAGCCCGACTCGCTGAACATGCTCCTGTACGGCGCTCCGGGAACCGGCAAGACGGAATTCGCGAAGCACCTCGCACGTACGCTGAACCGCAAGCTCATCATCAAGAAGGCAAGCGACCTGCTGAACTGCTTCGTAGGCGGAACGGAACAGCGAATCCGTGCCATGTTCAAGGATGCCGAAGAGAAGAAGGCCATCCTCTTCCTCGACGAAGCCGACAGTCTGATACGCGACCGCGAAGGCGCTGCCCGCAATTGGGAAGTCACACAGGTGAACGAGATGCTCACGCAGATGGAGAACTTCAAGGGAATCTTCATCGCCGCAACGAACTTCGACAAGGATCTCGATACCGCATCGCGCAGGCGTTTCGCGCTGAAGGTCAAGTTCGGCTACCTGAAACCCGAAAGCGTCGAAAAGATGTGGAAGGCATTCTTCCCGGCAATCGAATGCCCCGACGAAGCCAGGAACCTGAAGATGCTCACCCCCGGCGACTTCAATGCCGCCTACGGAAGCCTGCGCTTCTACAGCGAAAGCGAAATCACCGCCGAGGCAATCCTCGAAGCGCTGAAATCGGAACTCGCCTACAAGGATTCAAGGCAGGGGCGCGTAATGGGACTGTAAAATCCGGCGAAGGTCTGCAAAAAAAATATGCGACAATTATCATCGCATGAAAAAATTATATATTCCTGCATAGAGGTATATTATGGCAGACAAGACCCGCGGCGAACGCACCGTTCAACTTTTCGCGAAGGTTATTTCGAACCCGAACAAGAAATTCTCCGTCACCGACCTGATGGAATCGCTCGAGATTCCCGAAAGCGAAAGGCGCAACGTGCAGCGCGACATGCGGTTCCTTGCCGAAATGGAAGGCGGCCGCTACATCCAGGCCGAAAGTGTGGGGCGCACGTTCTACTACACTTCCGCCCTGCAGAACGCCGACAGGCTCCTGTTCCCGAACTTCGAGAACACCATGCTGCATTTCGTGTTCCTGCGCCGCATCGCAAACATCTACCCCGCCACAAGCGAAATCATCACGCAGTTGCTGGAGCGCATCGAGAACAGCCTCCCCGCGCGCGAAAAGAAATCCATCAAGCAACTCGGCGAAGAACTCAACAGCAAGATCCTCTTCATGGGCACACCGCCCGATTTCGAAGAAGACGCCAGCGAAAAAATCCGCGTGATACTGCAGGCCATCCACGACCACCGCAAAATTGAAATCGAATACCCCACCGACGATTCCAGCAGGCGCTCCACGCGCACCCCGCTCATGATAATCGTGTACCAGAACGACCTCTACGTGGGCTGCGAATCGGAGAAGTACAAGGGAAGCGTCTACACGCTAAAGTTCCGCAGAATTAAGAGCGTAAAACTCGCGAAGGAGTCGTTCGCCGAAGACCCGAAGGTCGTTGAGAAACTCCGCAAGCTCGTGCTTTCGGGCGCCGCATTCATGAGCGGCCAGGAGCCAAAACTCGAGGACATCGAGATTGAATTCAATGCCAGCGCCAAGTGGTACCTGGAAGAAAAACCGTTCAACCGATCCTTGCAAATCGGCAAGGCTAAAAACGGGAAAATCAGCGTAAAGATGAAAGCCGAAAACAACCAGCTGCTATTCAACTGGATTGTATCCTTCGGCGATGTCGCCCGAGTCGTGAAGCCCGCCGCCCTGCGCAAAAAGATGAGCGAGTTCGCGGACTATTTGAAGGAAGTGTACGGGTAAAAATTATCCCATATTCTCAAAATCTTCTTTCTCTGCTCCGCAGTGAGGGCAAACCCAGTAATCGGGCAATTCCTGGAACGGAGTCCCCGGCAGGGCATCTTCACCGGCTTCCGGATCCCCATATTCAGGGTCATAAATGTAGTTGCAGATGCAACACTGGTACCTGTTGAATTCGTCCATAAAAGGCTCCTTTGGCTTTCTCTTGATTTATCGTTACGGAAGGGCGATTTGTCAAAAAAACACATTTTTTTTGACTTTTTTATGTTTTTTGACGATATATTTATAGTCAAACAAAAGTTTTATATAGATTTCCATTATGCTACATCTAAAATTTGCCCTGAATTTGGAACATCTCGCCAACGAGATGATAGAAGAAATCTCCAAGAACTGGAACGACCCGTTTAACGCCCCGGTAGTCATCTTCCCGGACTTCAAGCTGGAACAGTGGTTCCGCCTGAAATGGATGAAGAAGAAGGGATGCCTCCTGAACTTGAACAAGAGCTCCATCGACAAGTTCTTGTTTAGCATTTTGACAAGCAACAAATCGTATCAAAAACTGAACGCAGAAATGCTCTGCAATGTCATTTTGGCATACTTGCAGCAAGTCGACGAGACAACGAATAAACTCAATTGGCAAACTCTGGACAACGAAGTAAAGCGCTATTTGTTCGGCGATGGCGAGCCTGATTCGAAGGCCCAGCCCGACGCCAATAGGCTTTTTGATTTTGCCAACAAGATGGCATCGCTGTTCCTGGAATACGAGGCCAGCAGACCAAAAGAATTTGCGGGGAATCCGGCGGGACTACTCGACAAATGGGCCCTAGACTCAAACAAGGACCCCTTCTTTTTTGCTGCAAGCGTTCGCGATAAAAGCAACAAAGATTCCGTCAAGGCTCGCGAAACATGGCAGCGCAAGCTATACTCGGCCATTTTCCATGATAAAAACGGAGAGATATCCCTCTTAAAAAAGGTCTTCGCCAAAGAAGCAGAACGAAAGGGTTCAAAAAAAGATTACCAGACCATCCCGTACCTTTATAAAACATGGAACGGAACATTTAATCTCGAGAACATAGGAACCGGCAAAGAGGGCAAGCCGCTCCCCGTCTTTATATTCGGGCTTTCGGGCATGGGGCAGTTCTACCGAGTCATCTTGCAGAAATACGCAGAAAAACACGATGTGTACGCCTACATTCAGAACCCCTGCATGGAATTTTGGGAAGACGCAAAGCTGGAATCGAAATCGGAATGTCACATAAACTGGAAAAACAAGAAAGACATCCCTGCAGCCATTCAAGAGAAATTAAAAGTCCAAAATTACAGCAGTCAACCAAAAGACAAAGACAACAATGACGAACAATTCGATATCGACGATATCAAGGAAGAAAATGTTTCCGAAGAAAACGCGCTCCTTGCAAACTGGGGCCGTTCAGGCCGTGACAACATCAAACTTTGGTGCCTGGCAACCGATTATGAATTCGACTTTGATGCAAGCACATCCCCCCAAAAGGGCGAAGAACTAAAACAGGATTCACTGTTACATTGCTTGCAGTATTCCATCGCACACAGAAAGGGAGATTTCTCTGACGCGAATTTGGATGACGTTTTCAAAAAAGATGGCCTTTTCAAGTCTCTGACGGTAAAATCGGCGCCGACGAAAATCCGCGAAATCGAGTACCTGCATTCTGACATTTGTAAATTGCTGCAAGGCGACGCACGTGTCGAAGACATCCTCGTTGTTTCTCCCTGTCTCGACGAGTATCGCACGGCAATCAAGATGGTATTCGACCAGACTCCGGTCAAGCAGAAAAAGGATGAAAAGAAGAAATCCGATGGTTTTCTGCACGTCCGCTTTGCAATTGTCGATTCGCCGGCAAAGGCATCTTTGACCGAAAACGCCTTGCAAAGCCTATTCGATGTGCTGGATAGGGAATCCATCTCGAGGCCGGAATTTTTCAGTCTGATGCGCAATCCAGTCGTACAGCAGGCTCGCGGCATAAGCGATGACGATGTTGCCGACTGGGAAAACTGGATTGTGGAGACGAATACTTACCGCGACCGCAAGGCCTCCCATAAAAAAGACTGGCTACATTCTGTAAACCGCCTACTCCTTTCACACATGACGAGAAAGAACGTGAAATGGAGCGATTGCGAAGACCTCGACGAGACAAAGCCTTTCTACGACATTGCCAGCGGAGACAAGGCCTCGCTTTGCCGATTCGTGCAATGCGTGGAAGATTTAGAAGAGTGGATCGGAAACTATAACAAGCCCGTCACGGATTTAGATTCGCTTACAGAAGCATTGGGCAAGTGGATTCGGATGCAAAAGGCTCCCGATTCGATGAAGAGCGAAACCTTTGTCTATCAGCGAGTCGTTGCAACCATTGAGCAACTACGTTATCAACAGGATGCGGGGCTCAAAGAAATTCCGCTCAAGATTGTCGCACAGAGCCTGCTCGCCGGTGCCGAAGGGACGGAATACAGTTGTGGCAACCTTTTCGTGAACGGTATTACGTTCATGAAGTTCGCGCCGAACCGCACGGTTCCTGTAAAGCACCTGTTCTTTATCGGAGCCGATTCAACTTCGTTCCCTGGAGCAAAACGTCACAACACGCTTGATTTGCGCAAGTCCTGCCCGCCATGGCCCGGCGACGACTCCCCGATTGCAAAGAACCGCTATGCATTCCTATGCCAGCTGATGAGCGCGAGCGAAAGCTTCCACCTGAGCTATGTGGGCAAAGACATCAAGAAAGATGCGGAGCTCTATCCGTCATCTGTGATAAGCGACCTCCAGAAATTTGTCTCGGAAGCACTCAAGGATACAAAATATACCTGGAAAACCGAGGAACTCCCGCTGGACGAAACCCGTGACCCATCGGAACTGTTCACAAAGAAAAGCATCCGCAACAAGATTGCCTATGTGAATATGGTCACAGGCGAGAAACCTAATAATCCGCCAAAAGACGATAATGATGGAGCATCAACCAAAAATGATGCAGAGAAAAATGGTGGAACGAAAGATGACTTGTTTGTCAAGCCGCCTGACAGAGTTAGTTTCTACCAGTTACGCAAATTCCTGGAAGATCCGTTCCAGTTCCATGTAGGGCGTAGCCTGTCTGACGAAGATGACGAGAACGTGGAACAGGAACTCTTTGAACCTGTTTCGTTGAATCGTCTTGACGAAAGCATCATATTGAAAAAGGCTATTGCGGCCGAACTTTCTGAAGATGCTGGAGAATACGAAAATTACAAGAAAGAACTGAAACTTTCTGGGAAAATGCCCGATAAGCTATTTGGGGATGAATTCTGGAATAAGATAGAGGCCAACAAAAAGCTCATTCTGGAACAGATGATTAACGAAGGAATAGTCGTCAACGGCGCTAATGACAATTCCCAAGAAGGTGATGGCAAAAAAAAGATTGAAAATTGCTCTTTTGTAAACGATTGGACTTTTGGTGAAAAAATCACAGATTTGCAGTTAGATCGATATTCTAGTGATGGCGCACACTGGCTTCTTTCAGGAACATTAGATTGGATAAACGCAAAAAAAGAAGACGATAAGGAATTGGACTGGGATAAAGTTTCGCAACTGGTTTCGGTTTCGTCTTCGCCCTCTGCGACTAAAAATTTTAAACTGGATAAATTCCTTTCATCCTATATTCAGGCATTGGTCATTCTGTCAAAGCAGAGTGGCGAAACGGATAGGACCGTTGACATTTTGATATTCTCTTGTGATAAAGACAAGGGAGGCCCTGCAAAGGCTTTTGTAACGAAGAAACCGTCTGAGGCGAAAACGAAACTAGAAGAAATATACAAGGCTGCTTTTGGCGTAATCACAAAGGACAAAAAGGAGCAACCCTTTAGCAAGGCAGTTCCTGCAAAATTGCTTGATTGGCCTGAAAAACCTGAAGATTTAAACATTTTTGAATTTAAGGATAAACTGAACGAAAAGCATGGCGGTGCTTGGAATTATTTTGACAAAAAATCCCTTTTCGATGTTTTGAAGGATGTCGGCTATACCGCCAGCACATTTGGAGATGATTGGGGAAAAGCCGTGGGAAAAATGAAGGAATTGATTGACATTAAATTCCCTGAAGAGCCTCCCAAAGAACCCGCCGAGGAAGTTCCTGCCGCAAGTGATACTGACAAGCCCAAGAAAAAATCCGCAAAAGGAAAGAATGCCAAGTAGGGAGAGCTTATTATGGATACAAAAGACTTAGAACCATTTGAATTGATAGACTTTGATCCCGATAAAAATCTTTTTATCGAGGCTTCGGCCGGCACGGGAAAAACCTTCACCATTCAGCTCATGGTGGCTAAACTGATTGCTAGAGGAATTTCCCTCAAGAAGATTCTCATTGTGACCTATACTGAAAAGGCTGCGGGCGAGTTGAAAGATCGAATCCGTAAAAAGATTGTCAAAGTTCTTGAAACGGGTCGTATCGATGAAAATGCCAAAGAACTGTTACCTGAAGAAAATCCCTTAAATCGCGAAGCTTTCGAAAAGGCCTATCGTGATGTAGATAATGCTGCCATTTTTACGATACACTCCTTCTGCCAAAAGGCCCTGAAAGAATACGCTTATGATGCCGGGAGACCTTTCGATGTGTTGATGGTCGATGATGCTGCGGCAAAGGAACTCGTTGAAAGGCGGATTCGTGAAGAGTGGATTAATGACGCTGATTTCCAAAAGCTTGTTGAAATAGAGGGCAGTGTCGATGATGTTATAGATGACATAAAAGATCGATTGGTTAAAGCCGTTGATTTATATAAAGGTTCCCAGAATGGAAAAGAGATTGTGAACCGGCAATCTACGGATCTCTGCATCTTGGGAGAAACACTGACAGAAAGCGAAATTGAAAAAATTCTTTCCGCAGAAGATTTTTCTTCTTTACGGAAGGCCGTTGATTTTGAAGATAAAATCAAATTGTTAGAAGCTCATCCAGAAGCCCGTTTTTCTAAATCAGGCAAAGGTAACGCCCAAAATTTCGTGGAAGCTCTAGAGGCGTGGAAAAAAGGTAGCGTTTTTTATAACAAAGGCTCTTATAAACAGGATTACGCACGGGAAAATTGGCCTGAAAACTTATTCATCGCTTTTGCTTATTTTAGGGATTTGAGGGAGATTGTATCCCAAAACTTGTACGATCATAAATTGGAAAGGTTTCTTAGCATTTGCACAAAAGATCTTTTTGACGAGTGGCAGAAAACCAAGAGCGATTCCAAGCTACAATCCTATAACGACATGATCCTCTCTGTTCATGATGCCGTTCTTAACGGGAGTGGCCTAAAGGAAAAACTCCAAGCGGAATATAAATATGCCATCATAGACGAGTTCCAGGACACAAACCAACTACAATGGGATATTTTCAAAACGCTCTTTTGGAATCAATCTGGACATTCCATCTATGTTGTAGGTGATCCCAAGCAGTCTATTTACAGTTTTCAGGGTGCTGATGTCAATGTCTATAATAAGGCTATTGAAGACATCAAACAAGAAAATGGTCGACGGCTTGCGTGCAATTACCGTTCAACTAATGGCATCGTTCATGGCTGTAATGAATTATTCAAGGATGATTTCTTTAAGCCCGCCGATGGAATGAATAAGCTGATTGATTTTACGAAATCTATTTCGCCTGACGAAAAAGATCCTCCCGACCCTAAAAAATCCACGCCCCGATATTGCGGGAAAATTGTCCCCTCTATTTGGCTATGCAAAGGTTCCAATGAAGGAATAAACGAACACGCCTTTGCTAGGGCAGCAGTCAAGCAAATCGTAGATTGGTGTTCTTTGACAGAAGAGACGGATGAGTCTGGTAAGAAAAAAACAAAATTGCAGGTGTTCGACAAGGACCATCCTGAAAAAATTCGTAGCTTGAAGCTAAAGGATATCGCTGTCTTGGCACGTTCCCGCAACGAAATGCAAGTTATTGAATCGTACATGAAACAGGCTCATATTCCCTATACGCAGTATAAGGAAAGTTGCCTTTTCAGAAGCCGAGAATGTGCAGAGTGGATTGCTCTTTTCCGTGCTTTGAATGCCCCTGATTTCTCTGGATGGAATCGTAAACTCCTAAACGAAGTTCTGATTACGGATTTCTTTAAGGATGGGTTAAAAAGAACATTGGCAAAAGAAGGGCAAGATTTAGAAAAAATCAAAGACTTTAACGAACTGCATCTTGTAGAAAGTGAAGTTTTTGATAGCCCTGAAATATGGGAACGTAAATGTCTAAACGAATGGCGTGCTTTGGCTCTCAAAAAACGCTATGCCGAAATGCTAGAGCATATATATGACGATACACTCATTGACGACCGGCTTACCGACAGAGCATCTCTGCAAGAATTGGCACGCTTACGCCAAATCGGGAACTACGCCATAGACTATCTGTATAACCATAATTGCTCTTTGGAAGACTTGATTCGTCATTTGGACGGTCTTGCTCGATTCAATGAATCTGCTGATGATGAAAACGGCGACTTGGTAGAAAAAGGTTCCGATAGCGATATGGTTCAGGTGATGACGGTCCATGCCTCCAAGGGCCTCGAATTCCCGGTGGTGATTTCCGTTGCCGGATTCAAGGGATACTATGATCAAGCGGAAGGCCCGTTCTTGTACCATGATAAAGATGACATTTATTTGGGTTTCGGGAAAAATGCGAAGGGGGCTCGTAAGAAAGAAGAACTTGAGGAATGGAAACGCCTATTCTATGTCGATTTTACGCGTGCGTCATCTATTCTGGTTCTGCCTAACTACGAAAAATGGAATAAAGACAAGAATTATGCCTTTTTGAAGAATGCAATTGATCGCATCGCCGATTTTCACGTGGCGGACCTTTCTAAAGATGACCTCACAGAAGACAATGTCAAGGATTACATCGTCGAACTGAAAAGCGTTTCGAAGGACGAATGGAAACTCACACAGTTGCAGGAAGCTGTAGAAAAAATACTTCTGGGTTCAGACGAATGCAATGGCTCGCTTAAAAATGCTGACAGTGATTACGATAATCAAAAGACAGCCATGTCCACCTTGCAAGGCCAACTGGGCGGAAAGGCCATTCTGCAATATTCCTATTCATCACTTGCCGGACGAAAAGGAGACGACAATATAGATGCAAGCGTCGTTGAGGCTATTGATGGCAATCGCAGCGATTCGGCAGAAGAATCTGAGACCAGATTGCCTGATGATACAGATGGAGAAAAACAGAATATTGATACTGATGTCGTAGAATGCTCATGCAAGGAAGAGTTGACAGTAGGTGCAGAACCTTCCGACGAAATGCAGAAATGGAAGGAAATTGAAAAGACGTACCCGCGCGGGAACAAGGTGGGTAACGTTTTGCACAATACTCTTGAATGGATGCAGTTCTCCAAGGTCTTTGAAGACAATCCAGATGGTTTCAAATCATTTGAAACGGCCTGCGGTTACAACGACTTAATTGAAAAGCTTAGGGATGAATTCAAGAGCGAGGCTCTGCCTATTGACAAACACTCGCCGGATTGGATTAATCTTTCCATTTGGTTTATCTGGAATACGCTTCATGCAAAACTGCCTGTAATTAACGGTGGAGAATTCAAGAATGCAAAACCATTCACTTTAGCGTCGTTGCCGGATAGCGATCACAAACCCGAAGTGCAATTTGGCTTAACCGCCGAGTTAGACAAAGAAACGAATAGTTTTCTGCACAAATTCTGCAAGGGCTTTATTGACTTGCTCTTTGTTCGAACCGATGCAGACGGAAACAAGCGCTACTCCATTCTCGACTGGAAGTCGGACTATCTTGAGGAATACTCTGCCAAGGCAGTCAAGGAAAAAGTGGACAAGGAATACTCGGTACAGCGTGTGCTTTATAGCTACTGCCTAATCCAGTGGCTCAAGCAGTTCTACGGCCCAGGGACTCAAGAAAACTTACCGAATGAGCAAGAGATCTTTAAAAAGCACTTCGGCGGCATATACTACGCATTCTTGCGCGGTACTGACGGCCAAACAGGGCGCGGGATCTACGCCCAAACTTGGGAAAAATTCGAGAAACTTCAAACAGCATACGAAGAAGTCAAAAATTTGATGAACAGAGGAAAGAAAGATGAAGACTAAACAAATTGAATCCGCTAGTTATGAAGAATTTTTCGAAGCGCTGAAAGAAATGCGCGGTATTCAAGAATTGAACTTGCACCTAATCCGCCTCTTGGATAAGATGAACGGAGGTATAGAAGACGCAACCAAGAAATTTCTTTGCCTCGCATTCTCGCTATTTGATGATGGCAATACGCGAGTGGCGCTGGCCCCTGTGGAATTTATGAAATGGTGGGGCAAGAAATGGAATGGCCTCGTCCAACTGCAGAAGAGTCTTGCCGAGGCAAATGGCGATTCGTCGGAATCGCTTTCTGATGAGGCTAACACCGAAGATTTCAAGCAGGTTGTTGAATGCGGAATCAACAACATTCTTGGAAACAAGCTAAGTAAAGTTGTTGGAGTCGCAGACTCGGCTAAAAAGGATGACGAAATCTCTCTTCCTCTTTTGATTGAAAAAGACAAAACCCCATACCTGTATCTTGACAAGTATTATTGGGCGAAAATCGATATTGAAGATTCGATGAAGAAGCTATTTGGTAACAAATTCAACGACATAACAATCAAACCTCCACTGTTTTTGCCCGATGATGGCAAACCCGAAGACAAACGCAATATGGAACAAAAAGAGGCCGTGACAAGGGGGCTCTCCGAAAACTTGATTATCACAGGTGGTCCTGGAACCGGCAAGACGACTGTTGTTCTCTATATATTGTGGAATCTACTGAACCAAAACGAAGAATTGCTGAATTATGATATTTATTTAGCAGCTCCGAGTGGAAAGGCTGCCGACCGTATGCGCGAAAGCCTTGCTGGAAACTTGGGAAAAATGGCAGACCGTCCAGATGTTCATTCTTCCAAAAATTACCAAAAAATTTTCGACAAACTGAACAACCTTGAAAGCAGTACGATTCATCGCTTACTCAAGTTCTCTCGGAGCAAATCCGATTTCTCTTACAACAAGGAAAATCAGTTCTCGCCAAAATCCATTTTTGTTATCGATGAAGCGAGTATGATTGATATCAACTTGTTTGCTTCGCTGTTGCAGGCGATTCCCGTAGGAGCGAGACTCTTTATTCTTGGCGATCCGTACCAACTTCCTTCTGTCGATGCTGGCGCCGTACTGGGTGAACTTTTGAATGCCAAATCAAACGAAAATTTTAGAGTAAAATTGATAAAGTCTCATCGCTTTGACGAAAAGTCTGAAATAGGGAAACTCGCCAAAGAGATAAACAACATTGCCGAAGAGGCTATGAAAAACGACAAAGTAGTCTTTCTCCCAAAAGAACTTTTAGAAAAGGCCCGATCGTTTAGCCTGCACCCGGCGTTGATAGAAAAAACATCTGAAGAAAAAACTGAGGAAGCAGCACCCCCAAAAAACGAAACACCTAAAGACTGTGTTTCTTATTACCAAATCGAAGACGAATCCGACGAAGATGGCAAAAAAACTCAAGATAAAGACGGCAAGCCGATTTCTGCAAAAGAAAATGCTCGGATTGAATTCGTACTGAAAGAGTGGTTGCTTCAGAAGGAGTTCATAGCCATCAAGAAAGAGGGCGAGAAAGAGGCTAATGGAGAGTATTTAAGCCTCTATGATTTGCCGAAACTTGCGAATGAAATCAAATGCGAAAATTCAACGGACACTGAAGAAACCAAGCGCCGTGATAAAATCTGGAATCTTTCTCTGTCTCGAAGAATTCTATCGGCGGAACGTCGTGGTTTCCGCGGCGTTGAATGGCTCAACAAGAAAGTCTGCGACCTGATAAAAGACGGCTATAAAGAGGACAAACAAGAAAAACTAGTGAAGGGTTCGGGGTATTTCCCAGGGCAGCTCCTGATGATTACCAAGAACCAGGAAATGTTCAAACTATACAATGGTGATACAGGAATCGTCGTCTTTGATGAAAATACGCCAAACCTGATGTTGAAAAAGGCGCCGACGCAGTCTACTGCAGAAGGGGCCTCGAAGACTCCGACCCGCGACGATTATGTTTTCTATCCACTCGCACTTCTTCCTGCCGATGCTCTCGAGACGGCCTTCGCGATTACCATCCACAAGTCGCAGGGCTCGGAATACGACCACGTGACGGTCTTCTTGCCCAAACAGGAAGGCCACCCGCTGCTCAACAACCAAATTCTCTATACGGGCATCACGCGTGCAAAAAAATCGGTTGAAATCATCGCAACGCCCGAGACGTTCAAGGCGGCCTGCGAGACGGTCATCGAACGCGACACCGGGATAGAACTGTAAAAATTTGTCCGTGGACAAAAGCAAAAAGTGCGAAATTGCCGTTTTTCACCCGCAATCTAGGCAATTTAGGGCAAGGCGGGCGGCCGATACGACGAACGAGCGGTCTTAAATCAGCGATTCAACCTTCTTGCACAAAGCTTCCGCCTCCGCAGCGGTAGGCGCTTCGGCAATCACGCGAATCACCGGTTCGGTGTTGCTCGCGCGCACGTGCACCCAGGACTTCTCGCTGCCAAGCCAGAGGCCGTCGCGTTCGTCCATAGTCCAGCCGGCAAATTCCGCCTTGACCTTCGGGAGAATGTCCGCCACCTTCTTGTCGCCGAGTTCAAACTTCTTCTTCGGCATCACATAGGCAGGGTTTTCGGCCACGAACTTTTCGGGGCCGCCATCATGGTGAGCCATCCAGCTCAAGACAAGCGCAGCGGCCACAAGGCTATCGCGCCCGTAGTGGAGCGCCGGCAGAATCACGCCGCCGTTGCCTTCGCCACCGATAATGCAGCCGTTGTCCATCATCTGCAGGCTCACGTTGATCTCGCCCACCTTGGCACGGCTGAAACCGCAACCATACTTCGTGGCGACATCTTCGTTCATGCGGCTCGTAGAAAGGTTCACGCAGACGCTGCCCTTCTTCTGGGCAAGCACTTCGTCCGTCGCGATGGCAAGCGTGTATTCTTCACCGATACTTTGTCCTAAACCGTCCACGAGGGCGCAGCGGTCGGCATCCGGGTCCACCGCAAAGCCCACAGCGCAGCCGTTATCCTTGACAGCCTTGCGCAGGTCGCCCAGGTTCTCCGGGATAGGTTCCGCACCGCGCGGGAACGTGCCGTCGGGTTCGCAATGCACACGCACCACCTCACAGCCGAGCTGTTCCAGCAAGCGCGGCACAATGTAGCTGCCAGCACCATTCACGGCATCCACGGCCACCTTAAACTTTTTCGCACGAATTGCTTCCACATCCACGAACGGGATCTTGAGCGTGCCATCGATATGGATGCCATCGGCATCCGGAGCGACTTCGTACTTGCCCATCGTACGGTAATCCGGATAAGTAAAGTTGTCCGCATCGGCGAGCTCGAAAAGCTTCTTCACGTCATCTGGCCCGAGGAAGAGCCCCTTGTTGTTGAGGAACTTGAGCGCGTTCCATTCGAGCGGGTTGTGGCTTGCGGTAATGATGATGCCCGCATCCGCCTTGAAGTGCGTCGTGAGAAGTTCCACGGACGGCGTCGTCGAAAGGCCCACGTCCACCACGTCCACGCCAGAGAGGCGGCAGATGCCCGCGACGAACTGCACGATGGCCTCGCCGGTGGGGCGGCTGTCGCGCCCGATAACCACGCGCTTCGCCTTCGTAATCTCGAGGAAGGCGCGCACATGGCTCTTGAGAACCTGCGGGGTGAGGGTATCGCCCACGATTCCGCGAATACCCGAAATAGAACGCATCAGTTTAGACATATCAATTCTCCGTTTTTATTTTTCGCGGCCCGATCTTACGACCCGATATTGCCGCCTTTATCCGAGTTCCGGAACGCACGCGTAAAACACGAGCGGTTCTTCGCTCTCGTTAATCAAACTGTGACTGTGGCCCTTCGGGCAAAAATGGCACTGGCCCGCTTCCACGTATTCCACGCCGTCGTCAAAGAGCACCTTGCCCTTGCCCGCCACGAAGAACATTATTTCGCTGTTGGTCTCGTGCTTGTGGTAACCGATGGAAGCACCCTGTTCGAGCGTCCCGCGCATAATGCGGGTCGTCCCGTCAAAATACATCTTGGCCTTGTATTCCTTCTCGCCGCCCTTGAAATTCGGCAGCACCGTCGTTTCCATGCCTTTCAGGTCAATAATCATCGCAACCTCTCTATTGCGTATGAAAAGATAAAAAACTCGGCAGGCTGCGACCAAACAAGTCAGCATCTCAACAAGGCGAAAATGGCTAACAATGCACCAAAGATTTCATTATGCCCCAGATTTATAGTGTCTGGCACATTTCATAGAAGTCGTCGTTCACAACATAGGCCCGGACAAAATCATGGATACTGCGGTGGTTTATCTCCACCCGAACCATGGGATAATACCGTTTGAAACTCTCCGGGTTTTCCTTGATATCTTCGAAAATATGTTCCCATTCAAAATTCATCAACTTGAGCGCACGATTTTGCCTTTCCAGATATCGACACCTATCCTCGCAACTCCCCTGGATGAGCTCTGCAAACCTGGGTTCGTTTATACCCGTCCTATAGAATTCTGCCGATTTTTTTACAGATTCCAAAAGTTCAGGTGACATAGTTTTCCCTTTCCGAAAACAAATTAAATATTCGGTACGTGCCACATCATATTTTTTTTCCGCCTCTGCAAGTTTCTTATTGAATTCATCATGAAAATCATTCAGTTTTGCAAAAGCTTTCCTTTTTTCATCCTGTTCCTTGCTTTTGTCCTTAAGACAATTCTCAATGATTTCTTCAATATTGCATTTGTCCCCAAGCGCATCAGCGAGTTGTGCCTTCAGTTCTTCCAAAGGAATGTAGCGAGCGACACTGCGGTTTCGCGCCCCCATAAACAAGATGTTTGCAAACTGTTTTTCCACGCACATCGTCTCACCATTAGCTTCATCCACCTTCAAGCAATCACGCATATCTTTTTCCACCAAATAGATGTTTGTTTCCAAAATATGCTTGATAAATACTTCAAAGGGATTTTTTACTTCTTCAGAATTCATTTGTTTAGGAGGCATTTCCAGAAACGCCGAACAAACCCAACCGATAGGCATATTATACGATAGGATTTTCTGTATGCAATCTGCAAATCCTATCGTGCCTAAGTAACGGCCGCTCATTTCTTCCTTGATAAATAGATACTGTTCTTCATCGGAGAAATGCTCTGCGACAAATTTATAGTACTGTTCATCTTTTGCGCCCAAATAAGTCGCCGCAAAAGCCTCGAGCATCTGACTTTTTTCAATGGGCAACTGCCGAACCCTATTGTAAAGGTCTTCCATTCTGCACCGCAGCGGCATGCCAATCTTTTTCTTCAATATTTTATTCGCTTTTTCTATGGCGTATTTACATTGACCATAGGTAATATCGCTACCGCACACCACCTCGCCATTTAGCTGGTCATCCAGAAGACAACCAACAGCAAGAAGCCCCGCATGGTACGGTTCCCCCTGCGTTTTACTTTCCCAAAAATCCTGTACGCCTTCGACATACGGATTTTTAAAATCGACGATTCCATTTTGTGCCAAAATGAACATCAGCGGGTCACAATATTTTTCTTCTTGCTTAGGCTCCTTGATTTTGCGAGGCAAAAAGAAGTCCTCGGCTCTCGCCATAAAGACTGCATCACCTTCGGCAATCCAGCCCAAGTACTTGCTTTTCGGCAAGGCATTTTGTATATTCAAACACAAAAGCATCAATCCCGCCGACAGCGTATTCGTTCCGGGCGGGCAGTTCAACTCTCTGCTTGATGCCGCCCTCCCTTCGCAGGCGTGACAAACCCGCGATTCGAAGGCAGGAACCCTATGGGGAAAACGGCCCCAGGTGATCAACGTAGAGCACCCCACTTCGCAACCAGCGAGTGGATTCATCAATCTGTCATTCAACAGGTTTGTGAACCGGTGTTCTGGCCATGCATAGGGATATCTTAACAACAGAAGAAAAAATACGACTCGCGCAAAAACGGGGTGTTTATACCGAATACGAGTTAGATGTCCTTATCCCGGCATTCCCTTCAAACAAGGAATTTGACAAAGTAAACAGAGAAAAGCAGAACCGACACATCGTGGGGACATACGAATACAAACAAGCTGATGCAAAGTCAAAACGGCTCGGTTTTGCAGGGACAGCATTCTTTGATTCTGATTTTGACATTTTCATGGAAATAAAAAATATTAGGGGAACAGGGTCATCATACGCACCAACATCATATCCATCAGATACTCAAGAACAGAAACTCATGCTTTTCCGGTTGACCCCGCTGACTACGAGAAAGTGCTATATAAAAAAGAAAAAACCTGTCTCGGACTCACGACCCGGCATGCCACCGGGGTGTCCCGAACAGGTTTTGTTCATAATATACAATCTTTTTTCCGAAAAGTCAAGACCCTTATAAGGCTTTAAAAGAACAACACATTCAAGAGGTTGCTTGAATCGGTAAAATTGATTAATTTTACTGAAGAGGTGTTCAACTTAGAGGTAGGAAAAATGACGGATGTAATGGCAGAACGCGAGAACGCCTTCTACGAAGGTGAAAGAAAGGGCAAGAAAATAGGCCAAAAGGCTGGCATCGAAAAGAGTTTCAAGATTTTTGAATCTCTTGGAGTATCCCGCAGCATTTTGAAGAAAGCGCGGGCAGTCGCAGGTTCTTTGAAATAAGAAACTGGTCAAGGAACGCATTGCAGGATCGGTCCGAAAGGGCCGATTTTTCGTTTCCCCATTGTAAAAACTCGCACGTAAACAAAATTTTCTGGCTCATTTGTCGGATATAAAAAAACTAAGCAACCTCTTGACAAAGTGCTGATATTTTCTTATATTCATATTTAAGCATCGCCTTGGTTTCTTCCAAGGACATGGCCGTCTTCGGGCGGCTTTCTTTTTAAAAAAAGGTTTGGTATGGGAGCAAAGAAAATCACCTTCTATATTGATGGATTCAATTTCTATTTCGGCATTCGAAGAAAATGCCGTATAGACCCTCAATGGGGAATGGCTTATTGGATCGATGTCGTCAAGCTATGCGAAAGCTTTCTCGCCGAAGACCAGGAACTCCAAAAGGTCATTTATTTCACATCGTCCCCTTTAAGCCCCGACAAGAATAGCCGACAGAGCGCGTTCTTGAATGCAAACAAGGCCATGAGCGGAGATCGCTTTGAAATAGTCCGAGGCAAGTTCCTTGAAAAAACGGTCGTATGCCCAAACTGCAAGTACGCTATTCCAAAGCCCGAGGAAAAACGAACGGACGTGAACATTTCTGTCAGGATGCTCGAAGACTGTTTCCGTCAACAAACCGACATTGTTGCGCTAGTCAGCGCCGATTCAGACCTTATTCCCCCAATGGCATCGATAATGAAATATTTCAATTCCATCGCGATAAAGGTCTACTTTCCTCCCGCAAACCACAGCCGTGACATCAGCGATTTTCTGCTTGGCAATAAATCCAAAAAGCCCGTCTTGTTGGAAAAGAACTTAAAGCGTTTTATCAGCGCTGCTTTACCAGACAGCGTAAACAAATACACCATTCCAACAAAATGGAAAACAAAACGCGACATCGCATTGGCCGCAATCGCCAAAGCATCTCAAGACGAAAATCGCGGATAATTTAGAGAGCAGCCCTAGATTAGGAATCGCCTAATTGGTGGTTGTGATTATAGCCATTTCGCATTTTAGCTCTTGGTTGATTTGTTTTGCAGGATGCCAGTCCGCATTTCAAATTTGACCGAGAACTTTTTTGAATCACCGGCCTAGCTGGTGATTTTCGGTTTATACTAAAAAGGCTCACGAGGGGAGCCTTTAAGATTTCATCATGCGGCTTTATTTTACGGTCAACGTCACTTTGCAACCTGTTTCATGACCATTCAACCAAACAGCATATGTTCCTGCTTCGCTTACATTATATGTATATCCACCATTTTCACTAATATCTTCCACTTTTGTCTTTTGAGTACCATTAAGCTTTATTTCGTAAGAGCATTTGTTATTTGCACAATCTCCTATTCCAAATCTGAACGTAGTACTATTTCCACTTGTGATAGTATAATTATCTAGTTTGCAACTATATGTATACGGCCCATATGTTATCGGATCTACAGTACAATATAGAGTACTACCCACATATACATACAAAGTCACATCAGTTGCATAATAACTAGACAGACTCATATCAACAACATCGTTGCCTGTATTATTACTACTTTCTGCATACTTATTGTCCGCTGCATCCTTCACAACATACGTTTTGTTTTTCATAAACTGGCCTGGATTATCCATCTTCAGTTGACTTTCCTGTTCGCCCCATTTACGTGCTTGCGGGAAATAACAATGAGCAGGAATCGTCATAGAAGTTCCCATCGGAATGCGACAAGATGTTTCCTCTCCATTCAACCAGACGACATATATACCATCACCTTTGCCCGATATAGATACATCTATTCCTCCAGAACCATTCGTTTCTGTATTAACGACCGTTCCATCAGATTTCTTTACCTGGTATTTGCATTGGCTATTTTCGCATTGTTGTATATCAAAATGCACCTTATTAGTTCCATTAGGTTTGCAATCCTTCAAATAAGGCTTTTTCACTCTCGGCGTCACAGAGCATACTTCCGACCCGGCGATAAACACTCTTAACTTAGAATCCGTAGCATAATAGGTATTCGGCATTTGAATTTCTATTTGTTGGTTGGTGCTAGTTGTTCCGGTTGCGAGACTATTGTTGCCTGAAGCGTCCTTTACAACATACGACTTATTGCCATAGGCACCATCGTAATTGTCTATCTTTATTTTCACACTGTTTGAGCCCCAATTATAGTTTCCATCAGAATAGCATGCAACTTGCCCAGGATTATCAATCGGAATGACTGGTTCAGCAATAAAAGCTACCTCACATTCATGTTTTACAGTAGTCTTGTTATTGGTCAAGCTCACTTCGTATTTTGCCGTACTTCCAACAGTATTTGTGTTATTGGTAAATGCAGGCAATGCACCAAAGTGGTATTCAAAATTTGTATTAGTAACACTTGTTCCCGCGATGGTGTAGCTACATCCATTATCGCATCCCGACACATTTGCAGGCGTTATCGTGACATTATCCGTTTTACCAACAATCGCCTGCAGATTTGCAGGGCATGTAAATGCAGGATCCGGCTCCACGACATTAACCGAGCAAGTAGTTTCTTCATCATTTAGCCACAGTACATAGCTACCAAAGCCAGACATTGCCACCTTAGTTTCATTTTGCGACAAAGTTTGATTGCCCCCAGTAATACTAGTTGTTGTACCACCATACGTTTTCTTCACATTATATGTGCAAGCGCTACCAGAACATATTTGAGTAAAGTTGAACTTAAAGTAGTCCTGACCATTCTCATTAACCTTAGAACAAGTCGGCGAAAGTTCATTTACATCTAAAGTAGCAGTACAAGATGCGGCTGTACTAAAGCTACCATTATCCTTTACATAAAGTGAGAATGTTCCATCCTTAAGTGTATTCGTCCCACTAATGTCAAAGGATAGTTCGCTTGACTCATTCGTCGTGCCTTCTTTAACCTTCTGGCCAGAAGAATTTCTCAATTCATAGTTACGATTGCTAATGTCATAACCATGACTCTTGATGTACGCCTTGAAATTCGCATTAGCTCCAGGTTGTACTGGAGTGGAGTTTGAGAACCAACATTCCGTTTTCAGAGCGCTATTATTTGTGTTGCTCTTCTCTGTTATTTCAAAGCTCGCTTCACATTCACCGAACGGATATGTTGCCGTATCTGGGCTCTTTACCCTATACTTGTACGTTCCCACATCGTAATCTGCCGTTAGCGAGTTTCCCTGATCATCCAATGGCAAGCCATTGCCTTCCGGCACCGGCAAATCAATAGTCCCGCTAGCGTGATTTGCAGGGTAACCATCCAGCATCACATTGCCAACATACACTTCATACGAGCAGCCCGTAACAGGACAGCCGGAACCAATATTTATATGGAACTGCGGCAATCCCTCGCCCTGCTTTTTCGGCGAGCCTGTCACATTGCAGCCCACTGTAATCGAACCTATTGTCGACGGAGTCACAGAACATTCCTTCGAAGCTGTTGAGCCCGTCTTATTCACAATCGACGCATAGAACTTGTACGATTTTCCCTGATATTCAGCATAAGGGTTATCCGCCTGCTCAATTATCACCTTTCCTTCAGCATTCGAGTTAGGGTTAGTCGCAGAAACCTCGAACACGGTCGCATTATCAACCTTCGCCTCCACACCGTACGAAGATACGTTTTCCTTGTTCTGGACACCAACCAGAACCGTCCACTTGCCATCAGCATAGTTCGCAGAGCAATCCGATATATCAACCGCCTTCTTGCACGACGCAATAACGCTCTTCACAGTAACCGCAGCATTTCCGCGGTTCTTGAATATTATCTGCGTTACATTCTCGGGGTCAAAACCGTCTACGCCAACATTCATTGCATCGTCAACGCTGAAGCTACCCTTCTGGCTAGTCAAAACAACCGACTTGCTTGCATAGCCCATTGCTCCCCATGTTTCGTTATCGCTCATCAGCCAGACTTCCACATCTATTCCAGACGACTCCACCATTTCAACAGCAAGCGTCGTCGCACGCAAGTTTACGGCGTTTGTCAAAGTAACAGTCAATTCCTGGTTTACAGAAATGTTCTTATCTTTAGCATCCGTCACAGCAACATGCTCCGAGCACTCCTGAATTTTTCCAGTCCAGAAGGGACCGCAATGAGCACGTTCATTCTTTGTTTCCTTGGTCCAGGCAATCTCCTCGTTATTGAGTGTGCAATTCAGCCAAGCCTTCGCCGTCTTCACATCGTTTCCGCCATTATCTGTATAGCCATGCTGGCCAGCACCTGATTCTGCAAAGGAATATCCATCCGACAGGCATTCCACCGGAGTTGCACCAGAAGCACCGCCGCAAGCATCATTGCCATTGTAATAATAGTACTTTTCAGTACAGCTATATTTTTTCGAGTCATACCAGCCCGAATGGCCAATCCACGGTGTAATATAATGGGCATCTTCAGTAGTTGCCGTAGGAATCACGCCATCAGTCGCAACCGCAGCGAAAGAGCACTTGACCGTTGGATAATAGTCATGGCATTCGGCAGAATAGGTGTCGCTCTTCCAACCAATACCATAGAGCTTGAAGTTCGGATCCGCAAGGCCAAATCCGACAAATTCATGTGCTACATCCGTATAGGTAGTGCCGAGATCGCTGACGTTGAATACCACGCTATATTCGTCCGGGGTACCATAGTAGTTGCCGGTGAACGCCGATATAGAAAGGTTGCCATTGACAGCAAGTGTTGCCGACATCATTATCATATTCGAGGTATAGACAGAAGCAGGATTACCACCCTTGAGCAAAGTACCGCTCAGGCAATTACCATTATTTGAGCACAGTTGCGCTTCCAAGTAGCCCGACTGGTTAGCAAACATATTCAACATCAGGTATTCGCTACCCGTATTGTTAGATCGCAGCAAGAACCCCGACTTTGAGATTTCAACCGCATTGCGGTTATGGCTTGCAGTTTCCTTGGGCAACTGGAACAACGCCTTTAGCGTACCATATGTACCCGCATTTACCGTACTCATCACAGTGACAGGGTCTACTTTGGCACGACCCTGACGACGCAACGAAACACTCCCAGCAACTACGTCAATATCGCTATGTTTACCGGAAATCAAATGCCACTTAGACTTGGATGTAGTCACATCGGTGGCCCCTACGCAAACTGCATCGGGATCCGTTCCGCATTTATTGATGCAATACACCGTATCCTCCGAATAACACGTTACCGTGCCATTCTTGAATTCGTCAAAGAAGCAGTGCTTGTCGGCCTCGTTGAAGTGAGCATACACAACCGAATTATCATCCTTAATGGTAAATGCGTTATAATCTTCACTAGATATAGCCTCCGTCGTAGGACAGCTAATGCCAGAACAACTCCAGTAATTGAACTTCGAATTTTTATCCAAGTCCTTATCAATACTCAAGGAAACAGTCTGACCGCTGAACGCCGATATTTCGCAGGTTTTGTCATCCCCAGATTCATCATATTTACATGAAGACTCCGTTCCATCGACATCGATCGTTATTTCCGGATTACTGGAAACCTGCCCGACAAAAGTCACCTGTATTGTCTTCTTGAGAGCCTTCAGACTCGCACGCAAATATTGCGGAGTTTCCACATTGATTGTCGAAATATCAATGGAATTGTTTTCGGTAGGGACAATCGCCACACAGTTCGTGACGTCATGTGCTGCAAGTTGCAATGTCCCAGATCCCCCAACGACAAGGTTCCACTGGAAGTTCTTGCTTATGGTCCCATACGTAATACCGGTTGGTTCCACCCATGTTTCGGTCGGGTAGCAATTAGGCCACGCCGTACTATCTCGTTTGCCTGCCGGCGGGCAAATTCCCGGATGGTCCGCACAATAGGCATTGATTTCGTCGTCAGTAGCGGGCTTACGTTCAAGAGTTGCAATACTTGCCATATAAACCTGAGAGGTATAGGGACTACCAATGCTATAACCCGTTCCCGAAAGCAACTGGAACATGACCGAGCCCGTTTGAGCTTCCGCCTTAGCCGTCACCGTAAACAGGCGTTGGGTCTTACTCCCCGATGCATCACCCTGCACATTGAACTGGCAGGTTGTCCCTTCGACGGTTCCTCCATCAAGCGTGTACGTCAAATCGTCGCCCGCGTTCTGCACCGGGCAATACACGTTCAGTGTAGTCGAGGGCGTATTCGGAGGTATTACCACATGAACTTCCTTGGTGCCGCCAGCAGCAATTTTCTGGTCTGTCTCGACAAAAGTTATGGGCAAGCCGTCTCGGTGACTATTGCCAACAACAACCCAGAACGGCACATCACTGTAACCGCCCGCCTTCGCTGCACAGGAATAAATACCCTGCGGAAGATGTGTTCCATTGTATAGCTTACCCGTCGTCGAAAGGCTTCCCGAAGCGCCAATGCACGAAGACACACTCACGTCGGTTTTCTTTAACGTAGAACCATTTAGCGGAATTACGTTGTAGTAATCCTTGAGTTCGCCAAACGGATCGCTGGGCAAGTAGATGACTCGCGGCAAAACGATGAACGAGGGGTCAAGAGCAGCCTGGTTGTTGCCCGTAGGTAACGGTTCATCGTTTTCGTACTGGGATTCAAGGGTCACACCAAGCTGGGGCGCCATAGAAATGTAGTACGCATCCGTACCGCCCGTAGTCGAAGATTCTTCAGTACTTTCTCCGGAGCCCGATGCCGACGATGCGGCACCACTGCCTGAAGTGCCTGAGCCACCGCAAACCGAGCCATCGTTCGGACAAATGACCCCTGCACTGGCAAGTTCGCTCACAAGGTCCGGGTTATAGGTAATGGAAGACGACTGCAACTTGCCCAAGCCTGCACAAGATTCCGCCGTCGCATAAATGGTTCCAGTCAAATTGAACTGGTTGCCCGATCCGATGTTGCCTTCGGTATAGATGAAGTAGTTCGATACAGTCACGTCGTTAAGCGTGTTCGCGCCCTTTTCCAGGTACAACAATACCGAGGAAGTACTAGTCGTTTGTGGAAGTTTCGTATAGAGAGCATCCCGAGCGATGATGATAAACTTACCGTTCAAGGTTCCTGTCGGGTTCGTGCTGTTCGTACCGCCAGACACCTTGACCACCAGGTAGCCGTTGTATAGATTTTTCTTCTTGTCTTCGGAGCTATTGTTCTCCGTGTAGCAGGCATTTAACTTTTCTACCAGATTCTTGTCGTACCTGGTTATGCTTGCGGCACAGCCCTTGTTCGCATACGGTTCAAACATTGCCTTGGCGGTAACCAGCACGTCGTCCACCTTGTAATCAGAACCGCCACATCCGGGTTTCTTTTCCCAGATGACATCGCAGCTATCCTTAACCGCCTTGGAGCATTCAAACTTGGGAGACGGCTCTGTGTTTTTTATTTCGGTTGCGTTGGTCTTGAACCAAGGTGTCACACCACATTTGGGGCGGAATTTATTCTTGCCAGCTCCAGCCTGGTTCGTACAATACGGCGACCCAGTCGGTTTCCCACCTTCGTAGTTCAGTGTCTGGCGTTCGTGCCCCACACCTTCGTAGCCATCCCAGAATCGCTTGCCACCAACAAAATATGTCAAGACATTGACGCCCGCTTCTGCAGCAGGGTCCGCACAATACTGGGTATGGTAAATATTTTCAGCCCACTCATTACACAATATCCAATATTCATCGTTATAATATTTTAGTTCAATATCCGTTACCCCTGTTTGATAGATATACGATATCCCAGGTTTTCCAGTCCCTGTATGGGAATCATACGCATAATAGACATCACCACCCCATCTTTCTGCAGGGCCAACCTTGCCGTCTTTATCGGTATTGCAATATTCATGTGATGCATCTGGGCGCATTACGCCCGGCTTTGGTTTACACATGATCTTTTCGTCTTTCGTTTCTGTAAATTTCTTTGCGTTATATAACGCTGTATAATCGTTAAATGTGTGACCTGTCTTTATATAAACCGTTTTACCTTCACCACCCACAATTATCTTGCCATAATTCAAATAATTGTCTCCACCCGAAACCAAGGTAGACTTTGCGCACGACAGAAGCGTATACGTCGCAGTTCCCCAGTTCCAACCATCTTGTTCCTGTTTCTTGCTACTGCCAGTACACGCCACGGTCGTCTTAGGCTGACATTGCCCCATCCAGTTACACCACACTCTTTCGCAAGTGCAGTCGCTGTAATTCATTGACCCATACCAAAGATTCTGTTCACCCGGCATCCACACATTGCCCTTGCTTTCGAACGTGTAATTGGTTCCTTTCGACAGAATATGCGCATCTTCAGCAAGGCAGAGGTCTCCACCTATGGTCAAATTCTTCGCGCTCTGCACGGTCTGCAAATTTCCCATCAAAGTAACATGTCCACCTATGCTAAAATTGCCCGCCGAACTGGGATTCACATCACCACCAAAATACGCATTGCCGGTAGATGTGATATTGCCTGTGAACGTTTTACCGACATACACATCTTTACCCACCAAACCATTATTTTCCGGGCTCATGTTCCCGCCCACACAGGCGAGTTCACCAATCGTGACGTTGTTACCCGTTAGGTTCGCGTTTCCCGTGACAACAAATTTCTTTTCAATGCCCTGCGGGTTCCCATACCAGTTGCCATTCACAATAGCCGAAGTCATGGTCAAGGAGCCTGCGCCATCATAGCTTCCGCCAAAGTAGGCATAGTCAAATGGTATTTTTTTCTTTGTCCCCTGCTGTACAGGGAGAGAAACCTGATACAAGCCGCTTACATTGAAAATAGCGACTTCACTATGTCTTGCACCTCCATTCGCCTCGCCACTGGAGAGGATTTTCAACTTGTAGGTGCTGTTTTCGGTATTTACACCGACCAGCCAAACATGGTGATTCTGGCCGGGACGTTGCAACGAGCGCAAATTCGCATCCAAGTTGATGGGAGCATAGTTTCCATCCTTATACTGCTTTATAAGTGCGCCTACATCGTTTGCGTGGAACGTCATCCACGCACGGGCATTATCAATACCCGCAACAGCACTTTGGTATGCCATCTGCCTTTGCATGCGAGTACCAGACGAGCGGTTTTCCGAAGTAAGCCACTTGTAGGTAGCGGTCGCGGCAATGGTAGCCACAAGCATAAAGAGGAGCACGGTGACAAGAGAGACACCCGCTTTCCAAGCAATATTCGGGCAGGAGATTGCTTCGGATCCTACGAATCCTCGCAATGACAATTTCTTTGCCTTTTTATTTCTCAATTTCATATTTGCCTCCTAATCACTGGGGCCGTTGCTCGGGATAGGTACGACAATTTCTCCGCCGCCACCTTCTCCATTGCGTTCGATTTTTAAAGTCAACTTAAGTGCCTTGATGTTTTTCTTATCACCCTTGTGCGACTCTGGACTATAGCCATCTTCAAACTTGTAATTTGCGCCAGCAACTTTTTTCAGTTTCAGGTTTTCAATTTTCAACTTGCCTTGATGGACCAAAGGCGAATAGCAAGCGAACGTGAAAGCAAGGCAGACGTCCGGAATATTTTGCGAGACAGAAAAACGCATGGATCTTTTGCCACCACTTGAAGCGTCAAGCGGCGGGAAAAACAGGAAATCGTCAATCAGCTTTACGCCATCCTTCCTAGGGAAATCTCCCGTACTTGCGCTCCGGAACCCGATTGACATGTGATCCACCCCAGGAACAAACGAGAGGCTCCTTGCAACAGTCGCATCAGAAGTCGTACCACCGAGAGCACCTATATTAAACGAAATTTCGTACTCCTGCCCGGCCTCAAGATTAATTTTCTTACAAGCGGTAGCCCATGTCTCCGTTCCTCCCAATGTAACGTTTTCCATGGCAAAAACTTGATTCAATTTCCGATTTGTCTCATCAACTATGTTTTGGGTACCGTTGTCATAGTTGGAAATAAAGTCCGACAGAGTGATACTTGTCCCGCCCACTTTTAGTTCATTTGTTGCTGTACTTTTCGTCGTGAGCTCAACATATTTTAGATCTCCCGACCTAGACACAAAATTGAACGCTCCGCCCGCATCCGACGCCGGAAATACCTGTTCGCTAGCCACTTCCGCCCCAGGCTTTGCCGCTTCGACAGTGAACGTTGCCACGCCCTCTGCCATTTCAACTTCTTTTGCAGCTTCGTTGACTTTCCCACACGGATCGTCATCTGTAACAGTCAAGCTAGCATCCTTTTCAACAAGCTTGCAAGAGCGAATAAGTTTGCCCTGATTCACATACCAGCGAACCTCTTCTACTGCCTGGTAGTGACCATTGGCATCGTAACGCATGCGCCGAATAGTCAAGTCACTCTGATTGCTATTTGTTGAAATCAGGAAAGAGGAAGAATCAGCATTGCTAGAAGAAGACGGATTCATATAAACGCTGGCATGAACCGCACCAAAGTTATTGCCGTTGTCCGTGGTTCCCGCTTCCATCGCGCTCTTCGCTCCGGTCTGCGCCACATCTTCCTTGAATAGGGTTGCCACATTCTCCGCCACCTCGGACGCCTTGAGCATGCTCTGGGTGCGCACGCGCATCTTGGTGGAATTGCTGAACGCCTGGCCCGCGACAATGACGACAATACCCACGATGGCGATGTACACCATGAGTTCCATGAGAGTAAAGCCTTTCTTCATATTATCCTCATTGTCCTTTAACAAAAACACCTTTGCTCTTTTACCGAATTACCGTCGACATATTGATGGATTGGGTAGAGCCCTTGAACTGCCAGGACACCTCCACGTTCACCTGCTTGGCGTAAACGTGACTCACGTTTTCCAAGCTCGATTCACTCGTAGCCGTGTAGTCCGTAGTAGGCATGATAGTCACAGTCGGAGTGTAGTCGATAGTCGCCTTATCGCCTGCGGCCCCGATTCCGCGGTCCCAGGAGCGCGAAATTGGCTGCCAATGCCAGATGTAGTTATCGCCATCCGTTTCATCTTCGCTATCATCGCCTGGCGGGGTCGATATATCGGGAATGGAGGCAATCCCTATGCGGTTCAAGGAATCAATGACCTGCTGAGCCACCTCGACAGCACCGTCACGGCCACGGATGCGCAGCATCGCCTCGCGGTTGCCCGTCTGCATGTGGAGAATCGCCATATAAAGCAAACCCAGCACCACAGCGGAAATGAGGACTTCCGTTATGCCGAAACCATTCTTTAACTTCACCTTATCCATAACACCCACCTAAGGTTCAAACCAATTTGACCCGCCATCGTAACTGAGCATGTATTCCATCGCAAACTTCGTCGTCAGTTTCAAGGGGCTAGCCATCTTATCCGAATTGCCATACTGGATAAGGAAACAACCCATAGGGATGGGCGATACCCCGATTTTCGGGGTAAGGGTCACTCTTTTATTAACATAGGGCGTAATCCCATCTATCGGACACCCCGCAGCTGTCGTAAACACGTTTCCCGATTCCAGCACAATATTGTCAATCGGGTCTCCAAGAGACGACGCATCGCAAGCTGCCCCATACAAATTCATAGTCTTGTTGTCGGCCGCCACCCATACGCACACCTTCGAGTTCAACCGCGTCGCCTCGTTCGCCGCGCGCTGCATGAAGGCGGTCACGTTGATGCCCGCGTCCTTGATGCGGCTGTTCGCGACAGCACTCTGCAAGCCAGCCACCCCTATACCGGAGAGGATGCCCATGATGGCGACCACCACTAGAACTTCAACTAGGGTAACGCCCCGTTTGCTAGCGGATGACGCGCGCTTGTCTGTCGTTATCGTACCCATACCGTTCAGTCCGTTTTCAATCCATACACAAAAACCCGCGGCACACGCCACGACACGGGGCCCTGTTCCGGGGTCCCGTCTTGCTTAAAATAGATTATTTTCGGCAAAATGTTTCAAAAAATTTAGAAACGGGCGTTTTTTTGCGTTTTTTCGTGCTTTTTGGCCATACGCACGGCGAGTTTTACATTTTATGTAAAACTACGCACGTAAATGGGAACGGACCTGGCAGTGAGGAGCGCTCACTACGGCACTTCTACAGAATCGAGAATCTTCTGCACGACGGTTTCGGCAGAGACTTCTTCCGCTTCGGCCTCGTAGCTGAGGATAATGCGATGACGGAGCACTTCCATGGCGACGGCCTTCACGTCTTCCGGCGTCACGTAGGCACGGCCCTGGATAAACGCATGGGCCTTCGATGCCTGGGCGAGGCCGATAGAGGCACGCGGAGAAGCACCCACTTCCACAAAGCCCACCAGGTCGCTGCGCTTGATGCTGCCCGGATCGCGGGTCGCAAGCACCAGGTTCACGATGTATTCGCGCACGCGTTCGTCCACGTACACCTGCTTCACCAGCTGGCGGGCAGCGAGGATGTCTTCCTTCGTGGCGACAGCCTGCGGCTGACGGAGGCCCGCACCGGCGACGGCGTCGAGAATCTTCATTTCGTCGGCCTTGTTCGGGTAGCTGACCTTCACCTTCAACAGGAAACGGTCCACCTGAGCTTCCGGCAGCGGATACGTACCTTCCTGCTCAATCGGGTTCTGCGTGGC
>JAFZOV010000127.1 GCA_017550445.1 Fibrobacter sp.
TCGGCCCCAAGGGCCGTAACGTGATGATCGCCCGCTCCTTCGGTGCCCCGAACGTGACCAAGGACGGCGTGACTGTCGCCAAGGAAGTGGAACTCGAAGACGCTTACGAAAATCTCGGCGCCCAGATGGCCAAGGAAGTCGCCAACAAGACTAGCGACGCTGCCGGTGACGGTACCACGACTGCAACCGTTCTCGCTCAGGCTATCACTCGCGAAGGCCTCAAGAACGTCGCTGCCGGTGCAAACCCGATGGACATCAAGCGCGGTATGGACGCCGCTGTTGACGCCGTCATCAAGGAAATCGGCAAGATGGCCGTGAAGATCAACGGCAAGGAACACATTGCCCAGGTCGCTACGATCTCTGCGAACAACGACCCGGAAATCGGTGACCTCCTCGCCAACGCCATGGAAAAGGTCGGCAACGACGGCGTGATCACCATCGAAGAATCCAAGACTGCTGACACCATCCTCGACGTCGTCGAAGGTATGCAGTTCGACCGCGGCTACCTCTCTCCGTACTTTGTCACCAACACCGACAGCATGGAAGTCTCCCTCGAAAATCCGTACATCCTGCTGTACGACAAGAAGATTTCTACCATGAAGGATTTGCTCCCGATGCTCGAACACGTTGCAAAGCAGGGCAAGTCTCTCCTCATCATCGCCGAAGACGTCGATGGCGAAGCTCTCGCAACGCTCGTTGTGAACAAGATGCGCGGCACCCTGAAGGTTGCTGCCGTTAAGGCTCCGGGCTTCGGCGACCGCCGCAAGGCCATGCTCGAAGACATCGCTATCCTCACTGGCGGTATGCTTGTTTCCGAAGACACTGGCGCTAAGCTTGAAGACGCTCCGGTGACCGTGCTCGGCCAAGCCAAGTCTATTACCATCACCAAGGACAACACCACGAGTGTGGAAGGTGCCGGTGATGCCGCTTCTATCAAGGGCCGTATCGCTCAGATCAAGAAGCAGATTGAAGCTACCACGAGCGACTACGACCGCGAAAAGCTCCAGGAACGCCTCGCCAAGCTCGCTGGCGGCGTAGCTGTAATCAAGGTCGGTGCTGCTACTGAAGTTGAAATGAAGGAAAAGAAGGACCGCGTTGACGACGCTATGCACGCAACTCGCGCCGCCGTCGAAGAAGGTATCGTTCCGGGTGGTGGCGTTGCCCTCATCCGCGCCGAAAAGGCCATCGATTCCCTCAAGTTTGATAACGCCGACCAGAAGACTGGTGCCGCTATCATCCGTCGCGCTATCGAAGAACCTCTCCGCCAGATCGTCACGAACGCCGGCCTCGAAGGCTCTGTCGTAGTGAACAAGGTGAAGGAAGGCAAGGATAGCTTCGGTTACAACGCAAAGACCGATAGCTACGAAGACCTCATCAAGGCTGGCGTGATTGACCCGGCCAAGGTGACTCGTACGGCCCTCAAGAACGCCGCTTCTATCGCTTCGATGATCCTCACGACTGACTGCGTGATCACCGAAAAGAAGGAACCGAAGCCGGCAGCTCCTGCCATGGACCCGTCCATGGGCATGGGCGGCATGATGTAATCGGCTAGCCGCTAAAACATTCTCCTTATGGAACGTCCGGTTCGAGAAATCGATCCGGACGTTTTTTAGTGGGTTGAAAAGAAGGGGCGGGATGCAACACGGCGGGATACACAAAGCACTTCGTGCTTTGTAGCCTCTGCTACGGCTCAGTCATAGGAATGCAAGCATTCCTGCGACATTCGCCTTATGCAGAGGTCGAACCCTTCGGGTTCGTCACCGCCCAAGGTACGAAAAAAGACTCCCTAGTGGGAGTCTTTTTTCGTACCGTCGGCGGGATTCGAACCCACGACCCGTTGCTTAGAAGGCAACTGCTCTATCCAAACTGAGCTACGACGGCCCGGCCTTGTTCAAGGTGGTTCAAATATAGCCAATTTGCAAATTTACGTCAATCGATCTTAACGTTCCTAGCTCTTAAAACTTTGTTCTAGGCAACTAGACTTATTCCTTAATACAGCGGACTGGGAGATACTGGCCGTCTTCACGCGGGTCTATAAAATCACTAAAATAGATGATGCTGTCGGTTATACGTATATAAGAGCGGCCTTCTACCCAGAAAATTCCATATCCCGAAGTATCGTCCCATCCGTACGGGTCGACCGTAATCATGGTCAAAATGGACAAGCCAAAATCATCGGACGCCTTACGCAATCCAGAAAGCTTAGAAAAGAGCTTCGGCAAGAATTTTTGACGTTCTAAATATTCAATGTCAATCCACTTTTGCAATTCCTCTTGTTTGGGCAAGCGCCAGCCTTCGGGGCACGCCTTGAGTGCGGCATCCACATTGTAAAAGCGGCCATAATCGCACTTGATTTTTTGCGAGCACTTGCTGTAATTCTTGATTGTCGGATCACTTTCGGTGTAATAGTCGATATTTTCGGCCATCCATATTTGGCCATCGTACTCAATCGTTCTGTAGACCTTATCATCTCTAGGGTCTTTCATGGTGCCATATTCAATATTTTCGTTAAAGAAATATTCCTTCGGCAATTTACCGAGCAAATTTTCATTGGACTTATACCACGTTCCCTCGTAACAGATATATTCCATACCCGGTGTCGAATCGCTCGGTATACGGGTATTGTTCACCTTGCATTCATGGCCGCTGGTTTCATAATCCTGGGCCGTCGGGAGCGTCCACCCCGTTTCGGTGCAGAGGTATTCCCTATTTTTATAGCCGCAACTGGGAAATTCCGCACCGCAATCGTATTTTCTAAACTCACCTCTATTTGATGCATCGCAATCTGCAAGGCCGCCGCAGAACCGCCACAATTTTCCAATGATTGCAGATGCGATGTTACGAGCGGAATTAGAATACACCATAAAATCCGAAGGCGCTCTAATTCTCATTGGAGAATTCACCACCGGTCCGCACTTGTCCGATTTGCTGAAATCCTTATCACTAGCAAAATCATTGATAAAATTCACCCTTATCGTAGTATCGCCATTATCCACCGGGAACAAGGAACTTATGGTGTAGCCAAGGGCTTGCTCATACAAACTATCATTCTTCGGGACAGAGTCAATTTCCAGAAGGGCATACAGTTTTTGCATGGCCGTCACCTTTGCATCTTCCAAGGCAGCACCTTCATTCACCAAATTCTTGACCAACCCATAAATAGTTTGCTTGACTACACACAAGGGTTCTTCGAAATCCGAAAAATATTTTCCTACCAAGGAATCTTGGTAAACCTGGAAACAACCATCAGCCTTGGAGGGATCTAGCGGTTTAAACTTTGTAGAATCGTAATGCCAGTATGGCGAAAAACCACCAGCGGCAGCGAAACCAGAGAACAAGTCTCCCGAGCCGGACAAGCCCGCAGAACTTGAGGACAGATTTGAGCTAGACGACTTGCTAGAATCAGCAGGCTCTCGCCCACTAGAGGCTGCACCAGTATTTACGTTTGAGTCAATAGGAGCGCTTGCGCTAGATAATAAAGTAGAATCGGACAGCAGTACCGAGCTGGATGACTTAGGCTTTAAAGAACTCGACGACTCATCTGTCATCTCCTCACTGGAGCTGAGTTCAGAAACTTCCCCGGCGGCAGTTGAAGTGGATTCATCGCCACAGCCTATATATAGGAATGCCGGTATTAAGGTCCAAAGCAGGTTTGCGATAAATCTTGTTTGACTCTTGATCATTCTATACCCTCCGTTATAAAGATACATTCCCCAACTCTAAAATAGGCAAATGTCACCTATTTTTTACTCTAAATCAGCCCACTTTTTACATTTCCTTGTTTTAGCGATCCTTGGTTTACATATTATGAAAAGTTGCTAAAAAATGTTAGGCAAAATCCATCCAAAACCTTGTGGTCTACCCCCTTTTTTACTACATTAAGAGTCCGATGAAAATATCGGAATCCATCGAGGCACACATGAGCGCAGCCGTTGCAGCAATCTCGCAACGCAATCAAGCGACTCTCTCTGATTTTCACAAAATTTTCCTTATTTCCGTTTTTATTCGTCTTTATCGTTTGGCAAAAGCTTCTGGCTTTTGCCTTTATTTTTATAGAGTTTTTAACACTAAAGCAATGAGAATCGTATGACTGATAAGTTCCAATGGAAAGCGAAACGCGAGAAGAAGGCGTTTCTAGCACTGGCAGATGGCGCCGTCTTTAGAGGATACGCCTTTGGCGCCAAGACCGACACCGTCGGCGAAGCCGTTTTCAACACCGGTATGGCCGGTTACAAGCAGATTATCACCGACCCGTCGTATGCGGGCCAGTTCGTGGTCTTTACCACGGCAGAAGTCGGTGCCTATGCGGCTAACCTCGAAAAGAACGAATCTCGTCAGGTGTTCCTGAACGGCATCGTGGTGAACTCGCTCGACTGGGTATCCCCGGAACTTAAAGAAGAAAGCCTGCACGATTACATGCTCGCCCAGGGCAAGCCGGGCATTGCCGGTGTAGACACCCGCGCCCTCACGCTCCACCTGCGTGAACACGGTGCCCAGAAGGCCTACCTGCATGTTTCCGATGAAGACATCAGCGAAGCTGAAGCCATCAAGCGCGCCCAGGAATGGGAAGGCCTAGACGGACAGGACTACGCCAGCAAGGTGTCCGACCCGAACGGCTACGAATTCAGCAAGGAAGGCGACTTGAATGTGGTTGCACTCGACTTCGGCATCAAGACAAACATTCTGCGCAACCTCGCCGACCAGGGCATGAAGGTGACGGTTCTTCCGATTACGGCGACTTACGAACAGATTATGGCCAAGAACCCCGACGGAGTGTTCCTCTCGAACGGTCCTGCCGACCCGAACTCGCTTCCGCAAGTTTACAACATGGTCAAGCAGCTTCTGGGCAAGGTCCCGCTGATGGGCATCTGCCTCGGTAACCAGTTGCTGGGCCTCGCTCTCGGCGCCAAGGTGAGCAAGTTGAAATTCGGCCACCACGGTTGCAACCATCCGGTCAAGAACCTGAGAACCGGCGCCGTAGAAATCACGAGCCAGAACCACAACTACGCTATCGACGTAGCTAGCCTGCCTGCCGATGTGGAAGTTTCGCACATCAACCTGAACGACAACACGGTCGAAGGCATCCGTTGCAAGAACGTGCCCGCGTTCAGCGTGCAGTACCATCCGGAATCCGCTCCGGGCCCGAACGACTCTATTTACCTGTTTAACGAATTCAGACAAATGATCATGGAATTCAAGGGAGCACACCATGACTAAGCCTGTAGCCAACAAGGCTAAACAGACCAAATACATCTTTATTACCGGCGGCGTAGTCAGTTCGCTCGGTAAAGGCATTACCTCGGCATCGCTCGCACTCCTCCTCAAGAGCCGCGGCTACAAGGTGTTCATGCAGAAGCTTGACCCGTATCTGAACGTGGACCCGGGTACCATGAGCCCCTACCAGCACGGCGAAGTCTTTGTGACGGACGACGGTTACGAAACCGACCTTGACTTGGGCCACTACGAACGCTTCGCAGGCGTACAATGCTCCA
>JAFZOV010000128.1 GCA_017550445.1 Fibrobacter sp.
CGCGGGTGTGGTCACCTACAAGCTCGCCGCTCACGCGGCCGACCTTGCAAAGGGCCATTTCGCAGCACAGTTCCGCGACGACGCCCTTTCGCGCGCCCGCTTCGACTTCCGCTGGAACGACCAGTTCGCACTTTCCCTGGACCCCGAAAAGGCCATGGAATTCCACGACAAGACGCTCCCCGGCAGCCAGGCCAAGGCAAGCCACTTCTGCAGCATGTGTGGCCCGAACTTCTGCAGCATGCGCATCACGAGAGCCGTCCGCAATTTCGTTGCAACTGGTGAAGTCGGAGACGTGTAGCGCCTACGGCGCGATGTGAAATGTGTAGCGGCTTCGCCGCAATGTGTAGTGTGGAATGTGTAATGTGAAATCATCACACATCTCACACCCCACATCACACATCAAAATTCCCCACCCTATTTCCTATTTTTTACGCATCTGAGCGAGAACGCATTCCCGTCAAACTCTTCTTCGCTCTTGAATTCGTCCTTGCTACTCACGACATACCAATAGACAGCACCCATTCCGCCGCCACCTTCGGCAGCCCAGAAATAAGCGCTAGAGCCCAGTTCCGCAAATTCGCCATCGCTCTGGTAACGGCTCCCCGCAGGCAGTGCATTAAAGCCACTGGCATTGTTGTTCCTGGTCATGTCGCCCTGCGCCCAGCCTTCACGGCTCTTGAGCGCTGCAGCCAAGCCCTTGCGCTTGTTAATCGCAAACTGCCCTAACCGAATCCATTCTTCTTGGCGCGGGATATGCCAGCCATCGGGGCAAATCCCCTGATGTTCCTCGACAACGGCACCCTTCGACACGCTGTCCAGCGAATTTTCGATATAGTCTTCCGGCAATCTCATGGCCACATGCCACGGGTAAAGCCTTCCGTAATTGCGGCAACGGATATCCTTATCTTCATAGCAGAAACTCCCCGGAGCGGCAAAACGCAAATTCTCCGCCATCCAAACATCATCACCCACGGCCACCGTTTTGTAGCGATTGTCGTCGCGCTTGTCGTAAATCGAGGTGCTGTCGTAAATTTCATCGATATCCGGCGGATTCATCAGGCAGCGTACCGGGAGCGCCCTACTCTTCAGAATTGAATCCATCACGAAATCGTCGTTGTCATACGGAAGAGTCCACGCAATGGCCCGCGATGAATCAAGTTCGCTCACCGACCAGAACGCCGTAAATGTCCCTATTCCAGAATAAGCAGAAACAGAATCCAACGAATCGCGGGCCCCCGTAGCCAGCGCCGTAAAGCCGAATCCGTTTTCGCCCAAAAGCGACTGATCGCTTTCCATCCAACTTTCACGTGCACGCAAGTTCGTACCCACGCCCACCGCATCGTCAATATCCTTCAGGTAAATATTGAGCCTATAAAAATCAAGAGATGTCGGAACATGCCAACCATTAGGACAAACATTCTTCATTGCGCCCCAAGTGTAAAGGCGTCCGAACTTTTCACAATTTTCGTCCATGTTGTCGTAGCAGTAACTACCCGGCACCTTCACGTTCATGTTATTGACCATCCACACCTGATCACCAATATGAATCGTCAGTACAACCTTATTTTGCACATTAACCACCTGCGGAACCACTTTCGGACGAGGTGGCGGAGGCGGCTCCCTAAAGGGATACACCTTGTTCTCGATACAACGGATAGAGACTCCGTCCTCCTTTGATGCGTAAACCTTGTCGAAAGACCTGGAATCGTACATAAGACTCCAATAAACCGCCCCCACGTTATCCATCTCCGACGAAGACCAGAACTGAGCCGACGACCGCAAATCCATAAAGCCGGTATACTCATTACGCACACCCGCAGGAATGGCATTAAAACCGAACTCATCGGAACCCGCCGGCAAACGCAGTTCCTTTTCCCACAATTCCGACGATTTAAGACTCAAGCCAACACCATCGCTCTTGCCGATTCGCCCCACATAACGTTTTAGAGTCACCCAGTCCTTATTGGCAGGCAAGCGCCACCCTGCAGGGCAGGCATCATGGTACGTTTTCCATTCTTTCTTGGTAAAGTCAATATCCGCAATGGAGTGGTTGTTGTAGAAATCCACCAAGCGCATCGCCATGGACCAGTTATAAAGCCTGCCGTAAGTTTCGCAGTTGTAATCGCGATTGTCGTAGCACCAACTGCCCTTCACGTTAAAACGCAAGTTTTCGGCAAACCAGCGCTGATTACCGATCTGCACCGTCTTGTACACGCGACCATCGCGTTTGTCCTTAAAATCGGGCATCTTTAAAATATGGGCGTTAGCAAGACCCGCCCCAGCCAAAAGCATCAGTAAAATCGCAAAAAGTCTCATTTTCACCTTCTTACCAAGCAATATATACTCAAAACCGCCCAAAAGACAAATTTTTCTCGCCAGCAAAAGAGCTTTTTTTCCAACACACAGACAAAAAGCTATCTCTGAAGCCATTTGGGCACAAACAGAGGTGTTTTTTACCGTCCATGCATATAAAATTTGCATTTTCGAAAATTTATATGCACAAAACGCCAGTTTAGAAAGCTTTAAAAAGAAGTTTGTCGTTTTGCATGCATACAAAAGAACACTTTAGCTCAATTTATATGCATTTTTTACAAAGCAATTTTCATTTTAAGCATTAATTTATCCATAAAATGCATATAAACCTCACGATTCAAAGCAATTTATATACAACCCTATTTGCAAAGCCCGAACCGATTCATATAAATGGGGTTAAATCCACCAATTTATATGCACAACAATATAAATTCATGCATAAATCACGGATTCGTCAACGAAAGGAAAACCTTCGCGGCCTTACAGGCACAAAAAAGCCCCCGGTTCTTGCGAAACCGAGGACTTTTTAAAGGTGTATTCCTTTTGGGATCCGTGAGCAAAAAGCGACCGGTATTAACCGGTCGCGATTGACGCCCTTGGCGTCCGCAGCTTCGGCTCAGCTATAAAATTGAGCAAGCTCAATTTTGCAGCATTCGCCTTGCGTGCTTTTGCGAGAGCGAGCGCTCATGGTACGTACTTGTACGATTGGGCGCGAGCGGTCTGTTAGACTGCACCCTGCCACTTCATGGCATCGGCAACCTTGAGGAAGCCAGCGATGTTTGCACCCATGACGAGGTTGCCCTTCTGGCCGTACTTGACAGCGGCAGAGGATGC
>JAFZOV010000129.1 GCA_017550445.1 Fibrobacter sp.
CGCTTGACGACGACAACGCGATCTACAGTTTCCACATCTACACGCCGGTTACGTTCACGCACCAAGGTGCGGCATGGATCAACGATCCGTTCTTCAAGATTGAACGCCCGTGGCCGGGCGACTACGCCGCACCCGAACAGGGCGGCACCACCCGCCTCGACGTGGAATACGGCAAGTGGGACAAGGCTCGCCTGCAAGAAAGCATTCAGAACGCGCTCGACTTCCGCGCAAAGTACGATTTGCCGGTCGCCTGCAACGAGTTCGGCGTGTACGTTCAGGTGCCGAGAAAGTACCAGCTCGCCTGGATGCGCGACTTCATGGAAATTCTGCGCGATGCCGATGTGGGCTACAGCTACTGGAACTACAAGAACCTGGACTTCGGTCTCGTTTCTAAGGGCGAATCACTGCACCAGAACCTGAAGCAGTACGACAATCCGGAAAGGCTCGACAACGAGCTGATGGAACTGCTGAGCAAGGGCTAACGCCTACGCCCCTACGGGGCTAGTTACTAGTTATTAGTTACTAGTTATAGATTTCATAAAAAAAAGTCCGCTTATGCGGACTTTCTCTTTTATAGACAGAAATACTTAGAACTAGTAACTCGGAACTTAGAACTGCGGCGAAGCCGCAATTACTTACCGGCAGCGCGTTTCTGCATTTCACGGCGCTGGGCTTCGGCAAGCATACGGGCCATTTCAAGGCGGCTGTCTTCCTTTTCCTTGCGCTTGGTTTCTTCCTTACAGTTCACGCACTTGGTAGCTGTAGGCACGGCAATCAGGCGGGCCTTGGGAATCAGTTCGCCGCACACCTTGCAGATACCGAAGGTACCCTTCTTGATGCGCTTGAGAGCCTCTTCCAGATACACCAGATACTTGCCTTCGCGGGCGGCCAAGGAGAAGTTCGTTTCCAGGGCATTATAGTCGGTTGCAAGGTCAGCACTGTTGGATTCGCCACCTTCACCCGCCTGCGCCTGATTCTTGAACGTTTCGGTCTTGTCAAAGTCGGTCTGGGCCGTAACAATCTGTCTACGTTTTTCAATCAACATATCCTCAAAGAACTTGAGGTCAGCATCGCTCATCTTTACAGGTTTCTTTTCAGCCATGGTTTTCTCCTTGGTTGCGATTAAACTCGTTTGTACCAATAAACTGATAAATAACTTTTTTTTTCGGAAAAGGGTAAACTTTTTTTAAAAAATATCAACATTAATGTCCAAGCCGTTCTTTTTGATGTCTTCTAGCAGCGCATTGACATCCAAAAGCAGCTTGTCCAGCTCATTGTTGATGGGCGACGTCAAATCCATGACAAGCCCTGCGGAGTTGTCCCCCTCCATTAGCTTACCCAAAACCGTATTGGACTGGTCCTTGAGCCTCTTGACCGATTCCAGCAACAAGCGGGTGCGGTCAACCAAAGCATTCAGATCGCGGATCCTGACGGCCCCGTTCTTGGCTATGACTTCCAGAGCAGCCTGCGCATTCCCCAAGCTTTGGTCGCATTTTTCAAGAAGCGACTCCACCTCGGTTTTCCAGCTATTCACATTCACGCGGCTCTTGTAGACCACGTTCTTGGCCTTCTTAGACACTCGCTGAATTTGCACACCGGTCTCGCCGTCCGAAAGCGAATCCATCACCGAACGGACAGAATCCTTCAGTTCGCCCAAGTCTGCAATAATGGAGCCCAGCTTTCTGCCGAAGCCGCTCAGACCTTCGTCAAAGTGACCGACCAGCGTGTCGCCGTCATGGACCAATTCCTTGGAATCGCCAGTCAAAATGCAAACTTCACGCTCGCCCATAAGGCCCGCAGTAATCAGGCGAAATTCCGAATTTCGCGGGACCTTCGTTTCTGCAAGAACGCGAACCGTCACATAGACGGCATCGTCAGTAAGTTCCACCTTGGTAATTTCGCCACGCTTAATGCCGCGCACCTTGACCAGGTTTCCCGGAGAAAGGGTTCCCACGGCATCGAACGAAACCACAAAAGAAAAGCGCTCGTGATACGGACTGGCCGGATGTAAAAAGAACCATGCCGCCGAACATGACGTCACGAGAATGACGAACACGATAAACGGCAAAAGGTTCTCTTTAATGCGTTTTACGACCCTATTCATAGTAAGACCAATTTTGATTGTCGAAATCTAATAAATCATCGACATACTCGCCCTTGGCCTTGGCCTTAATCTTTTGCATTAAGGACTCATTGAAGTCCTGAGCCACGTTTTGACCGCTATATTTCATCAAGGTATTCATGGCAATGACCTCGGAAATCACGGTCAGGTTCTTGCCGGGAGCCACAGGAATGACCACTTTGGGAATTTTCACCCCCATCACTTCTTCTTCCTGCTCGTTAAGCCCGGTACGGTCGTAGCCGCCGTCGCGGTGCCACTGTTGCAGTTCCACGATGGTTTCAATCTTTTTCACCTTGCGAATCGCGTGGATACCGAACATGGCACGGATATCGAGGATACCCACACCGCGAATTTCCATGTGGTGCTTGATAAGCGGGTCCGGACGGCCGATAATGGCACGGCCCACATTACTGATGTGAACCACGTCGTCAGCCACCATGCGGTGTCCACTTTCTACAAGGTCCAGCACGCATTCGGACTTACCCACGTTGCTGTCGCCCACATAGAGCATGCCCACACCGTAAACGTCCACGAGGCTTCCGTGAATAATGGCATGGGGAGCGAAGAATTCTTCCAAGATACGCTGGGCGATCTTGTTGAACTCGTAAGTGTGGAGCGTGGTAGAAAACAGGGGGATTCCCAAGCGCTCGCACATGGCTCGAAGCTCTGGATGAGGCATCTGGGAGTGGGTCACCACCCACATGGGCGCCTTGAATACAGACAAATTCTCAAAAACTTTTGCACGGCCTTCGGGGCCAATAGATTCCAGGTAGTTCCATTCAGTGTGCCCAATCACCTGAATCTGCTGGGAGCTGTAAACCTTGGTAAAGCCCGCCATGGCAAGGCCAGGCCTGTTAATGCCGCTTTCGGCAATGGGGGCATCCAGGGTCGATTCCGAAGAATGGCAAGCCATTTGCAGGTCCTTGCCATAATGCAAAAAAAAGTCCCGCACCAGGAGACGTTCCCGGTGCAGGATCTTGATGTCTTTTAATCTTGACTCAGCCACGATATCGTCCGATTATACAACTTCAGACACGGGCTGGGCACGGTGATCGTTCTGCTTGTCGTTTGCCTTCTTGAGCTGCACCTTGATGCGTTCAAGGGTCACATCCACAGCCTTGCCCATGTTTTCTTCGTCGGCGGAGGCCACTACTTGAGAACCAGTAATATTAACAGTAATTTCGCAATGACGCTGATGTTCTACTTCGTGGTCAAGGATAACGGAGGCACTGGTGATATTCGGGTAGAATCGAGCTAATTTATCCATTTCTTCTTGAATACGATCCTGAAGTCCGGCAGAAGCATTAAAGTGACGAGCAGAGAACTGAATATCCATAATATTAACCTCCTTAAAAAGGGTTCTTATTTTATTTGCGAAGCTTTTTGCTCCACGTCTAGAGTATATACATCTTTTTTTGTTCAAAAACAAAGGGTTTTTCAAAAATTTTCAAAAAAACTTATTCCAAGTTGGAATAATCACTAAAAAAGCGGCCAAATTGGGCCAAAAAAGCCTATTTAGGTTATTTTAAATAAGCTTCTTGCGTTTGCTGGCGGGTAAAAGGTGCAGCTCTTCTTCGCGGTACTTTGCCACCGTACGACGAGCCACCTTGATTCCCTGTTCCATCAATTTGTCCGCAATGGCCTGGTCCGAAAGGGGCTTTTTCTTGTCCTCTTCGTCCACCAGTTTCTTAATGGCGTCCAAAATGGTCGCGGAACTGAGTTCTTCGCCATCGGGAGAAGAATCCTGCTTGACGCCAGAAGTAAAAAACTGCTTGAGTTCAAAAATGCCGTAAGGCGTATCCACGTACTTGCCGTTCACCGAGCGGTTCACGGTACTCACGTCGCGCTTGATGTCATCGGCAATGTCCTGCTGCACCATGGGCTTTAAGAATGCCGGGCCCTTGGTAAAGAAGTCCTTCTGGCGCTTGAAAATGGCCCGCATCACGAGTTCCATAGTCGTGTAGCGGTTATCGAGCGCCTTGATAAATTCCACCGCCTTGAACAGGTGCGTGCGCACGTAGTCCTTGTCGGACTTGGAAGCACCCTTGTCATCCAAAATGGCCTTGTAGGTCTGGTTGACGCGGAGCCTTTTCTGCACCGAGGAACGTACGGATTCCACTTCCATACGGCCATGCTTGTCTACAACCTTCAAGTCGGCGGCAATGGTCTGCACGCGGGAATTAGAAAGCTGGAATCCCGGATGCGGATTGAGCTTTGCAAAACTAGCTACGGCGCGCTGCACATCTTCGGTAGAAACACCCAAGGCCTTACCGACTTTTGCGTAACGTAATGCCAGCAAGTCATCGTAACATTTTTCAAGAATCTTGATACCCAGCGGCGGAAATTCCGGGAGCGCGTAGGCCTGAATCAAGAAACATTCGCGCTGGTTGCGGGCTCCGATCCCACGCGGGTTAAAGCCCTGCAGCACATGCACCGCCTCGCGCACGGGGAGCGAGCATTCCTCTAACGGAACCTCGTTACGGAGCATGGATTCAATTTCGTTGATGTAAGGATCCTCGGACAGGCGCAAGGGAGTCTCTTCCAGAGTGGCCTCTTGCAAGAATCCGTTCTCATCCAGAGAATCAATCAGATACTCCACCAACGAACGGAATTTTTTTTCGGAGCAATTGTTCTGGGCAAGCTGTTCCAGCTGTTCGCGCGTGCCCGACCAGAGCAAAAGTTGGTCGCGCAACTGATCCTGCAAGCTCTTGCCATGATCCTTAATGGGGCGGTCCCAGTCATCATCGGAATCGTTTCCCACATTCAAGTCCTTGAAGGGGGCGTCCTCATTCATGGAGCCGTCTTTCAAGTACTGTTCGTAATTGATATCTTCGCCACCGTCCAAAAGGGAGCTGTCGCCCATGGCGCTGTCTTCGAGACTGGAATAGTCGCCCGAATCATAATCGTCGAAGTCGTCCTTAACTTCACGCAGTTCCGCACCGGAATCCGGAAGTTCGTCTTCATGGACTTCGCGCTCTTCCATGGGAGCGGCATCATCCAATTCCAGGAGAGGGTTACTTTCGAGTTCTTCTTTAATGGCGGTATCGAGTTCCAGGGAATTCTTTTGCAAAATGGTGACAAACTGCCGAAGCTGGGGCGAGAGATTCTGCTCCAGTCGCTGATTTGTACCTATTTGCAAACCGATATCCATAGAAGACGTAATGTGTAATGTGTAATGTGAGATGTGGGATGTGAGATGTGGGATGTGGGATGTGGGATTATCATTATCAATTTCACATTACACACTACACATTGTTTTATCCTAGACTAAATGAATCTCCTAAGTAAATGCGGCGGGCTTCGGGGTCATTCGCCAAGTATTCCGACGAGCCTTCGGTCAGCACCTGGCTCTTGTACATGATATAGGCGCGGTCCGTAATCGAAAGTGTTTCGCGCACGTTGTGGTCCGTAATCAGGATTCCCATTCCGCGGTCCTTAAGGCCCGAAATAATGGACTGGATATCGGCCACCGCAATGGGGTCAATGCCGGCAAACGGTTCGTCCAGCAAAAGGAACGAGGGCTCGCTTGCAAGAGCGCGGGCAATTTCAAGGCGACGGCGTTCGCCACCCGAGCAGCTCATGGACTTGGTCTTGCGGATGTGCGTAATCTTAAATTCTTCAAGCAACTGTTCCAGGCGCATCTTGCGTTCGCGGCGCTTAAGGCCCTGCGTTTCAAGAATCGCCATAATGTTATCTTCTACACTGAGCTTGCGGAAAATCGAAGCTTCCTGGGGCAAGTAACCGATGCCGAGGCGCGCACGCTTGTACATGGGCTTGTCCGTCATCTCGATGTCATCAAGGAAGATGTGCCCCGATTCCGGGCGCACCATTCCCACAATCATGTAGAACGAGGTTGTCTTGCCAGCACCGTTGGGGCCCAGGAGTCCAACGATTTCGCCCTGGGACACGCGTATAGACACATCGCTCACAACCTGGCGACCGCCATAGACCTTTCTCAGGTGTTCCGTGCGTATGGTACTTACGAGATTTTTCATAGACTTTCCAAACCCAATTTACAAATCTTTCGGCTGGTTAGGTTGCTTTCCGCGCATTTTTTTAATTATATCCAAACGGGCTTTCACCTTTTCTGCGGTAGCCTTGTCGCCTGTATCCACCTTAAGGGAATCCGCCTGCGCCTTTTTGTTGCGCTGTTCCTTTTCCATATCGATGTAGCGACCGCTAGCCATGGCCGCCGCCCCCAGAAGCTTTAGGGACTTGACCGCATTTTTCTGGGCATCGAACACGATATGGATGGTGTCTCCCATAGCCTCGTTCTTGCCCGAAACGGAACGATCCTTTTTTACGTAGAAATAGGTGCTTTGGGCTTTGCCCGAAACAATGGCCCGGTCCATTTTGCCCTGGTTAAAGTACAAGTCGAGCCTGTCGCCGTCCATCAGGTTGCGGTAATCCTTGAGGTCCGTTTCGTAGAAGAAACCCTTGGCGTTCAAGTTCACATAAAGACGTTCGATCTTGTCGTTGCTGAATTGGGCGTAGAGGGTATCGCCAAAAGCTTCGGTCACGCTGCCGGGTGAGTTTTTCTTGGGCTCCTCTTGCTGAATGCCGTGGGCATTACGAATCACCAAGGCCGACTTCAGGGACTTGCCCGTAGAATCCAGAACCAGGAAAATGGAATCGCCCGTAAGGTGGTAATTCTTGAGGTCGCATGTGGGATGTCCCTTCATGGAGAGCCAGTTGTTCTTGCGGTCAAAGTACCCTGTATCGCAAGTCACCACCATTTCATTCTGCGTGACCTTCACCTGATCGAACGCCTGTGCAAAGGCATCTTTCTTGTTGTAGATAATGCGCCTCGCAGAAATCGTCACCGTATCGATCTTTCCATTTTTCTGCTTTTCAAACTGATAAAGCTTGGGCTTTTGGGGCATGGTGAGAATTTCTTTTTCGCGGTCGTATTCCAGATACTCACCGGTAAAAAGGTAAGTGGCAGCCGAATCGCCTGCATGGACATTACCCGACGCCGTCGCAATGGCATTCTTTTTCTGATACAGGCCGTTTTCGGCTTGAATATAGCCCGAGGGGTGCGTAAAGAGGAATCCGCCATTGCACTGCACTGTTTCGGCATTCTTATGCCAAAAGGCGCGTTGCGTACGGAACTGGATGCTGTCGTGGACGAAATGCACTCGCCCTTGCAGCAAGAGCGTTCCGCGCTTGCGGGCGACAGCAAGGCTGTCGGCATGTTTCATGATCAAGGGCGAGGACTGGGCTGCAGCGCCAGTCGCCAAAAGAGCTACCAGGATGAGCGACAAAAGCCAAATTTTGCGGGGAACCGATTTCATTATTCGTCCCTCGACTTTGCCTTGGCGCGAATCCCCCTGTTCCTGATTTTCCTCAGAAAGTCTTGTTCGGCCTTAGTCGGAGCGGGGTTTTCGGCCTCATTCGAGGCATCGGCTTTTGCAGGAGCAGAAGGCGCTGCCGTTTTTGCAGGGGCAGGAACCACCGGCTTGACAGGCGCCGCCGTTGTTGCCGCCGACGATGCAGGAGCCGCTGCGGCCTGGGCGCTATCGCGGGATTCAATTTCTTTTGCCTGAGACTTGTCTTCTTCCTTAAGGCGGCGGGCGGCATCCTGGAAAATGCCCGTGACACTGGAAAGAATCCGCCAGTTATCCATGTGGGCGTCGCTTTCAAAGCCGCGACCTTGCAACACGTCCCCTTCTTCGCTGACCACACGGACATAGCTTTCTGTTTTAACCAGATTGTCCTTCTTGTTCCAAATCAAGGAGTCGGAACGCACCGAAGCGCCCTTGGGAGTAAGGGCATAGACATGACCATAGGCATACACGTAAGTAAACTTCAAATCCATGCGACCGGAATCGGCGCGCAAGAACGCAGTACGTTCCCCTAGGGAGTCGTAAATATCGACGAGCACCGGGCGCACAAAGACCACTTCCTTGTCGCTCCAGCGTTCCAGATAAGCGGTCTTGAGTTTCCAAGCCAGCACACCCTTGTCGTAACTATCCATAAGGGTGGTGTCGGTAAAAAGCATTTCGGGGCGTTCTACCTGCAACCAAGGCTTTTCTTCTTCAATTTCTTCGCAAGCGGTCATCAACAGACCGATCAGCAATAAAGGTATCAACGCCCACTTTTGAAGAATCATAGGCCAAATATAGATAATTTGATTTTCTATTTTTTTTCGCATGAAACTCCGTGTTCTTGAAATTATGAAGAATGTTGCGACCGGGCTTATCCCATTGCAGAACCTGGTCTTGATTTCCCTTGCGGCATGGGTGACGCACATTGTTTTGCGAGTACTACTCCTTTTCCGCAACAACCCCTACGGATTTCCGTTTGTTTCTAAACCCGACTGGTTCATTTTCCACGCCGTCTGCATTGACTTTATGTGGATTGTGAACGCCTTGGTGGTATTCCTGATTATCGGCGCCATCTGCATCAAAGCCGCCGATGCTTTAAAATCGGACAAGGCGAAAAGCATCGCCACAAAAGTCCTGACGATTCTATACGCTGTATTTCACGCAGCAATCCTTTTCTTGACCCTTCTCGATAACGAGACTCACCGATTCCTGGGCGGACACCTTTCCTTTGGACTTGTAGACACCTACAAGGACACTTCGTCTATCATTGTATTCTACGACCACGTTGCAAACGACTTGTCTGTACCTTATTTGCAATTTGTGGTGCTGGTATTGATGCTGCCTGCAACCTATGGACTGTACCGCTTGCTTCGCAAATGGTATCGTTCCACCAACGGATTCTATGTCAAAAAATCCGTTATCGCGATGATTGTTTTCTACATCGCCTCGTACTCGTACGTTTACTTTATATGGACAGGCAGTTCCCGCATGGACAAACTCTGTCCCGTTGTTTCATTGATTTACAAAGATTTGTTCGAAGCCGAGAAATCCGCAAGCATCTCTGATAAAGATTTTGACGCCTATAAGACCTCTTATCAAAATTTATGGCAAAAGGTTGAAGGCGATTCTTCTTGGAAATTTTCTGATGCAAAAGAAGGCAACGGGCTTCCGCTCTACCGCGTGCCCACCGCAGAACTCTTGAACAGCGAACAACTCAAGGCACAGCGCGAAATGAAGCCCAACTTTATCTTGGTGCTAATGGAATCGCAGCGCGGCCTTAATACGGGTTATATGAATCCGCAGATTCAGCCCTCCCCCACGCCGTTCATGGATTCCCTCGCCGAAAATTCTCACGTATGGATGCGCATGCACACGAGTGGCATTCCCACGACAGGCGGGGTACTTTCGACACACACCGGCATTCCGCACCATTCGCACCTAGCGCAGGCAACCGACTTGACGCACGTGACCATTCCCAGCTTTGTACAGGTACTGACAGAAAACGGCTACAGCACGCACTACATGTCGGCCGCCGACCCCGCATGGGATAACTTGGGCGTATGGATGGCCAAATGGTACACGGCGCAGCACTACAACCGCGAACGCGAAGACGACTCCACCTTTATGGACCACGCGATTGAATACGTGCGCGACACTTTGGGCAAACAGGAAAAGCCGTTCCTCGCCACCCTCATGACACGTTCCAACCACTACCCGTTCAACTTTGCCGCCGGCATGACCGACGAAGAGAAGAACAGGCCGTTACAGGAGCGCATCAACGTAACCATGGGTTACGCAGACAGACAACTCGCCCGCTTTATCCGTGCCGTTCAAAACGAAGAATGGTACCAGAACACCTACGTTATCGTCATGGCGGATCACGGATTCCCTCTCGGCGAAAACGGAGTTTCTACCATGAGCGGCGGCGGATATTCAAACGTCAGCTGGATTCCGTTCTTTATTCATGGGAAGGGGCTCGACGCCACGCGCGATACAATGACGGCCGCACAGATTGACATTGCGCCCACCGTACTTGAACTCGCCGGATTTGCAGTTCCGAATATCTTCATGGGACATAACTTGCTGCGTAATGGTTCGACAAGCTCACCAACCGATACGACAACAACTAATTCTACTGTTGTGGAGAAGCCTCATACGGAACTCGCCGGTTTATCTCTCGGGGCGTACTCCGGTTACGCAGCCATTGGCCTAGACGGTTACCGCTTTATCGCAAAGTACCCCGCACAAAACGAAACGCACCTCTTTGCAGAAAGCGACACCCGCCAAGAAAACGAACTGACCGGCAAGCAGCAAAACGAAGAGAATCGCCTTTCTGCGACACTCGACACATTAATCAAGATTTCCGATTACAGCCTAGAAAAGGGACTGTAATCGCTTATTAGGGCATCATATTGTCGTTACGGAGCAGGGAACGCAGCATCTTGCTGGCGCCGACGGCCTTGTCTCTCCAATAAAGAGAAACGGAATCCGTAACGGGTTCAAAATTCTGGTTCACGCCGCTGTACACTTCTTCACTTTTCAGGCCACCGGTAAGAACGTGATCCCTAAACCCTAAATAGTAGCCATTCTCGCCAAAGAACAGGGACGGCTGATTCGCGGGGCGTTCCTGCGTCAGCAAATCATATCCCCAGAAATGGCCCGGAGCACGGACTTGCGCCAAATCAAAGATAGTCGGTCCCACATCCAGCTGAGACGCCACATCTTCGCGAACGGTAAGGCCCTGGAACAGGTTTGTATCGGCAGAAAAGATGCCCATGAATATGCGGGAAGAGGACACGCCAATGGGCTGCGGAATTCTACGATCCACAGAATCTACCGGGGTGTCATGATCACCCATAAACAGAACAACCGTATGGTCAAAATCCGGACGCCCCGCAAGGCTTTCCATAAAGCGGCCAAACTGTTGGTCCGTATATTGGACCGCCGTGCGGTAACGAATCATGGGATCATCCGGCTTTGGCGCAAAAGCATCCGGATAGCCGTAGAACGGGATGTGCGTCGCGATGGTATTAAAAAGCAGGAACCACGGTTTATCGTAAGGCATGTCCGCTAGCATCTGTATTGCAAGGTCAGCCCCCAAACTGTCGGCGGTTCCGGGAATACTATCGTCCGGAGCCAACTTCCAGTTGTCACCATAAAAACGTTCTACAAACGGCAAAGTATGATCAAAGACCGGATTCGATATGGTCATATATGCTTTCTTGTAGTTTTCCAAATATTCCGGGAAACCCTTGAAATGGTTAGAAGCATAGAAACTAGGAACATCGCGGTTCGGATGAGTCGGGAATCCGAGATAGGTCGAAGTTGTTCCACGTACAGTCGGGTACCCGCCACTATAGGCGTTCTTAAACCAGAGTCCACCCACCTTCGCCAATTTCCAGAGATTCGGGGCAAGGGCTGTATCCCCCGAAAGCATCTGGTTTAAAATGCGGCCTTTATAGGACTCGCCAAAGACAAAGACGATGTTGTAGGGGCGTTTCGCCTTGTATTCATGTTGTGCGGCATCGAAATAAATCGGATAGTTCATTACATCTTGACGGGCCCCGATTTTATCCGCAGGCAAAAATGCATTCAGATCATCCACCAGTTCTTCCGTAACTTTCTCGTTATCACGGACAAACTCAAAAGTTTCCCATGCCACAATATGAAGAATCGGCGAAGTCAACGTGTACTTGCCAAGATTAAACTGCATTTCAATGGGCCATTTTACGATGGGCACATAAAACATAGCGCGTGTTCCCATCAAAAAGAGAATCAACGGAAACACAGACAAGACAAGGCCCGCAGAAATAAAGCTTACCGGAACTTTTTTCTTGAGCGTTATAGCCTGGTCAATGGCTTTACCTTTTTTTCTTTTCTGAAGGGTATACAGGACAATAAACGTGATTCCCGCTGCAAGGACAAGAATGTACAGGCCAAACCAAAGGACCGTACCAAGGGCATCGCCACCAAAAACGGTAGCAGCGGTACTGTCAAACAAATTGGACGGGTGAAAATAAGTTCGAACGAACGAATAGGAAAGTCGCTGATGCGAAAAACGGAACACCTCGTAATCAGCGGTTGCGAAGAAAAAGTAAAGGATATAATAGACAGCAAGTCCCCTGGGCATTTTTGCAAGCATAAAGAGGCCGGATATCACCAACATACCGCCATATGCCATAATCATCTGCCACTGGATTCGTCCGGAGAACATTTCTAACAGCGAAAGTCCCAGCGGGTCAGGAAGGGCGTAAAAGAACACCAACATCACCGACTGCACAAGCAAGGCAATCATCGTTATCAGAACGTACGGATTTTTCAAGAACTGCTTCATATCCAGAAACTATCCCTTCACGAACGGGCGCCTAAAGAAATTGATAATGCCGGCAAGAATCCTATAGCGGTAACCGCGGCAATCTACAACCATCACGCCCTTATACATGTTGAACGTATGGAAAGCCACCTTCATCGTCGGGTGCGGAGAAGACTTTCTCCACAGTTCTTTAAACACAAGACCTTCTGGAGATTCTTCGACCTGCTGAAAAGATATGGCATGACCATATTCCACATTGCATTCCTGGGCAGGGCGATAAATTTTTCCCTTATGTTCAAACCAGTCACCTGCATTTCTAGCAATGTTTTCGGGGAAATGATATTCCTTCACCTTAACGTACTTTCCAGATTCATCTGCTTCATACACACCTAAAGTGGAACCGTTAGGTGTCGGCATCTCCGTGGAATAAATCTGCTTTTTACCGAACAATTCCGTATAGATCGCATCTGTAAGGAGAGCGTCGCTAATAGGCTTAGCATTCACCAGGGCCGGGTTTTCCAAATCCAATTCGTACAGTTTCAGGCCACCGCCCTTGAAGTTTTCTGGGTAGACCAGAATTTTACCGTCCCTACGGATAATCGCCGGAAAACTGAGATGCGAATCAAGCTCCAGAATGGTATCTACCTTGAGAAGGCTGTTGCTTGCCCTGTCGATGGTGAGCATCGCAAGGCGCCCTCTCTTGTGCGGGTAGTAGTATTCTTCGACCAAGACATATATTTTATCATCCGTAACATCGAGAATAAAGGGGTCGGCAAACCACCGGTCCTTACATTCATGGTTCAGCCACTTGATTTTCAGCGATTCGCCAGCAATGACTCCATCCAAGGTGTTCTCGACAAAGCCGATATTCCAGACACCTTGCATTATGCTACGGTAGATTTCTATAAATCTCATGCAACTACTTCTTTTTTAGGATTGTACCGCACAGGAACATAGAGAACACGACACTTGCTATCAGGAACACGAATATACTCATGCAAGCGAGGTCTCCAATACCCTTCAAGCCCTTATGCGTCGTAAAGAGGAATCCCACGAAACCCGCAATAGTCGTCAAGGAGCTTGCCATTACATTTCGAGCCGTCGAATCCATTAATCCGCGAAGCGTCATTGTCTTATTAGAGCTCCATGCCGTCACAAGGTGAATCGTAGCGTCAATACCAATGCCCAAAGTCATAGGAATCACAATCACATTGTAAATACTGATTCTACCGTATTCAAATGTTCCATTGAGGAAGCCCAGCAATCCCAAGGTAAGAAGTACGCCCATACCGAAAGGAATACAACCCACTAAGAAAATCTTCGGCTTTCTAAACGAGATCAGGAGCGTACCAAAAATCACGAGAATAATCACAACCGCGAGGTTGAAGCTATCGTTTTTCACAGAGGAAATCACATCAGAAAGGATAAACTGCGAAGAGAACGTACGGAGGTTTTCTCCATCAAAGTTCCAATGTCCATAGCGATCCTGGAAGCGCTGCAAAGCCTTTGCATCCCAGCTGGGGAAATCACCATAGATAAAGCCAATCTTGCCGTACGAGCCGTCCTTTTCGCGAACGATATCCAAAATCCAACTCGGGATATCTTCTGGAGCAAAGGTCTTTTCGACCGCAGCAAGCTTGCGCAAATTGGCTATGTTGACGGAATCTTCACCTTCGGCGCGATCAAAAACGCGAGCCTCTACCAAGTCACGGATTTCCTCAATGACTTCAAGGCGTGCCTTCTGGGAATCTTCTGGCGGAATAAAGCTCTTGAGCGTTATAAAGCTGCCGAGCATCGAATCCTTTTCCACGTTGAGACGGTAAATCAACGTATCGTAGAGTCGATCCAGCTGGGAAGTCTTTGATCCCATCACTGCCGCCGGCGTAGACGTCTTGGCCTTATAGCTAGCGCGAGTCACCTTTGTAGAAATCTTGTTGTCTTCGACCGTCTTTACCGTAGATGCACGGCGAAGATTCTTAAGGTCGTGCTCGAAATCCACCTGCGGCGCAAAATAGAGGGCTACACCACCAAGAACAAAACCGACAATGGCGGCAACTCGGAAGAACTTAAGGATCTGAGCTTCCGTCCATGCTTTCGGGAAGAAACTGTTGTCAGGCTTCTGAGGAATCCCTCCCATGCACTTGATGAAAACCGGGAGCACCAGAATCGAGGTGAGCATACTGAAGAATACACCTGCAGATGCCACGACGCCAAACTCATAGAAGCCCTTGAAATGGGCAGCAAGCAAGGTGAGGAAGGCGGCGATTGTGGTAAAGCTCGCCAAGACAAACGGCTTAAGCATGCGCCTTTGGGCTTCCTGAAGGACATCTTCCAAGGTAGCCTTCTGGTTCAGCAATCGTTGAGCCGTTCCAAGCATATGGATGGAGTAGTCAATGCCAATACCTAGGATAATTGATGCCACAAAGACCGTGAACGGATTCAATTTACCATAGAAAAGTGCAGTGAAGGCAAAAGTCGGAATGCAAGCATAAAGCACAGAACCCGTAACAAGGATCGGTCCTTTAAAGCCCCTGAAGAAATACGAAGTCAGAAGGATGATTAAAACCAAGCTGATGGCAAAGGAGAAGATACTGTCATTGGCAACTTCGTCCACTTCCTTAAGGCCCTCATAAGTACCATCCACGGTAAAGCGGGTCGGGACAGGATACGTCTTTCCGTTGAAATGCTGGAGCAAGGTATCTGTACGGGCAAGAATATGCGTAACAAATTCGTAGTCCGTAGAAGGCTTAATGAGCTTTGCGTTCACCACGCCATTAAACAGAATCTTTCCGGTGCTATCGGGACGCGGGCAACCAATGAGGCGAGCCTTCAAATGGGCCGGCACAGGATCTTTGGGGTGCCATTCGTCGCTAGACTCCTGGGCAACATCCGTTTTGTTCTTTTGAAGGAATGTCGCAAAAGCGCCAACGGCTTCATCTGGGAGGCCAAGTTCCTGCGGCAAATTTTCATCGAACCAAATGCGTTCCTTTTTCTCGGATGCAGCGGGAGTATTGTCGCCCAACAGATCCACAACAAGAGGACCATTCTTTCGGCCAATTTCCAGCTGAAGGTCTTCCAGGTTGTCACGGATACGTTCCAAGTGAGACACCGGGAAATAGAGGAGGGCGTTATCCTTGAAGAACTGGTTTTCTTCATCTTTTTGTGTCGATACGAAATCACCTTGCCAACGGCTATGGATATAGTTTTCTACGGAATCCTGCATTGCCGCCAAGATTTCAGGATCATCGCTCTGAATCGCAATCGTGAAACGGTCCGTACTGCCAAAGCGCTGATACGATTCCTGCAAAGCAAGTACACTGGGGGTGTCATCGGGTAGCAAATGGGAAAGATCTGCATCCAGTCGAAGACCCGGTTTAACAAAAATGGGGAAAGCGCACAATGCCGCAAGCAGGAGATAGAAAGCCAAAGCCTTGAACTGATGCTTACAAATGAGTGGAATATACCACGCTGAAAATTTTTCTTGCAAGGATTTCTTTGTAACCATATGTAAAATATAAAAAATTTGTACGGAGCCTTTTTTACTAGATTTATGCTTATGAGAATAATGATAGTCCTTAACCGAATCGCCCGTGGTGGCGGGGAAAATGTGGCCGTTCAACTAGCCAATCAGTTTTCCCGAATGGGGCACACCGTTTTTTTCGTAAGCAACAAGGAACGGAACAACATTTCCGACTTTTACCCCATCGAAGAAAAGGTCCAAATTCTCCCCTGTTTCCGTCATTATTTTCCCCTGAAAATTTTCAGCCTTCGCCGCGCCATTAAAAAAGAGAACCCCGATATCATTATCGGAGTCATGCCAGATTCCACGTTCTACACATACCTGGCGGCTTTTGGGCTCCACAAGAAAATCATTTCGTCTGACCACAGTTCCTTCGAAAAGAATCCTTATTCTCAAAGGCACCTTTTCCCGTATCTTCTGAAATTCTATTTCAACGCCGTTTACGACTGCGTTACTGTTCTGACTAAGACAGACCACGACATTGTCGAAAAGAAATTCAGAAAAACGGTGGTCATGCCAAACCCGCTCTCCATAACGCCCGCAGAGACTCTCAACCCGAACAGGAAAAAGCGAATCCTTGCGGCAGGCCGACTTAACATTTGGCATTGCAAAGGGTTCGATATTCTTATCAAAGCTTGGGCGCGCATCCAGGAAAAATATCCCGACTGGACCGTTGAAATTGCTGGCGAAGGAGACAAAGGGCGAGAGTATCTGGAAAGCCTGATTGCAGAAAACCATCTGGAAAATCGAGTCATTCTTTCCGGTTTTCACCTGAACATCAAGGATTTCTTCAACGACTCCGAAATATTCGTGCTCAGCAGCCGCTATGAAGGATTCGGCATGGTACTTATTGAGGCCATGTCACAGGGCGCCGCCTGCATCGCCTGCGACTACAAGGGTCGTCAAAGAGAAATCATCCAGGACGATTCCCAAGGCTTGTGCGTAGAAAGCGAAAACGAAGACGCACTGGCGAACGCGCTTTCAAGAATGATTGAAGACGAAGAATACCGCAAGCTTGTCCAAGAAAACGGATGGAAGCGTTCCCATGACTTTACTCCCGACAAAATCGGGGACAACTGGACTCGTCTTTTTAAAGAATTGCTGAATAAATAGCGCTTATTTGCCGATAATAGCGCCCAAAACGTGCAGCGGCTTTACAAGAATCGGCAGATGCTTATAGAGCCAGGCAAGCGACTTGGCAAATGCGTAGCTGCGGATAATGTAGGCGCCAGCGGCTCCTACCTTGCGCGTCTGGAATTCAAATTCTTCCTTCGCGTGAGCAATCACGTCGTCATAGTATTCGTTGATGGTAATGCTCTTGTCGGCGTAGACCTTCACCGGAATATTCTTCAGATTGGTGTAGAAATCCTTGCGCAAAATCTTGGGCAAGAACAGGTCCATGCTCGCAGGCACCTTGTGGCCGCAAGTGTCGATGATTCGCGAGCCGAAGAAATGCAGTACCTTTGCCGTGGGCAAGAAGCGGTTGCCGTAGGCCAGCTGACAGTTCCATCCGCCGGGCATTTTCTGCGTGATGTAGCCGAACTTGAAGTTCGTCTCGGCAAGGCTTGCCATATCGTAGGGGAAGTTCTTGGACACGCAATAGAGCCACAGTTCATGCCAGGTTTCAAAGAACTTGCGGGCTTCGGGAGTGTCTGCCGCAAACATCACGCCCCCGTTGAATATTTCGTCGTTCAGAATCGGCGAGAAGCCCATCATCTTGGCGTTGTTCAACACCTTCTTGCGGTTGATGGCTTTGGAAAGATTCGTGTGGAAATCGAGCACCGCGTAAATGCCACCCTTCCATTCTTCGGGAATCGAAAGGTCGCCCACAATCGCGATGTCGGAATCCATATACAAGAAGTCGCCGTCAATCACGTTGCGCATCACCGTCTTGAGGTAGCGCGAACGGAGCATGGGCGTGAACTTTTCGTCGAGGGTCAGTACCTTGAGTTCATCGACAGCGTCCTTGAGAGCCGCACGCGGACCCGTGAGTGTCGCCGCAGTCTTATCGTCAGTCAAGAGCGTCACGAATGCGCCCGGGTTATGCACGCGCAAAGAGGCGATTGCCACCAGCGTCTGTTCGCAGAAAAAATCCTTCGGGGAGCTCGTCAGAACAAAAAGGTACTTCACCATAAACAACCTACTCCTTTCTCCAGGCAAAGAAATCATGCGTGATTCGCTTTTCTTCGGGCGGGAGTTTCATATAGTCGCCATACATCCGCTTGAGCAGATAATCGTAATTGGCAAAACTCGTATACTCGCGATTTTCGAACTTAAGGACCGTCTGCGGCAGCAACATTTCTTTATCAAGAACCGTATCGACGCGATTGTCAAAGAAAAGGCTTGTTATGTACTTAGACTTCTTGATGTCATAACGGTGATGGAACCATTCCACAAAACGGCAAAAACGCTTACGCCCAATTACATAAGTCAGCGCGTTAAAGAACCTCTTGTAAATAAGGTTCCATGTATCCAAGGTCTTTGACGAAAAATCTGTATCCATCGCAAGGCAAATCACTCGAATCAGCGCGCCAATCTGGGTGTAGACCTTTGCAAACGCCATCGAAGAAGGCAAACCGTCGTATGGGAAAACATCCACCCAAAGGCCGCTGTCACCAACATGCCTATCCATCTTAATCAGCGTTCTGTTGTCCGTTACCTTGGCGAAGGGGTAGAAATAATCATCGCGGGTGTCGTCGTACACTTCCAGCCACTCCGGCTTCTTGACGCTTTTGTCCTTCAGCAGGGCTATCAGTTTGTCGTAGTCATCGCGCATGACAATGATATCGACATCATCATCCCAGGGAATATAGCCCTTGTGGCGAACCGCACCTAAAAGCGTTCCGCAGGCCATGTAATAGTGCAGCCCGTTTTCGTTGCAGATTCGAGCGATTTCATCTAGAATGCACATCTGTATTTCGCGGCACTCTGTACGTTCAATCTTTTTCATTTTGCATCTCCTGCCTGCTTGCGGTCGTTATCCAGCTTTTTCTTCGCGATTTTCCAATAGAGCCCAAGTAGCCCCAAAATCACCACGTATGCGACCGCTTTCTGCCAAAACTCAAGAGTAAAAGAACCCTTATTGATGACGATATAAAATGCAATCAAGCCCATAATCCAAAGCGCCTGCGGTAAAAGGCGAATCGAGTAGGGTTGAAGTTCCAACTTGAAGACATAAATATTGTTGCAGACAATGGCCACAATGTTGTATGTCAGCATAGAAAGCGCGGCCCCAACAAGCCCGAACGCAGGAATCAGGAAATATCCGGAAACCAGCGCCACAGCAAGCGATATAATATCGATGATAAGCGAATAGAGACTTTTGCCCATGCCGTTCAGCACCACGATAGACATACCGCCAAAACCGGCCACCAAATGGACAAGCAAAAGAATACCCAAGGTTTCCGGCTGAACAATAAAGTCCTTACCAGCAATACCCAAAATCAAGTCCGGGAAAAGCACAATGAAAAAGCCGATGAGCAACTGGATAAACGTCACCATGAAAACGCAGTAGCTGTACACAGGTTTCAAATCGGTATGAAGCCTGCTCTTGTCCATCCCGGCAACCACGGGCGTAAGGATAGGCGTAAAGCCCACGCGGATAGTCTGGAGAGCGTTCGAAATCGTGACCATGATACCGTAGGCGCCAGCCTTTTCGGGGCCCAGGAAAAGCATCACCAGCCAAAGGCTTGAACGCGTCAGGAACGCAGACACGAACTCACCAAAACCAAGCGGCAAAGAATACTTCAAGAGGGTGCCCGATACCGTTTTCCCCGGACGGAACGGCATTTCGGGGAACTGCCTATGAATCAAGACAAAATGGACGCAGAAACCCACGCCTTGCCCAGCCACAAGGCCCAACGGAAGCGCATGGGGAATACCCAAGAAATAAAGAACGATTGATACTGCCGGGGCGAGCGTGACCGTTAAAAAGGAATTCACGAACACTGCATTCTGCGGGCGGCGATTTCCTTCGGAAGCGGTACTGAAAACATAGCAGCCGACATAGAACAAAAGCGAGAGTGCGTACCAGGGCAATTCCTTGGAAATGTAAGGCGTAAAGGACCCTACAAAGATGACCGCCGTGCAGAACAGGGCAATGGCTGCCGAAATCCAGAACGACTCCATGATACCGTCGTAGGCTTTGCGACCGCACAGCTTGTTCTGCGGCAAATACCAGTACAGGCCCTTATCGAGTCCGAGCGTTGCCGAGTGAGCGATTGTCAAAAGGAGCGTCTGCGCCGAAACAAAGATTCCAAATTCTGCGGCGCCAAAAATACGCGCCATCACAAAAGTCAATAGCGGACCACAAACTTTGAGGATTGTCCCCACGATGTTTACGATCATCGCCTTTTTCAAGAACTTACTGTCAGTCTCTAAATTACCCATGATTGTCCAAATATAGATTTATTCGTCGGGCAAACCGGCCAATCCGTGGATAACTTTCGATGAATTAACTATATTGCATGATAATTCGTCAAGGAGTTTAAATGTACTACGTTAATCCCATCATCAAGAGTTTTCTCCGCACCAACCAACCCGAAGGCCGCGGCAAATATGTAAGACTGGACCAGAATGAAAACCCGGATGGAATTCCGCAGTGGCTGTTCGACAAGGCAATGGCCAAGGTGACGCCGGAATACTTGTCTATCTACCCCGAAGAATCCAAGCTCACCGCCGAATACGCTAAGGTCATCGGCCTCACCGCCGACAACATTGCGCTCACCGACGGAAGCGTCGTTGCCATGGGTTACGCCATCAAGGTGTTCGGCGAACCGGGCAAAAACCTCGTCTGCGTGACCCCGACTTTTGGAATGTACAAGGTTTATGCCGACATGCAGGGCATGAACACCAAGTTTGTCCACTACGAAAAGGACTACACCTTCGACATCGAGAAGCTCCTTGCCGAAATCAACGAAAATACGAGCCTCGTGTCTATCGTGAACCCGAACATGCCTATCGGTAACGCCTACACGCTCACTGAAATCCGCAAGGTGCTCGACAAGGCCAAGGCTAACAACGCCCTTGTAATCATTGACGAAGCATACTACCTGTTCCACAAGGAAACGGCACTGGACCTGTTGAAGGAATACGACAATATGGTCATTCTCCGCACCTTCTCGAAGATGCTTTCGATGCCGGGTCTCCGCGTCGGTGTCGTGATTTCGAACGCCCAGAACGTGCAGTACATCCGCAACTACAAGCCGCACTACACGGTGAACGCCGTGGCACTCGCCGTTGCCGAAGAAATGGTCGCAAACTACGACCGCGTGGTAAGCGAACTCACCGAAAAGTTTGAAGCGGGCAAGAAATGCTTGCTCGACGCCCTTAAGGAAACGGGCTACTCCTTCATTCCAACCGAAGGCTGCTTCATCTGCATCACGCCGAAGTACAGAACCGCCGAATACATTACCGACGAACTCAAGAACCGCGGCATTCTTATTTTCTGCGGCAAGGGCGATTCTGCGGGCTTCCTGCGCGTTACCATCTGGGACAAGAAGTACATGGAACTGTTCATGAAGGAACTCGTCCAGATCGACGTTCCCGAAGGTGCATAGTATGAAGCATATCGCCATTATTCTTGCAGGTGGAGTCGGGAAACGCATGGGCGGCGCAATGCCCAAGCAGTTTCTCTCTTTGAACGACAAGCCCGTCATTGTCTACACGCTCGAAAACTTCCAGCGTAACGAAAACATCGACGGCATCCTCATTGTATGCGTAGAAGACTGGATTGACCACCTGAAGGAAATCCTGGAAGAATACAAGATTACCAAGGTGAAATGGGTTGTCGCCGGGGGCGAAACCTCTCACGACTCCACCAGGAACGGCATTTTCTTCCTCAAGGACAAGCTTGAAGACAACGACCAGGTGATTATTCACGACGCTGCACGTCCGATTCTTCCGCAAGCAGCCATCAACGAAATGTTGCGCGTCTCGCACGAGAAAGGCAACGCCTCCCTTGCGATTCCTTGCCACGAAACAGTGCTCTTTACCGAAGACGGCAAGAGCGGAGACAAGGAACTGGACCGCAGCTCCATTATGCGCGTGCAGACGCCGCAGGCATACAACTACAAGTTCATCCGTGAACTTTACGATTTGGCCGAACGCGACAACAAGCACGACTTTATTTACGCAGACCTGGTTGCCATCTATTACGGCAAGCGCATTTATTTTTCCAAGGGCTTCACGAACAACATAAAGATCACCCGCAAAGAGGACATTCCCCTTTGCAAGTCCCTAATGAAGTTCAGCGAAGAAGACCTTTTCAATTCGTAAAAAAGGATTCCATATGTTCAAAACCATCGCTATCGGCTGTGACCACGCCGCCGTCGAATACAAGGAAAAGCTTAAGGAATATCTCCAAAAGCAAGGCTACACCGTTCTCAACATGGGTACGGACACCACCGACTCCTGCGACTATCCGATTTACGCCAACAAGGTCTGCGACAAAGTGGTTTCCAAGGAAGCGGACTGCGGCATCCTCATTTGCGGCACCGGTATTGGAATGAGCATGGCTGCAAACAAGCGCAAGGGAATCCGTGCCGCCGTCTGCGGCGACCTGAAGTCCAGCGAATTCACCAGACTCCACAACAACGCCAACGTGCTCTGCATGGGCGCACGCATTATCTCTTACGAGCTTTGTGAACAAATCGCCCAGAAATTCCTTGAAACGGAATTCATGGGCGGCAAGCATAAGGTCCGTATCGATATGTTCGAGCCGGCCTAAGACTGATCTAACGCCGATTAAGCCTTAGCAGACTGTACTGCTTCAAGCTTGCTGATCTCGCCAGCCTGCTTGTCGCAGACATTCTTCAGGTTATTGATTTCGGCGTCTTTCTTTGCAAGCTGGTCCTTAAGATCTTCACACTGGGCGGCATAGGTCTGCTTGGCTTCGGTCTGGGTCTTAAGGTCATTCAACAGGCTGTCGGCAGAGTTGCGGAGGCTCTGGACAGTATCTTCTGCATCCTTGAGTGCGGCATCGTTGTCGCAGGAATCATCTTCGTCGGCACAAAGAGCCTTGATTTTCTTGGATGCGGCAATCGCAGCGGCGGCTCCTACAGCAAGGCCAACAAAAAAACTTGATGCTTTCATTTTAAGCTCCTTGAAAAATCTTTTCCTATAATATCCATTCTGAAAATAGAAAAATCAAGTAAAAAATGACCAAAAGAGGTCTTTTTTTCGGATTTTTAGGGGCAAATCCTTGAAAAACTCGCGTTCCATACCCTTAATACACAAAAGTCATAGGACTTTTGCAACTGCAATTACATTTTTCATAGGACTTTTTGTGTTAAGGGAGGATTTTCCCTTACGCAGATTGCTTGGTCAGACTTACGCAACGGCGGCCTTTCCGGGCGACAAGTTCATAGCCTAGAGAGGAAAGCAGGGCATTCAGCGTTTTCAGCGTGATGTTTACGGGCTGCATGGCGCGCAGGTTCTGAATCACCGAGGTCGAAATGCCCGACGCCTTTGACAAGGCACGCACACTAATATCCTGCTCGGACATTGCATCCAGCAGAAGTTCTGACAGCAAAAAGTTCGCGTATTCCTTTTCAAACGACTCTTTCTGTTTCGGGTCTTCCATGATCCTTTCAAAAGTCGATTTAGTCTTTTTCATAGTATTCGTCCTTTAAAATCCGTTCGTTGTAGTTTTGCATGGCAAGTTGAGCCCGTTCTTTTTCTTCTTCTGGCAATTTCTGCGACTTTTTGCGAAAAGCGTTAGTCACGATGATTTTCTTACCCGTATAGAAGAAGGACAAAAATCGGTCCGGCTGTGGCTTGAACGCGAATATCTTGTCGCCCTCGTTCCTGAATTTCGTAATATCCGAAATCCTTCCAAAATCGCCAATCCGCTTAAAGAGCATCAGCACTTTGCGCTTCTGAACATCACTCAATCCATTAAAATATTCTAAAGCTTGGCTTTCTCCTTGTTCGTTATAGAACCATTCTATGGTAAAGCATGGGCCTTCATAGGCGACATATTCCTTCATCCCAAATGTATCTCCTTTTTGATACAGCGTCAAGAGTAAAAAAAACAAAAAAAGCCGTCTTTTGATATATAAAACTCCCAATTTCCATTGGGGATATAACAAAAGTCGGCTTTTCTAGTCGAACTTGGCTTGTAGACGGAAATCCGCTACCAGTGCCTGTCAGGAAATAATATACAAAAAAAGAGGAGATTAGTGAGTCCACATAAGCTTCAGTTCTTCAAGATTCGCTCCCATACTTGAAGAAGCATATGTAAAACTCAGTGTATAATTCTGGGAGTCATATGTTGCAGAACAAGTAACGGAAGCCGTTCCTATGCAAGACCAACCATACTTAGCCAAATCATTTTTAACCACATTCAAAGATTTGGATGTCATTAACGAGCTCATATACACAAATCCATTCTTATTAGATATTGTACACAAATCGGCTCCAGCCCAGATATCTGATGCTAAAGCGTCAGGCGGCAACAGAACCGGACAAGCGGGTGTTACAAACCTCTCCTGCAAGACTTTTTCGTCCAATGGACTTGTAACCGAATGGAAATTACCGACAAATGTTCCCATCATATAGGTAAAGGCCAACGTGTCATTAACGGCAACAAGCGTTGTATAATCTGGAGTCTCTCTTACATAACGATAAGATTCCTGAACCAGTTCCTCTTTTTGAAAGCCCGCTGCAATCAGCAATGTATCAAACTTCAGCATTTCGTCCAAGGCAATTTGTTGTTGGGCTTCACAAACACCACTGAAAGTCGGCTGCCAAGCGAGAGAAGATGCAGGAAGCTTCTGAGTTGCCAAATCACATTTTGAAGCGTTTGAAACCTGCGAATTATCAAAAGGATCATTCGGGTTCTGTGGCAAATTTGCACAAGATGCATCTGCACAAGGCTGCGTCGCTCCCCCGCCAGAACTGGACGATTCAGAGCAAGCCATCAAAGAGGCCAATGCCACGCTAAGTGCAACAAACATTTTTTTCATAGTTAGCTCCTTGTATTTTAAAGCATTGTTATTTATAAATGTCAAATCAAAGAAAGATAGGATTAGGCGAAGGTATGACACCCACCACACCCAACAAACGACATGCACGTAGCCCCTGCCAGCAGGCAGAGAATGATTGCCTTGAAAGCCGAGAAACGGCTCGGACGGGAGGGGCGGATCTGGGAGGTCATCTTACTTATCCTCAATAAATTGTTGTTTTAAAATCTTCGGCCCATTTCAACGTCGGCAACCAGTGGCCCTGTTCTTTGTAAACATCAGGCCAAAAAATTGAATTTGAGCATAGGATCTTCTTTTAATTCTTTATGCAACGAATATATAAGTACATTCCTCTGTCACATTGTACCATATAATTTCCGTTTCTAAAACCTATTATAAAATCGTCACCACTGACAATACCACAACCCTCACATAAATAGGATTGAACCTCCATATAACAATATTTCATAGATGATGATACTTCCGTAGAATCGCTCTGCCAAAAAAGAGCTTTCTTAGTAGTATTTGCAAACTTATAAATATTGTCATACCATCCGCCACCAGGCATTATATTAAGACCAAATAAATCGGCGCCTTCTCCGACTCCCGTTTTATCCCAACCATCTTTTGACCTTAAAGCTTGACCTTGCGTCAGGTTTCCTCTGTATTTATTAATATAACTTCTTAGCTCAGATAAGTCAGATTTATTTGGCAACCTCCATTCATTGGGGCAAGCATTCGTCGCAGCTTCCCTATTGTACAAATATCCATAGGTGACACAATTGTTTGGGTTGTCATTTTGGCATTTTAAGCGTGTTGAATCAGCATCCTCAAATTTCAAATTTTCAGCCATCCACCATTGTTCACCTATTTTCACGGTTTTGTAAGTTTGTCCGTCTCGTTCATCATATAAAGAACCGTAAGTACAGTGATCTTCTAACTCCGTTTTGCAAACACCGATAGTTGCAAGACTGCTTGAAGTTGCTTCAACGGCGCTCGAAGAGCTCTGTTTCGTCGAAGATGAAGAATCATCAAGCTTTTCGCTTGAAGAACTCTGTTTCGTCGAAGATGAAGATGACTTACTTTCGCTGGATGAACTCTCCACCGATGAGGAAGACTTGCCTTCGCTCGATGAGCTCTCTTCCGACGACGAGGATTCTGTAGGTTTTACGCTAGATGAGCTTTCTACCGACGAGGACGATTCCACCAGTTTCGTTTCGCTGCTGCTAGATTCTACGGGTTTGTCAGAACTAGACGACTCATCTGGTGTTTTTGAACTCGATGATTCATCTGTTTTAGTTGAACTAGAGGAACTTTCGTTCTTTATCGAGCTGGACGATTTATCAAGGTCTTTAGAGCTCGATGATTCTTCCGTTTTCACAGAACTAGAGGATTCCTCCGTTTTAATCGAACTTGAAGAAATGTCTTTTTTTTCCGAATTGGATGACTCTGCGGAACTTGACGACTCTTCGACTGTCACCGAATTAGACACGCCAGAACCATCGTCTCCGCAAGACGACAGGAAAAAGGCTAACAAAAAAATTGGACCAATGAATCTAACAAGTGGCATCACTTTCATTTTACCGATTCTCCAAGTACCAGTTTTTCATTTTTTCTGCATAGCGTTCCAAAACAGCTTTTGGACTTTCCGTTAAACGTTCTCCAGAAGACGAACAGGTCAAATGCAATTCTGGGGATTCTTGACATTTTACCAAGTGGCGGGACAACGTCCAGCCTTCTGCATTGCAGTTTTTCTCAAAATCAGCATAATATTTTTCGCAGGAATACTCGTCATAGTAGGATCCATCTAGCTTTTCGTGGTAGGCAACACCTTCGCTATCAGCCGTAAGGAAGAATGTTTGAACATAGCCAGCAATTCCATTCGGAATATACCCTATCGCCTTTACCCCATATTCCGATGGATATATACGGACATCGCAATAAGAATAAGGGTTATCTTCTTCGTAAGCGAAAAAGTTTTCATGTTCGCCGCCGAACCTAATTTCGAACCAGAACCTGGTAGAATCAATTTCGTAATCGTCGATATCTGCAGGTATCGCATCAATAAAGTTTTTGATAGAGTCTACACGATGTTCTAGAATCAGCTTTTCATCGGCAGAAATCTCTGCCACAGAATTATCATCTACAGTTGCACCCGCTGTAGATTTTTCGGAACAGGCAATAACGCCCCAAAGGATGCTTAAGGCAAGCAAAAGCGCAACATTTCCAAACATTTTACTTTTCATCGTCTGCACCTTCTATTTTCTGAGTCAACGGGAACAGTTGCAAATTCAGGCGTAACACCTGATCTACCTTGTCATCGTTCGCAACAATTTCTAGAACCTGCTCGCGGCACTTTTTCAGGACTTCGACAACTTTTGCAAAGGCATCATTAGAAACGCCCATGGTAACACCCGCGACATAGCGTTCATCTGCGGCAAAGCGGTCAATCGCATCGACCGCAAATGTCGCCATCTGCCTGTTCATGGAACGCACGGCCAAAGACATGGACTGAGTATCACCGCCAAGCAACTTGTCCGTCTGCAAGTACTTGCCGTCATCTGTCTTTTTGAGGATTCCCGCATGGACTTGAAAATCGATGGAATCCTTTACCTCTTTCGCAGAAACATCATGAATGCACTTGCCCGCGATTTCTTTCGGGACTGCTCCCGGCATGGCAGGCGCCAATTCACGCACTACCGGGTGTACCCAAGAATCGTAATATTTATACGCCTCGGCCCCGACAAGGTTCACCTTGCTCGCCCTCGCGATAGACTGCATTTCGGCATAAGCGAAATGTTTCTTGTCATCGGTCTTTGCTTGCGCAAACATAACCAAGTTGAAAAAATAGTCGCGCTCAATACCCGTAAAGTTAAACGCGTCCGCCACCTTGACGGTCGCCTTCTTTCCGAGGTTTGCCTTACCTTCGCATACTTGCTTCATGAATACCGGCGAAATAAAGCCCGCCATTTTCGAATAATCACGCCACGAAAACGTCGACGCGCGCTTTTTCCAGTCGTAAAAGTCCTGTAAATAACGACGAAAATCTTGATATTGCAAGATAGGAGCCATAGGTGTAAATCTATACAACCGCAGCTGTAGCGTCAACATTTTTGATACAAAAAGTGATTTTTTGCACATTTTAACAAGGTTTTTAGGATAATTTTTCAAATTTCAAAAATTTGAATACGATTTGAATACACCTAAAGGAGCTTATTCGTGACCACCCCTGACTTTAAGAAAGCAAAAGACCCTCTGGCGAACCAGAGGGTCTTTGCAGCGGGAAGAGCGAGATTCGAACTCGCGATAGGATTAAGTCCTATACGTCCTTAGCAGGGACGCGCCTTCGGCCAGCTCGGCCATCTTCCCATCTTGGGGACACAAATTTTAGATAAAATTCGGTAAAATTTCAAGGGTATCGGCCCAAAATTGCCAAATTTAGCCCCACAAAGGCACTTTTTTTTACATTACACGGAGCAAAAAAGCAATTTTTCTAAATTTTTAGTATGCGTTTCTTATCCAAAGTGCTAAAAATCGCGGCCGCATTTGCGCTGGTCGGACTCATTTGCTGCATTCCCGCCTACATCGTGGTGTTCAAGATCCTGCCTACCCAGGATCCGGACAACCAGTTCAACCGATCCACCATTCTGCAGGTGCTTTCGGGCGAAACCCGCGTCTATTATAATGACGGCGAAGAGCTTCTGGGAGCCTTCTTCGACGCAAACCACCGCGTGTACGTCCCCTATGGCGACATTCCGGCAAATATCGTGAACGCATTGATTGCCGCCGAAGACGCAGGCTACTGGAACCACTCCGGCTTCAGCATTTACGGCTTTACCCGCGCCATGATTTCGAACATCAAGAGCGGGCACATGCGCCAGGGCGGTTCTACGCTGACCCAGCAGACCGTGAAGAACATCTTTGGCCGCGAAGAAAGAAGCATCAAGGAAAAGGGCAAGGAGCTCATCAACGCGCTCCGCATGGAAAAGCACTTTAGCAAAGAAGACATCCTGGAATTCTACCTGAACCAGTTCCACGTTTCAGGTACCGGCAAGGGCGTGGCCATTGCCGCCCAGTACTTCTTCAACAAGGAACTGAAGGACCTGACACTTGCCGAATGCGCCTTTATCGCAGGCTCGGTGAAGGGCCCCTTCAACTACGACCCCTTCATTCAGCGTAACGCCGAGCGCCGCGAAAAAGCTTTAGCCCGCGGCAAGGAACGCCTAGAATATGTGCTTGGCCGCATGGTCGAAGAGAACTACATCTCCGAAGAAGACATGAGCGAGGCGCTGGCCAAGCCGCTGGAATTCAACCACGGCAACTTCCGCTTTAGCGTAAGCACCATGCTGGACCGCATCGAAGAAAAGCTGGACGGAGAATTCTTCCAGAAAAAGTTTGAAGCCGAGGGAATCGAGGACTGGCGCAAGGCCCAGCTTTCCATTACCACCACCCTTGACGCCCGCAGCCAGGACGCCGCAAAGACTGCCCTGCAGGCAAACATCAGCGGGCTCCAGATGCAACTGGGCGGTTTCGTTTTGCCCAAGGCCCAGTTCGCTAACCGCGCCCAGACCGCCCGCAAGGGCGATTACCTGTACGGCACCGTCGACAGCATCATGGTTGACGACAAGGGAAGCCTGAAATCATTGACGCTCAGTTTCGGGCAGCTCAAGGGCATGGTCTCCGAAGCCGCCGTGAAGGACTTCGCGAAAAAGGCCGGCGGTGACGTGAACAAGATTTTGGCACCGCAACTCAAGAAGGGAGCCATCCTCTTGGTGAGCGTGATGGACGACAAGACCGTAGACGGTTTTGCCCCCTGCCAGATTGAAACGGAACCCGTACTGCAAGGCGGCCTCTTTGCCATCCAGAACGGAAAGGTGGTTGCCAGCCAGGGCGGTTTCCACAACACCGGATTCGACCGTAGCTTCAAGGCCGTGCGCCAGCTGGGTTCCAGCTGGAAGCCCATTCTTTATGCACTCGCCCTCAAGTACCACTGGAACTACCTGGACATGCTGGAAAACGACTTCAACGTGTTCCAGTTCACCAACCAGTTCTACTTCCCGCGACCGGACCACAAGAACAAGGGCGACGTCGTAAGCATCGCCTGGTCCGCCACCCGTTCCGAAAACATCGCCAGCATCTGGCTGTTGGAACACCTGCTGGACAAGCTTTCGCAGGATGAATTCAACGAAATCGCCGCCGTCAATGACATGGCCCGCTACGATGAAGAAGAAACCAAGAAGTTCTTTGAACGACTCCGCGACAAGTTCGGCCTGATTCTCAAGGAAGACACTAAGCGGGAAATCGAATTCACCAAGGCCCGCGACGCACTGGCCGAGCGCTACCGCCTGGAAGGCAAGGACGACAAGGCCCGGGATGTCATGAACCTGCGTTACGGCACCTTTAACGATATCGCCCTCAAGCAATCGAAAAAGGACGCAAAAATCATCGGATTTATCAACCACAACTACAAGCGGTATTCCGAAATCTTGCGCAACCGTCAGGCCCAGGAGCTGGACCCAACTGTGGAATTGCCCCCTCTTGATTCGGTGGTATTGCACAACCACTTTACGCTTGCCGACATGAAGCGCCTTTCGACCATGATCGAGCCGGTGGACAGCGAAGCGGATTACCTGGATGCAGAACACCTGCGCTACTGGCCCGACTACAGACGTTCCTTGGCCTTTGCCGAATATGCCCGCTTTGCCAAGGAAATCGGCATCAAGCAGAAGTTGCAGAAAGTGTTCAGCATGCCGCTCGGCGTAAACGACATTACGCTTGCAGAAATTTCTACCGCCTACCAGACGCTTTTAACCGGCAAGGTATTCAAGTGCCTGGACGGCGACTGGACCGACCCCTGCTTTATCAAGGAAATCAAGAACCGCGACGGCAAGGTGATATTCAGGAACAAGAGCGAAAGCAAGGTGATTATTGGCGACACCATTACCTCGCAGATGGCGGTGATGTTGCACTCCGTGTTCGTGAACGGTACAGCCCGTAGCCAGTACACGCACATTACGGTGACCTCGCCGGATAGCGCCATTACGCTGCGCTACCCCGCCCTCGGTAAGACCGGCACTACCAACGACTATCGCAACGTGGCATTCCTTGGTGCTCTTCCCACCTACGTGAACGAAAAGAACGGCATTTCTACGGACTCCGTGGTGGCCATCGGTAGCTATGTGGGCTTTGACGACAACAAGCCGCTGAAATCCGGGCGCACCCGTATCGCAGGCGCGAGCGGCGGCTTGCCACAATGGGCCGACTTTGCGAAGAAAGAAATCAAGATTCTGGGCCTGCCCGAAAAGATTGACTTCCTCGATATTTCGATGCTTGCCGCGGGCGAAGTTCCGCTGGTGCTCCCCAACGAACGCGGCCAGCTGACTGTGGACCCCATGACGGGAAGCATCATGGCAGGCGCCGGAGCCGAGCAGGGCCGCCCGCTCCCGTGGATTGAAGTTCCGGGATTCACGCCGCCGCAGGTTCATGCCGCTGCCGCAGAAACGGCTGCCGAGAACGGCATCATGGTAAGCCTCCCCATGCCCGTGGCCGCCCCTGCAGAGCCTGCTGCCGCCGATTCTGCGTCACAGGCCGCCGCGACACCCGGCACAGAAACAGCAATCGTACAAGCAGCCCCCAGCGCCGAGCAGCCTACCGCACAGCCCGTTGTTCCGACTCAGCCTGCACAACCGGCCCAGCCGAAGGCCGCCGCCATGCCGAAGGATGATGACTGGGATTTGCCTGAAGGCTTTGACAGCAAGAACGCCTTCGTGCCAATCGAAGCGGAATAGTTCAAGCGGAATA
>JAFZOV010000130.1 GCA_017550445.1 Fibrobacter sp.
ACAGCTTCGCAGAATTCGTGACCGAGCAAGCGGTTGTCGTGACCCACGACCACGCCGCGCTTCTGGAGTTCGGCAAAGTCCTTCACGCCGAGAGCTGCGAAAAGTTCAGGAGTCGCTTCCTTATAGAGGCGCACAATAGCGGCACCCACAACCTGCAGATTGCGAAGGGTGAATTCGGAACCGATTTCGCCGCGCCAGCCGGACGTACCGAAGCTTACCTTGGCACTTTCCTGAGAGGTCAGGGCGACCTGTTTCACCTGTTCGACCAGACCCATGTCTGTTGCGGGGTTGAATTCCGGGGACTGGATCTTTTTCCAAATCTGCGTAATGTTTTCCATAAGGGTTCCTGTATTTGAGTTTTACGCGGGGAAATTTAGAATTTTAATTGAAAAGCAAGTGAGAACCTGTTCAAGAAAGCGGGAAAAAACGGTTCACAGAAGTTTTTTTTTCATTTTGCAATCAGGAGATAAACTAATGTATATTTAAAAGAGTACGTCGATGAAGACTATCTGAAGGAGTTGGAAAAGGCATTCAAAAGTGTAGGACAGAAGTACGGCTTTGTGAGCGCCGGTGACGTATTCCGTCAGAAACTTGCTGCAGCGGATCGGGAAGTCGCCGCGGCACAACGGAAAATGGCGGAGGCTCATCAGGAAGCAGAAGACAAGCTTGTTCAGAACAAAGCTGATACGGCGACCGTCCTTCGTAAAAAGGGACTTTCTGACGCAATGATTGCTGAAATTCAATCAGAAGTCGAAGCCCTGCAACAAGAACGTCTTTCGAAATAAACCTGCGACCATAAAACAAGTCTTTTTTTGTCCGGAACACCCCATCCCTACCCTAGCTACAGACTTTTTTCAAAAAAAAATAATTTTGTATCATAAAATACTTGTCTCATGATACAAAATTTGTTATATTAAAGTCGAACAAGCGGAAATGCTTCCGAACTGTTCTTTTTTGGGTGGTTATATGAAACCTTTAACTGAATATAAAGATTATCGACGATGCATGCAGGATTTCTACGATGAGCGTAAGAAAACCTGCTCATTCACATGGCGTGAATTCGCCCGGCTTGCAGGCTTCACGTCGCCAACGTACCTAAAGCTGGTATGCGAAGGAAAAAGCAGCCTCAGCGAACTAGGAATAGAAAGAGTCTCATCTGCCATGAACCTGGGCGGCTTCGAAAGCGCCTATTTCCGCCATCTGGTGCGGTATAACCAGGCAAAAGATGACGAGACAAAAAAGAATGCTTTCGCCAGCATGAAGGACATTGCGCAGGCAAACAAGATTCGAGTCGTAGACGGAGATGCATTCACCTATTTTGAATCCTGGAAAAATCCGGTTTTACGCGAACTGGTCGCCATGATGCCGGGAGCCACACCCGAGGCTATTGCCGAAATGTGCTGGCAGCCTGTCACCGCAGATGAAGTTCGCAAGTCGCTCGACTTTATGGTGAGCGTCGGTATTTTGCAGCGCAAGTCCAAGAATGTCTATGTGCAGACGGAAAAGGCTTTGGTCGGCAATTCCGATGTGATGCCTTTGGTGGTACGCTCCATGCACCGCGAAATGGCCGGCTTTGCACAGAAGTCTATTGACGAGTTTGATCCGCAGGATCGCGATATTTCTGGTATAACCATGGGAATCGACCGCGAGGCCTACGAACAGATTGTGCGGGAACTGGAGTCCTGCCGAAGAAAGATTGTGGCTATTGCCAACATGAGTAAGGAACCATGTCAAGTTTATCGATTGAACTTACAGATGTTTCCATTGACTAAAAATACACAACAAAAACAAAGGGGTTAACATGAATACGTATATGAAAACAAACGTTCTTTGCTTGGGTTTATTAGGCGCCCTGTCTTTGACTGCGTGTTCTAATGATACCGTAGCTTCTCAAAATTTCGGTACAACCGAAGAAAAAAACGCTTTTTGGGACCAGATTTCTGATCTTAGCGCATGGAACGTCATGGACGGTTCCGATATTAAGCTGGATCCCAACAAGAAGACCTTGGCTGGCCGCGTCGCTCTTGCGAAAACAAGCGGGAATGACTTAAGTCGCGCAGGCATCTTCTTTGACGCAACAGATGAGGAAGGGTCTCCTGTCGACCTCTCTGAATCCAGCGGCGGTTTGTGCATCGCTTACTCCTCTGAATTAAACGTAGAAGTGCGCTTGGATGATGAAAAATACGAAAGCTCTTCTATTGATAAGGATTTGCCCTACGCAAGCTTCAATAAGAAGAAGAACGGGCAAGAAACTCAATGCGTCTCCTGGAAGGAATTCAAGAAGAAAAAATCCGACGTAGGCGACGATTCCTTCGCCAAGAAAGTTAATTCCGTACAGATTGTCTTTGTTGGCAAATCCGGTGCATCGGGTGAATTTGACATTCAACGATTTGAACCCTATGTCCGCTGGGATATGTGGATTGGTAAAGACGGCGAAGACCACGTAAAGACCGGCTTTGAAGAAGGCGACGAGGGAACCTCCGGCGAGTTGTCTCTATTCGGGGATTCTTCCGAAGCCTACGTTGAATTGGATCATTCTAATAAATTTTCATCCTTGGATGAAATAATCGAATACAATGAAGGCCTTTATGGCAATGTCGTTTTCGAAAATTCCAGTTCGAATCCTGATGTCGGCATTCAGTTCCTCGTTGCAGGTAAATCTACCGAAAAGGGTAAAGAAGTGATTCATTCGGCAGACGTAACGACCAAATGGAAGGGCTTATGCCTAGAATATGAATCGGAAATGGATATCGAGATATCTCTTGTAAGCAAAGAAAAATCCCTCAAAACGACCTTTGCAAAGAATGATGACCTGGAAACAAAGTGCGTCGAATTCGAAAACCTGCAGAATTCCGATGCAGTCCTTAAGAAGCTGACGACCGTCCGCATGAAATTCGTAAAGGAAAACAAGTCTGGAACCCAGTTCAGAATTAGACGCATTAGCTACCTTTTGCCGGAAGATAGTGCAGTCAGGGATATTGGCGAAAACAAGGATGTAACACCGACAACGACTTCCGATTACAAGTCCGGAACGAGTTTCTTGTGGAATGGTGCAGTTGACGGAGACCACGTGGATGCAGGCATCAAGAATGCCACGGCTGGCGGAAATTGGGTCAATTCCGCAACGGGAAACGGCGATTATCACATGATCTTACCGGACGATGTGGAAGCAGATGATAACGGAAATGCCATCCCGTCCATGGTGAACAAGCATCACAAGCTTACTGCCTACGTGAAGACTGAGGACGGACTCACTGACTTGGCTGACGTTGCATCTATAGGCTTTAATACCGTCAGTTCGAACCAGGAACCGGCAGACATCAGTGCATGGGGAGGCTTCTGCATACACTACAAGACGGATTCCTATGTTAGAATCGCTATCGTCACCAATTACGCCCAAAATAAATACTGGTATGCCGATGTCGAATATTCCAACAACATGGTGTGGGGCAAGGTTTCTTGGGACGCATTCAAGAATATCGACGAAAAATCTAAAGAAAAGATTGAAGATGTCATAGGAGAAGTCACCATGGTTCAGCTTCTGTTCCCCATGGACGGCGAATTTTTCATCGACAAGTTCGGCTCTTACGACCAATGCGGTAACTAAATAATTGATGGCTAGGAGGAGGGGGCCACGAGAAATCGTGGCTCCCTTTTTAAGCAATTTTACTTACAACAAATAAGAGGATTACATGAAACATTCCCTAGTTGCCGCCATGGCGGCCTTTACGACTTTAATAACGGCTTGCGCAAATGACAACTCTTCAGGAGTCTCCGATACCGAAGAGCCAATCTCGTTTTCTACTCCAGGCACTTACACCGTAAACAAGAAAAAACAACTGATTATCATGACTGACGATGTAAGCAATCAGAATGTATGTAATTTTGAAGACGGAAAATATACTTGGGAACCATCGAAAAAAGCTGCAAAACCAGACACATTCAAATACGAATTCTTTGGCGATACGCTAGTACTGTTTAAAATTGTCAACGAAGAAACGAGTGATTATGGCACCATGTATGTCGGTGGCAAGGCGGGCAAACTTGAGGGAACATGGGTGGACTCGAATTGCGAATATACCGCATACAGCAAAGAAACAGAATGCTTTGATGATAATTACGAAGAGAAATCTCTAGAACTCTCTGACGGAAAATTCATCAGGAAGGTCGCTCACTACTTTGACAATTACATCAAGGATATCGAAAAGACGAGTTTCGTTGATAACCTTATAAATCAGGTTTATAAATCCCTAGTTGGTTGGTATCCCGACGTGTACTTGCCGAGTATTTTTAGCTCTTACGGTAATGACGAAGCAAAAGCTACAATTAAAAAATATGGAATCAAGGTTCTTGAAAGCACAGATTCGAGCCAGACTTTTACTCTCCGCAAAAAGACATACACTTTCAAGGTCAATCAGGCAGAACAGAGTCTCAGTTCGATGAACCATATTTTGATGGAAATTAATGTTGAAGTTTCCGATGGAGAAACGACTTGCGTTGGAGAAGTCCATATTAGAGAAGTCGGAAAGGAGCAGTGCAACGCCAAATACGAAGATGATTATATGATTGATTACGATTTTGCCAATGGTGGTATCGAACTTAAAGACAGGACTCATTATGCATTTGGAGATAATGGAAAATTTGAGGAATGCCTCTATGAAATTGCCGAGAACTTGCCTGAACGCGATTCAGATTACGGAAATCTGAAAGATTCCGAAAAATAATTACTACATTGTAGGCACTATGCAGATTACTAACGCTTCTCAACTTACAGGTGTTTTCCCCGCGTTGTTCACTCCGCTCAAGAACGACGACCCCAAGAACCTTCGCAACTCCATCGACTACAAGAAGATGGGTCAGATGATTGACGACGTGATTGCAAACGGCGCAAGTGGCGTGCTCCCTGCCGTGACCACGGGTCAAAGTGCGACGGTTTCTCCGCAGCAGCATCTGGATGTTATCAAGTTTACGCTCGACTATGTGGACGGCCGCGTGCCCGTGATTGCCGGTGCCGGTTCCAACTGCACTCGCGAATCTATCGAAATGATCGAAAACGTGCAGAAGATTGCCCCGGTTGCAGTTCTCTGCGTGACTGGCTACTACAACAACCCGCCGCAGGAAGGTCTCCTCAAGCATTACCAGACCCTCAGTAGCGAAACCGGTGCCAAGATCGTGATTTACAACGTTCCGGGCCGCACCTCCAGCTACGTCCATCCGGACACCCTGATTGCTCTTGCCGAAGACAAGAACATCATCGGTCTTAAGCAGGCTGTTGAATTCGGTTTTGGCGAAAAGTTCCACGAAGACACCATGCGCGTCATCAAGGAAACCAAGGGCAAGGACTTCGCCGTCATGAGCGGTGAAGACGGACTCTTCGCAGACCTCCTCGAAATGGGCGGCACCGGTCTTATCAGCGCTTCCGGCAACATTCCCGAAGCAACGAAGACCTTCGTCGAACTTTACAAGGCATTCCAGGCTGGCGACAAGGACAAGGCCCACAACCTTCAGAAGGAAGCTCGCGACTTCATCGACATCACGTTCTGCCGCAAGAACCCGATTCCGCTGGGCACGCTGTTCAACAGCCCGCTGTTCCAGCCGCTCGTGAGCGTGAAGGATACGGCAAACGGTGCAGACGCAGTCGCCCGCATCATGAAGCTTATCGAAGAAAAGGCACCGAGCCTCAAGAAGTACCATATTTAGACGAAAGAACGGGCTTCGCCCTACAGACGAAAGACGAAAGATATTTAAGTGTCATCCTGAGTGAAGCGTAAGCGGAATCGAAGGATCTCATTCTCTCGTCTGTAGCGAGGCAACAATGTTGCGAAGCGTTCTCTCGTCTCTCGTCTATTTTTTTATCAGGAGAATCACAATGGCTAAAATCCAGAAATCTATCAGTGACGAAATCTGCGACTACCTCAAGAAGCAGAAGCTCTCCCCCATTCCCGTTCAGACCTTGAACGAAGACATGGAAACCACCCGCTACTTCGGTGGCGACCTCAAGGAATTCATCGCCGCCGCCAAGACGCTTGGCGCAAAGGGCATCTTTGTTGAAACCCTCTACCTCGAAGAAGACGAATTCTACTACGACAGCGGCATGGACGATGACGAATACATGGCGCTTTATGGTGAAGACGATTGCTGCAACGGCGAATGCAAGTGCGGCAAGTGCGAAGGCAAGAAGGGCAAGAAGACCGTCAAGGAAGACGATTCCGATGTTGATGGCGTATGGTTCGAACCCGAAGACCTCGACGGTCTCGACCTCACTCTCCTGAAGCCGGAAATGGCAAAGTACCTCGACCGCATCGGCGAAGCCTGCGGCGCACGCCTCACGGTTCCGGGTGTTGACCACCTCGAAGTGGAAATCTTCGCTGACTGGTACGACGACTTTGCTGAACTGGTGGATGAAGCTTCCGAAGCTATCGAAATCAATCCGACCGACACTCTGAAGCAGGCTCAGGCCATGTTCGAAGCCGAAGAAGCAGAACTCGCCAAGGCTGAAGACAAGAGCGTCAAGAAGATTGCCGTACACCCGCCTAAAAAGAGCTCTGCCAAGAAGACCAAGAAGTAATTTTCAACAAATTATTTCAAACAAAGTTTAAAGGTCGCGAGAAATCGCGACCTTTTTTCATTTAAACCATTTTATCTAGAACGTTAGATAATCCGTTAGAGCATCGGATAAGCGAGTATAGCGAGGCCGCAGGCCCCGAAGCTGTATAAATAATACAGCGAGAGGGCCGGGAACGAAGCTAGACGAAGCTTAGCCGTGGTATAACTTGCTCGTCTGGTAAGTCGGTTCAGTCGTCAGGTTTACTCCGAGGCGACGGAACACGCCCACATCCACCTGCGAAAGAATCACGCTCGAATGCACTTCGCAGTGGCGAAGTTCCGGGAGCTTTTCCAAGGCGATTTTGGCGTTGTAGTCCGTCAAAGCGCAAACCGAGAGTGCCACCAAGACTTCGTCCATGTGCACGCGCGGGTTCTTGTGGCCGAGCTGCTTGGTCTTCAGGTTCTGAATCGGTTCAATCACCATCGGCGAAAGCAGACGCACTTCGTCAGGAATACCGGCCAAGTGCTTAAGGGCATCCAGAAGCATTGCAGAAGATGCACCCAAGAGCGAAGAAGTCTTCCCTGTAATGATAGCACCATCGTTCAGCTGAATCGCCACCGCCGGACCGCTCGTCAATTCCGCCTTTTCGACTGCAGCAGCAATCACCGGACGGTTCGCAGTACTGATCTGGGCCTGTTCCATAATCAGTTCCTGCTTGTAAATCTGGTCCTTGTCGGCGTTGCCCTTACGCACATCGCAAAGTGTATTGTAGTAGCGGCGGATGATTTCCTGACGGGCGGCTTCGCAGACTGCATCGTCATCGACAATGCAGTTGCCGGCCATGTTTACGCCCATGTCCGTCGGGCTCTTGTACGGAGACTCACCGAGAATGCGAGTAAACAGCGCATTCAGCACCGGGAAGATTTCCACATCGCGGTTGTAGTTGATGGTCGTCTTGCCGTAAGCTTCCAGGTGGAACGGGTCGATCATGTTCACGTCGTTCAGGTCAGCCGTCGCAGCTTCGTACGCGAGGTTCACCGGATGCTTGAGAGGAATGTTCCAGATCGGGAAAGTCTCGAACTTGGCGTACCCCGCCTTGATTCCACGCTTGTTTTCGTGGTAAATCTGCGAAAGGCACACGGCCATCTTTCCACTTCCCGGGCCCGGTGCGGTCACCACCACGAGTTCGCGGGTGGTTTCAACAAATTCATTCTTGCCGTAACCATCGTCGCTCACCACCAGCGGAATGTTGCTCGGGTAGCCCGCAATCGGGTAATGGCGATAAACCTTGAGGCCAAGATCTTCAAGCTTCTTCTGATAGGCAACGGCACTCGGCTGTTCCTGCCAGCGGGTCAGCACCACGGAACTTACGTACAGGCCATAGCCACGGAAAGCGTCAATCAGGCGCAACACATCCTGATCATAGGTAATGCCCAAGTCGCCGCGAACCTTGTTCTTTTCGATGTCACCCGCGTTAATCGCGATAATGACTTCAGCCTTGTCCTTGAGCTTTTCAAGCATGCGGATTTTACTGTCGGGCGCAAAGCCAGGCAACACGCGAGATGCGTGATGATCATCGAACAGTTTTCCACCAAATTCCAGATAAAGTTTTCCGCCAAACTTTGCAATGCGCTCGGCGATTTTTTCGGACTGCGTCCTCAGGTACGCGTCATTATCAAAACCAACTTTAAACATCTTTTTTGTCCATCTAAAAAATCGTAAAAATTATCTGCACAAAAATAAAAAAACAGCTATGCTGATTTCAAGTTACTAGTTACTAGTTACTAGAAATTTTATCTACAAGAGGCTTCTTGTACTAGTACCTTACTAGTAACTAGCCCGAAGGGCGAAGTAACTACATACTAACAACTGCGCTGAAAGCGCTCTAAACGGTCGTTCTAGCTCCAATCGTTCGGATAATCGTATTGATAATTTCGTCGCGACCGCCCTTCAAGCTCATCTTGTTGCGGTACATCATGGCATCGGCCCGTTCAAATACCGCCGAGACACTCTTGTCATGCTGCTTGTCGAATACAGAGATTCCGCATGCCACGACCACTCCGCCTTCTTTGGCATTCTGTGTTACAATTTCTGAAAATTCCTTTTGCAGTTTTTCGCGGCGGTCAAAATCAGACCCGCGAAGAATTGCAACAAATTCATCGCCACCCACACGGAACACCGGACTATGCTTGAATGTTTCGCAAACAAGCTTTGACGCCATTCGGATATACTTATCGCCCGCAATGTGGCCCTGCGTATCGTTTACAGTCTTTAGACCATTCACGTCACAAATGGCAATGGCAAATTCCACGTCTTCACCCGACTGAATTTGCTGGTCCAATTTCTTTTCAAACTCGCCGTAAGCATTCTTGTTCCTGATGCCGGTCAAGTCATCTCGACGGGCCTTTTCGTATGCAAGACTCGCCTCTTCCCTGATTTTCTGCTCACGGCGCATCTGGGCATCCACATTCGTCACGCTGATGACAAGATGAGTCTTGTCGGAATAAACCGCCACCATTTTCACATAAACGGGTCCATTCGAAGAATTCAAGCGATACGCCAACGTAAACACACCGGCATCATCAAGCACCTTGAGCAAGACATCACGCTTGAGGGCTTCCTGAATCAGCGGAACATCATCTTTATAAACCACCGACAGCGCATCTTTCTGCAACTGGTTAAAGAAGTCCTCGCCTTCGTAAGCGACACTCAATTCGGAATACATTCGTTCCGCCTTATACTGAGCGTACTTACACGTTTCCAAATCCACCATATACAGTGCATCGTAACGTTCGGCAAGCGCCATCACAATCTGGTTATAGATTGCATTCTTAGAGACCTTGTTTTTCAGTTCATTTTCACGGCGAACGTGAATATCTACATTAGCTACACTGATAATGATATGTTTCTTGTCAGAATACACCGCCGTCAGATTGACAAACAACGGACCCTGCAGAGAATTCAAACGGTACGTCAGCGAGTAGGAACCGGTTTCATCAAGAGCCTTCAGCAACACATCTCTCTTGAGGCCGGCCTGTACCAAGGGAACATCTTCTTCGTAAACCACATGTTCCGCATCTTTCTGCAGCTGATTGAAGAAATCTTCGCCTTCAAGCGCAATGCTCAATTCACAGAATAGGCGTTCGCTCTTGTACTGAACATAATGATCCGTTTCCAGATCCACCATATACAAGGCGTCGTAACGTTCGGCAAGGGCCATCACAATCTGGCCATAGGTAGCACTCTTGGAAGCCTTGAGTTCCAGATCCTGTTGTTCCAGTTCCTGCGTATTAATATTGTTCACGCCAATAATCAGATAGTCGCGACCTTTGGACTGTCCCAGCACAACCTTCATCTTGTACCAAACGGGCTGACCGTCAACCAGAATACGGTACTTGTAATTAACGACCCCGTCATTCTGCACGGCGGGAATCAGGTATTCCTTGGAAACCGTATCATTAAAGACTTTGCGATCTTCTTCGTAAACAACTGTCTGAAGATTCACCCGGGTATCGGCCCAAAAATCACTGGATTCACTAAGCTTTAAGGACTTATGGTTACCATGAAAGGCATACATGGCATAGTTTGCGTTTTCGACGTCAACAAAAAACACACACTCATAGTCTAGAGACAGCGCAATAGCCGAATCAGCAAATGTTAATTGTGAATCCATAGTTGCTCCCAAACTTGTATCTCTTTGCTTAAAACTATCATATTTTTAATCAAAAGCAACAAAAAAATTGCGAGACACTCCCGAAATAATGAAAAAAACACGCAAAATTTCTACTTTTTAAGTCAAAAATTCCCAATCACTCAAGGAGTATATATGGGCGGCTTTTGCGGTGTTGTTTCTAAAGAAGATTGCGTAAGCGACCTCTTCTTCGGAACCGACTACCATTCTCACCTGGGAACCCACCGTGGCGGTTTGGCTGTTCTCAAGGCAAACGGACATTTCCATCGTTCGATCCACAATATCCAGAACACCCCGTTCCGCAGCAAGTTCGAACACGACCTGCCCTCGTTTGCAGGCAATGTCGGTATCGGTGTTATCTCGGATACGGACCCGCAGCCGCTCGTCATGACGTCCAAACTAGGCACCTTCGCCATTGTGACTGTCGGACTTCTCACCAACATCGAAGAACTCAAGGACGAACTCTTCCGCAACAACTGCATGCAGCTCCAGTACTCCACGACCAGCGGAATGGTCGGTCCGACCGAAGTGGTCTCCGCCCTGATTGCAACGCAGGATTCCATTGTCGACGGTCTCAAGTACGTACAAGAGAAAATCAAGGGTAGCTGTTCCATTCTTTTGATGGATGAAAACGGCAAGTTCTACGCTAGCCGCGACAAGTGGGGCCGTACGCCGATCGTGCTCGGCAAGAAAGAAGGCGCCATGATCGCTTTGCAAGAAAGCTGCGCCCTCCAGAACCTCGGATTTGAATACGTCCGCGACATGGGTCCGGGCGAAATCATCGAACTCACCGCAGACGGCGACAAGACGCTTGTCGCGCCCCAAAAGAAGATGGCCATCTGCTCGTTCCTCTGGGTCTACTACGGTTACCCTGCATCGAGCTACGAAGGCCGCAATGTGGAAATGACCCGCTACCGTTGCGGTTCCGCACTCGCCAAGCGTACTCCGACCGAAGCTGACGCCGCTTGCGGTATTCCCGACTCCGGTACGTCGCACGCCCTCGGTTACGCCCACGAAGCTGGCATCAAGTTCGCCCGCCCGTTCGTCAAATACACGCCGACCTGGGCTCGTTCCTTTATGCCGCAAGACCAGAAGCAGCGTGAACGTGTGGCTTCCATGAAGCTCATTCCGATTCCGGGACTCATCAAGGACCGCCGCCTGGTGTTCTGCGACGACTCCATCGTGCGCGGCACCCAGCTCGGTAAGCAGGCCCTCAAGCTTTATTCGCTCGGCTGTAAAGAAACGCACATGCGCATTGCATGCCCGCCGCTTGTTTACCCCTGCAAGTTCATCAACTTCTCCCGTTCCAAGAACGAATACGACCTGATTACCCGCCGCTACATTCGCGACCAGGAAGGCGAAAACGCCGATATCGAGAAGTACACCAATCCGGATGGCGAAGCCTACAAGGGCATGGTCGAATACATCCGCAAGAAGTTGAACCTCACGACGCTTGCGTTCCAGCGCATCGACGACGTGATTCATGCGATCGGACTGCCCGAAGACCAGCTCTGCACCTACTGCTGGAGCGGCAAGGACTTCGCCGAAACGGGCGACTGCTATCACTGCCCCTGTCACTGCGATAGTAAGGACAAAGAGTAGTCCAAAGCGCTAGCTCAAAGCTCCAAAATGCCGTTTTCAAGCAAAAAACGGCATTTTTTGTATTCAAACGCCCCTCCTAGATAGTTAATTTATATGTAAAGACCGGAAAAATTTTACATTGCCGTCCTTTACAAACAAGATTCTTTTGCTATATTTGGCCCAAAACAATAAAACAAACCCCATTTTCCCTGAAAAACGGGAAAACAAACATTAAGAGGTTAAAATGGCAACCGTTATCCGTCTCGCTCGTTTCGGCAAGCGTCACAACCCCATCTACCGCGCTGTGGTCATCGACTCCCGCAAGGCCCGCGACGATAGCTTTATCGAACAGGTCGGTTTCTACAACCCGAACCAGAAGACCCCGGACATCAAGTTCGACCAGGAAAAGGTTCTCAAGTGGCTCCAGACCGGCGCACAGCCGTCTGACACCGTTCGCAGCCTTTTGAAGAAGGTCGGCATCATGGATCTCTTCCACGAAATCCGCGCTGGCCGTTCCATCGAAGGCAAGACCGCTGCTCCGCGTGCTGAAAAGGCCAAGAAGGCAAAGCTCGGCCCGAAGGCTCTCGCCAAGATCGAAGCTGAAAAGGCCGCCAAGGAAGCCGCTGCTGCTGAAGCCGCTGCCGCCGCCGAAGCACCGGCCGCTGAAGCTCCTGCTGCAGAAGCATAATTTTCGCAAGAAAAGAAACCTCGTGCCTAAAAGCACGGGGCTTTTTTGTCTAGCAAAAACCGCTTGAACCAAGGCAACCACCTTCCGCTGATTCAAAACCCCACTAAGTCTTTCATGTCTGAATCCGAAGAATACATCACCGTATGCCAGCTCATGCGCACGCATGGCGTCAAAGGCTACATCAAGGCGATGCCATTCACTCACGACCTCACGCGTCATGAGAAGCTTAAGGATGTGATGCTAAAGAAGACCAATGGTGAACAGGTACAATTGACTCTGGAAGATTCCAGGCTTGCAAACAATCTGTGGTTACTCAAGTTCAAGGGGTACGATACGCCGGAATCGCTCACACATTTCGTGAATGCAGACGTAATGATCCCCGAATCGGAGAGGCTCCCCGCCCCCGAAGGAGAATATTACCTGGACGATCTGGAAGGGTTCCGCGTAAAACTGGAAGACGGCCGCGACGTAGGCGAAGTTCTTGAAGTCGAAGAACTGCCTACCGTGAACGCGTTTCACGTCAAGTTCGATGCAGCCTTCCAACGCGAATTTTCCGCGAAAACAATCCTCGCCCCCTGGATAGACGACTGTGTCTTGGACGTGGACGAAGATGGCAAGATCATCATTTTTAGCGCAGACTACCTAAAGAGCCTGTGCCCGGAGGAAAGGTGAGAATCGACTGCATCACCATCTTCCCCGAGATGTTTGCCCCCATGAAGCAATCGATCATGGGTCGCGCCCAGAGCAAAGGTCTGATGGAATTCAACACCATCTACCTGCGCGACTTTGCCATCAACGATTACGGCCAGGTGGACGACGTGCCCTATGGCGGCGAACCGGGAATGGTTCTTAGACCAGAACCCTTGGCAGCAGCCATTCGCAGCACGGGAGTCAAGGAAGACGGCGGTAAAGTCATCTACTTGACTGCAGACGGGGTTCCCTTTACCCACAAGATGGCCAAGGAACTTTCCAAGGAAAGCCACCTGGTGCTTGTCTGCGGGCACTATAAGGGAATCGACGACCGCATCCGCCAGTCCGAGGTCGACTTGGAAATTTCTATCGGCGATTTCGTCGTGAGCGGGGGCGAACTCCCTGCCATGCTCGTGACGGATGCCGTGGTGAGACTCATCGACGGGGCGCTCGGCAACAAGGAATCCGGCGAAACGGACTCTTTTGCGCAGGGCGTACTGGGGTGGCCGGTCTATACCCGACCTGAGGTTTTCGAAGGAAAAAAGGTCCCCGAAGTGCTCCTTTCGGGCCATCACGCGAACATTAAAGCCTGGAGGCGCCAAGAATCGTTAAAAAGAACGCAAGAAAGACGCCCAGACATCTTTAAAAATCTTGAAGAAGATACTAAATTTGGCATCAAATAAAAACGAGGTACACAAATGTCCCTGAACATTGAAGCAATCCATAACGAAAACTTGAAGACCGACCTTCCTGAACTCCGCGCTGGCGATACCGTCACCGTGAACGTGAAGGTGATCGAAGGCACCAAGGAACGTATCCAGCCGTTCAAGGGCGTCGTGATCCAGAAGAAGAACTCCGGTATTTCTGCAACTCTTACCGTCCGCAAGATGTCCGGTTCTGTGGCCGTGGAACGTATTTTCCCGCTCCACTCCCCCCGCATCGACTCTATCGTGCTCGACCGTGCCGGTAAGGTTCGCCAGTCTCGCATCTACTACATGCGCGACCTCCGCGGTAAGGCTGCTCGTATCGACGAACGTCAGGCTTAATCAGCTTAACACTCGAGGAATATGACCTCGCGTCAACAATTAATCCCGCCCACGCAAATGAGTGTGAAGGCGGGATTTGTTGTATATTCGCCTAAGAGCGAAGATCGGAGCATCGTTATTCTTGAAGAAGGCGAGCTTGTAGCCCGCGAAACGACGCCCCCTTATTCTGTTGTATTTACCATGCGACCGGGCGACCTGGTTGGTGTTGCGGCCCTTTTGGAACGAGAACCCTTCAAGTACGAACTTTCGGCAAGCAAGGATTCCCGTATAACCATGGTGACCGAAGAATGCATGGAATCGGAACTCAAGCGGCTCCCCCTATGGCTATTGGCCTTGATCCGCAACCTTTCGGCTAAAACGCATCTGCTCAAGCGCGCCGCCATAGAGACCCGCGTACAGAACACTCTCAAGAGCCTTGCCGAATACCTAAGCCACAAGCCCCAGGACACAGAATTCAACCTGGCAGAACTGCTTCGAGAATTTTCTTTCTTGACCAAGATTTCGACCACTACAGCGCAAGAAGATTTCAAGTCGCTTTTACGTAGGCACCTGATCAAGCTTTCGCAAAAGAACGGTCGCGTGTTCTGCAAAGTTATAGACCCGGAACTCCTGCACATTTTTACGGACTACATCCAGGCCCAAGAAAACGACATGGCTTTTGAGCCCTACAGGCTAAGCATTGTCCAGAAAAAGATTCTCGTGTTTTTATCGACCTTGGAAGTGTCCCCCGAGAAGACTGGGCCCGACTGGATTACGTACATTCACGAAAAGTTTCCCGACGCCGACGTTTCGCAATGGATTAATTTGTTAAAAATGGAATGGTTTGCTAAAAAAGACGCAAACGATCCGGACTGTGACTTGTACTGCATCAAAAAAGCCAAGGTTCAATATTTCTTGAAAGCGCTACGCTACGAGACCAACATTCGAGGGGTGCTATGACGCTGGAAGAAGGACAAATTTTATTCCGCGAAGGCGACCCCGGCGAGAACCTTTACGTAGTCCGCGATGGCGAGCTGCAGGGCAAGAGCACCTTGGGCACAGCGATCAACACCTACGGCCCCGGCGCCTTAATAGGCGAACTGGCATTTCTTAAACACGAGCCCAACACCGAAACCATTACGGCAACCGAAGATTGCGAGCTAATCGAAATCACCCCCGATGCATTGGACGAATCATTGGAACAAGAACCGGCCTGGTTCAGATCCATTATCACATTCCTCACCGGTAGATTACAGATTGCCGGCGAGAACAAGCGCAAAAGCGACAGAATCAAGGCTCTGCCGAGCCTCCTCTACATCTTGGATTCGGACCATTCGATCAACGAGATTTCTAATAGCGTTCACAACCTCTTTAACATTTCAAAAGACAGCATCAACGAATTACTCCAAATTCTCGATGACCTTGAAATCCTGAAAATTCAGGGAACACAAGTCCACGTCAAGAACAAGAATGTCGTACACCTTCTGTACGAATCCATTCTTTACCGCGCTCGTTACAAGAAAACTCCCCCGCAGATTCTTTCGATGACCGAACAGATGGTTCTGAACGCCGTGATAAAGACGGTGCACCAAAGCAATGAACCGCTCAAGAACGGGGCATTCACCATCAAGACCGAAGCTCTGATGAAGGTCGCAAAGCGAGCCATGTTCGGGGCTACACTCACCACGCGCACCATGCTCCCTCTTTTGGAGCGCAAGCTGCTGAACGCCGGTATTCCGCTTGGGGACGAAAGCGTTCTCCCCGAAATTGAAGCCATTCCGACGTTCTCTGGCGATTTTGACACCATCCTCGACCTGATGGAACTCAACCGCATTTACCCGCTGCTCGACAAGAAGCTGGTGTAGCGCCGTAGGCGCTAATGTGAAATGTGAGCGGCTACGCCGCAATGTGTAATGTGTAGTGACAAATGTGTAATGACTAATTACTAATTCCACATCTCACATTCCACATTTTCTATATTTTACCCCGTAAAATTCAACAACCCCCAAAAGGTAAAAACATGAAACTTTCTGCACTTCTCGTGACCCTTTCCTCCATTGCCGCATTCGCCGAAGAAGCCGCCCCCGAGCAGCAGCCGAGCGCCATTGGCAGCTTTTTGCCGCTTATCCTCTTGTTCGTGGTGATGTGGCTGTTCTTCATTCGCCCGAAGAATAAGGAAATGAAGAAAATGGAAGAAATGCGCAAGGCTCTTAAGAAGGGCGACAAGGTGATTACCACCGCCGGTATCATTGGCACCGTCACCAACATCGACGAAACAGCCACCACGATTACCGTTCGTACCGCATCTACCACGCTCATCGACTTCGAAAAGTCCGCCATTCTCCGCGTGTTGAATGCTGAAACCGCCGCTCCGGCAAAGACCGAAGAAAAGAAGTAAGGAGTAGCCAATGGCACTTCTCCCCATTAGAACCTACGGTGACCCGGTGCTCCGCAAAAAGTGCGAGCCCATCACCGAGATTACGCCCGAACTGCGTCAGCTTGCAAAAGACATGCTCGAAACCATGTACGACGCTCCGGGTTGCGGCCTTGCCGCTCCGCAGATCGGCAAGAACATTCGTCTGGTCGTGATTGACACCGCCATTCCCGGCGAAGAAGATCCGCGCCCCTACATCATGTTCAACCCCGAATGGGAAGCCGAACCCGATGCAAAGCCGGTTCCCTACGACGAAGGTTGTCTTTCGGTGCCGGATATTTTCTGCAACGTGATTCGCCCCGATAAGGTGTGCGTACGCTTCTTCGATATCAACGGCGAACCGCAAGAAATCCACAACTGCGACGGGCTCTTTGGTCGCTGCATTCAGCACGAAACGGACCACTTGAATGGTGATTTATTCGTTGACAAGATTTCGACCGCAGACCGCACCATGAACCAGTCCAAGCTGAAGAAGATGGCCAAGGACACGCAGGCAAAGCTGAAGAAGCACTAGAGCGGCTTCGCCGCAGTTACTAGTTATTAGTTACTAGAGGTATCGCGAATGTCATGCCCGCACAGGCGGGCATCTCCTTTTTCTGCTGAAGAATAATTTGTATAATTACACAAGTAATGTCTTTTAAACATCCACTGATTTTTGCATTTACACTCGGGCTTTCGGCTGCATTCGCCGATGATGATTTTGATTTGCCCGAAGACGTGCAACAGACGGAAGTACCCACAAGCGTCGAAGATGTTCCTGAAGGTCCCGTAAACTTCGCACCGATTGAAGCGACTACGACAAGTGAACCAACAGTTTCTCAGCAAGGAAAGGAGATTCTCGGTCAAGCCGGGAATGACAACAGCAATAAAAAAGCAAAGTATGACGAAGACAAGCCAGCAGCATTTAAAGCGCATCAGATTCCAGAAGATTTGAATAGGCCTCTGCGCGTGGGAATCTTTACCGGTGTCAAGGAACTCTACTTAAAGTACCAAGGTGAAACCGTTCGCGTGACCCCACGCGGCAACATGGTACGCTTTGAAGCCGACGGAAATTCTACCGAAGATATCGCCCACGAATTCAACAGCGAAGATGGCGGATGTCTATCGGTCGCCCCCGACAAGAAGAGTCTCGGCAAGGCATGCTACCCCGGAAGCATCATGTTCCGTACAACAAACGGTAAGCTGGATGCCATTAACTCGGTAGATGTAGAAGATTACCTGCGTGGCGTTGTCCCCTACGAAATCGGGAAACTGGACAGCAGCCGTATAGAAGCCTTGAAGGCCCAGGCCGTGGCTGCCCGCACCTACGCCTACAAGCATTTCAATAGCCGAGAATCCATGGGATTCGACGTTTACGCCGACACCAAGGATCAGGTATACAAGGGACTGGAATCGGCAACGCCTTTGACCGATGCAGCCGTAAAGGCAACAGCAGGCGTCGTAATGACTTATGGTGGAGAATTCATTATCGCCTACTACCATTCCACTTGCGGTGGCGTTACCGAAACGCTAGCGACCTGGAACCGCCCTGACCTCCCCTACTTGCAAAGCAAGCCGGACAAGCGCCCCAATGGCAAGCCCTGGTGCGATGAATCCAGCTACATCAAGTGGGAGCGCCGCTTTGCCGATAAAGAAATTGCAAAGCTATTCAAGGCAAACGTAAGCGAAGCCAAGGCGACCTTTAGCGAAGCAAAGGGGGCCGATTTCAAGAAGGTCAAATCCATCAAGATTAAAGACAAACTTAAAAGCGGACGCATCATGATGCTCCGTGTCGAAACCGACAAGGGACATTTCGACGTTTTGACAGACCGCACACGCTGGCTATTCAAAAAGGCCGGCACCATACTCCCCTCCTCGTTCTTTACCGTAAAAAAAGAAGGTAAGGAATGGGTGCTCACCGGTACCGGATTCGGGCACGGCGTGGGCATGTGCCAAATGGGAGTGCGGGCTCGTGCCCAGGCCGGGCAAAGCTACCAAGAAATTTTAAGCCACTACTATCAGGGAATTACCCTGGAAAAATTTGAGCGGTAAGGCGATGGAATGCGCCGACAACAAGCCGCTTTTAGCCGTAATTAGCCAAGGTTGCGCAGCCAACTTTGGCGATGGCGAAAAAATTGCGCGGGTATTCGCAGATGAATACCACGTTGTTTTTGGAATGCCACAAAATGTGACTAGCGACAATGGCGCAGAAACACCGCAAGCATTCGTGTTGAATGTCTGTACCGTCAAGGGGAACGCGGGCGCATTAAAGCTGTTGCGAGAAGCCTTAAGCACGGCCCCCGACGCAAAACTGTTCATTACGGGCTGTGCGCCAAGGGACTTTAGAGAAGAAGTCGCTAAGATTACGGATAAGGTTGTATTTACAAGTTTGAAGGAATTGCTGGCAATGGATTGCCGCGCCCCTAAAGGGGCTCGCAATGACGTGCGTACACTTCGGGAGTCGCCGCTGGTGGGCATCGTGAACATCGAAGAAGGTTGTCTCGACGCCTGCGCGTACTGCTCCACAAGGCTTGTCAAAGGGCGCTTGCACAGCTACCCCGCCGCTGACATTATTCAGCAGATAAAAAGCCTTGTAAGCGACGGCTGTGTAGAAATCCAGCTGACCGGACAAGATTGCGGCTGTTACGGTTTCGACACCGGCACAAACCTCGCCGAACTGGTGCAGCAGATTTTGGCAGAAGTCCCCGGCAACTACAAGATGCGTCTTGGCATGGGTAACCCACGCCACATGTTGCAATACCTAGACAAGCTCATCGAATGCTTTAAGGACGAACGCGTCTACAAGTTCATTCACCTGCCCGTTCAAAGCGGAAGCGATGCAATTCTCAAGGCTATGAACCGCAAGCATTCCGTAGCCGACTATGTCGCACTCGCCGAAGCCTTCAACAGAATTCCGCTATTCACGCTTAGCACCGATTTAATTGTAGGTTTCCCCGGCGAAACCGAGCGGGACTTTCAAGACACCTTGGAAGTCCTCAGAAAGACCCGCCCTACCGTCTGCAACATCACCCGCTTTGTCGCACGCCCGAACACGCCTGCCTATAACATGCCCGGCGCCGTCCCCGACGAAGTCAAGCACCAACGTTCCGCAGCCCTTGCCGAAGCCTTCCAGCGCATCGCCACCGAAAATAACGCCCGCTGGATTGGCGTTACCGAAACCGTAACCATCGAAAAGCCCGGCTACCGCAAGGGCACCTACATCGCCCGGAACGCCGCCTACCGCCCCGTGGCAATAGCAAGAGACGCAGACGATGCTCCGCTCACCCCTGGCGAACGGTTCACCGTCACTATAACCGACGCAGAACCCTTCGCTTTGATAGGCTCACTAGAATAAAGGCCGCCTGCGCCAACAGTACCAGGATGACTCATAAAACAAAAGCCTCGGCATAGCCGAGGCAAATCTTTTTAGATGGCGGAACAAGCTCCGCCACAGTGAAGTATTACTTCTTCTTGTTACGACGGTAACCAAGCCTATAGGTATCGTTGGAGCGGCTGTACGAAATCGTACCATCCTGCGGCATCGAACCCACCATCACGCAAGGAACGTAGTCTTCTTGCACGAAGGTAACCTGATAAATGTAGGGACCCGTTGCAAGCAGGCGACCGCTCTGAGAAACCGGGTAAACCTTAGCCGTAATCCATGCGGCACCAGTTTCACCGTACAAGGGGTTCTGGCAGCTATTCGGGTGAGTCGTCTTTGCGGCGCCACCAAGAGCTTCACTCAGCATATCGATCGTCACCACCTGCTGGTACTGGTTCACGAAGTGACCCAAGTGGTCAAAGATGCGAATGTTCAGACGGAACGGACCTGCCACCGGGTAAGCAATACTGACGCAGCTTTCGTTGGAACCATCACCATTACCATAGCACATTCCGGTAGAACCGGCATTCTGGCCACCAACAAACGTTGTGGGGGTAGAACCGTACACCTGAGAAGTTCCATTGACAAAGGCAGCAGAGAAGTCTCTCTTAAATTCGTTCTTCAAATCCAGCGGGTTACCACCCACGCCACAAGAACCCGGTCCAAGACCGCAATCAAGGGGAATAGGAGTAATCTGCAGGTCTGCCGTAGCATTCACAGGCAACTTGCCATCATTGTTCTTGGCGATTTCAGTCAACCTGTTAGACTGGTTCGTAAAGTCCGGACGGTCAATCAAGCTATCCAACGAGAACGTAGCAATCTTCGTATTCGGAATAAACTGAGTGAGTGCCCAGTCTTCCAAGCTATTGGGAGGACCAACCACACCCTTACCAGAGGTAGAGGTCACATTATACGTCATCAACTGACTCCATGATCCCAACTGAGCCCAAACTTCATCAGCATAGTTAGGATCCGATTTGCCGGGTCCAAAAAGCTCTGGATCATACGGATAGTTAAAGGCAATCTTGTCATTGGCAACAATGCCCGAAGGAACACGATTACCCTGCAAATCACGCAGTTCACCCGTAAAGTCGTACTGTACGCCAGCAGCACCTTCGTTTTGACCCGGAATTACATCATAAACATAGAAGCCATAAACCACCTGGGTCGGCACACCATTCACTTCTTCACTACGAACAATAATAATTGCCGGCGCACCACTCTCCTTTAAATTTTTCAAAGTGTTTTCATCCAGCGGTGTATTCAAATTCATGCTCACCTTCTGGTTACCATTTTCATCAACGGTCACAAGAGCACTAGCAATGGCCGGCTGACCATAGCGAGAGGGAGCCACTTCAGCAAGAGAAGTACGAATATAAATGTTGGAGCCATCAGTCTGGCGGTCCGCATAGAAGAAGTGCAAATGGTGCCAAGTATTATCTGCCCAACCCGTAGCATCCGAAGCACCCTGGCAGTTCGTATAACCAGCCAAAGGTTCACCTTCATGGCATCCATGATTGTTGTCAGCAAGGGTCTTGATATTCACGCTACCCGGTGTAGCCAAGTGGTTACCACCCAAATCAACCGCCAACACACCATCCACGAAAATCCACATATCATCGTCACCGGCGAACTGGAACACTTCGGGATTCGGGTTTTGGTTGGACTTACGGTACTTGAACTTTGCATAACCCATCATGGTAAATGCGTAGTTACGCAAATGCTGCATGCCCAAAGCACCACCGCTAGCGGCAGCATCCCAAGCAGCACTATTGCCCGAACCCGTCAAGGACTGGACTGCACGCGGACCACCGTTATTCAACCAAGCCTTACAGAGATCCCAAGTGTTCTGTCCCATATAGTCTTTTTGAGTATTCGCATATTCGTACTCATATGGCGGGCAGAAAATAGAAAGGCTCTGGGGACCAAACTGTTTACAAGCAAGTTCCGCCCTCTGGTTTTCCGGAATGTGGGTCTGGACATCCTTAATACAAGACTTGTAGCCACTCCATTGCCTTGTATTAGGATCGATGGAATCCAGCGGCGAATAACCACCGTTGTTGTAGTTATAATCGTAAACGTAATATTTGGTATTACCGTCCTTGTAAATATCCATCGTTGTATTGATACGATAATTCACACTCATATCATCGGCAAACCACTGGTGGAAGAACTCGTTATCGCAAAGATCCTGAGCCTTCTGGATATGCACACCATCATACATATCGTAGTCGCCACCATCGGAAGGTGCGTCGAACAACAGATGGGATTGCACCATGCCCGGAGTGTAATAAACTTCATTCGCCCAGTTCGTTTTTCCATCTTTACAGATAAAGCCTCGAACGTTTGCGGTATCGGTCACCTGCACGAAACCGCGCTGCACGGTTCCCGGGAACCTTGGATCCGGAGTTTCACATTCACCGTATTCCAACACGGGAGCAGTGGACGTTGCACGCAAGTACGACGGCAGGAAAGTGTTCACTGCCATCGGAAGGCCATCCTGACCCACACGGGCCCCCGTTTTGGAAGCCTTGTTTCCACAGGACTTATGGTAATTCGCCTTTGAGTACCAAGTCGCATCAAAACCGACATAGTTTTGATTGGTACCCGGAACCATATAGTCGCTCTTGTTCTGGCCCTTTCGCGCTTTCAAATATTCCAATGTGGCATTTGCGTATCCATCATAAGTGCCAGCATATTCTTCAGAAAAGTTTTCAAAATCCGGGTGATTCGGCTGAAAATCGCGGATAACGATATCCAACTGAGTCATTTCGTCACCGGCAGCATAAAGTATCGAAGCGCACCCCAGTGCAACTCCGAAAAAGCTCATTCCTTTTTTACCAAACAGTTTCATAAAATCAATCTCCGGACCTAAAGATAGGTTAGAACATACGTTCCTAAATATACACCTTTTTAAGCCCTTTTTAAAACAGCTAAATTGAAAAATTCTGTTTAAATAAGCCATTTGCAGAATGTCCGTGCCCTAAAACACTTATTTTTTGCTTTCTCACGAAACATTACATCACAAAATCTCTATAGTTCCGCTTAAATTTCTAAATAGTGGCATAGAATGACGTTTTCAACCCTTTTTACCATAGTAATTGCACTCGTGCTCCTGCGCATTTTTTGGTTAAAAATCAAGGATGTGAGCATGAAAAGCGAATCGTTCAAGAATCTCCCGGCCAAAGACCAACTTTCGGTCTTGAAAGAATGCCTTTTGAACAACCCAACCGCAACAAACTTGCAAAATTTAAAGGAATTCACCGAAAAACAAGGCATAAACCTTGACATCGAGTCTTACAGACCCTTCCTAAAAAAACAGCAGGACTTGAGCCGCCGTAAAGACGCCCTTGCCGAAGACAACGAGCTTTTTACCGCCGAATCCGAATGGATTGACCAAATCAAGCCCTTGGAATTCGAAGAAGCCAAACTGGCCAAGCAAGAAAACCGGCACGAAGACTATATATTACGTTCGCTGGAAGGAATCGCCAAGCTCTATTCAGACAAATCCATCTTAAGCGAACTAGAGGCCCTAGTTCAGGATTATCCCAAAGCCGAGCAAATTGCCCAGGGATACCGCGACCTAATGGACTTACGGGACAACAGTAGCGCCGATGACGAATCGCTGAAAAAATTACGCGCCGCCAAAGAATCTTGGGAAAAAGACCTTTTGCAAGTGGATGTTGAGCCGTGATTCTACTGGTCGCCGAAAAACCGTCTGTAGCCAACCAACACTACCGTCCCATGCTGGAACGACTGGAGGGTGAAAAATTCACCCAAGGCGACGGATGCCTCATCGGCAAGAACCACTGCATTACCTGGTGCGTGGGTCATCTGATTACCCTAGCACCTTTGGATGCCTACCCTGGATTTGAAGGGGGCTGGCGGCTTTCGAACCTGCCTCTGCTGCCCGAAAAGTTCCGGCTCATGGAAATCGAAAGTACCAAGAAGCAGCTGAACGTGGTGCGCCAGATGATGGAACAGGCCGACGTGCTGGTAAACGGCGCGGATGCGGGTCGCGAAGGTAACCTGATTTTTGATTTGGTGCTCGACTACACCCCCGCTTTCAAGCAGAAGACCATCAAGCGACTTTGGGTGAACAGCTATGTAGCCAAGGATTTGGATAAGGCCTGGAAGAATCTGGAAGACGCCACCCAGCGACTGAACCTGAGTTACGCAGCACGACTGAGACAGCGCGCCGACTGGATGGTGGGTCTCAACGCCACGCGCGCCTACACATTGACTGCAGGCCGCGGCAAGATGATTTCAGTCGGGCGAGTACAGACGCCGACACTGAATTTGATTGTGGAACGCGACGCATTGGTGGAGCAGTTCAAGGAGCTGTTCTACTACAGCGCCATCGGGACTTGGAAAGGCTACCAGGCGCAATATGTTAGACGAGAGACGAAAGACGAAAGACGAGAGAAAGATGATGGTTTAAAGGTTGCTGTTTTCGAGAAAGAGGCGGAAGCGAACGCCGTCATAGAACGCAGCAAGGCACCCACAGAATTTTCGATTGCAAAGATTGATACGCAGCAAAAGAAGCAATCCCCGCAAAAGCCTTTTGACTTGACCGAACTTCAGAAAGAAGGCAACAAGCGTTTCAAATTCAGCGCCCAGCAGGTTTTGGACTGCGCACAGAATTTGTACGAAAAGAAGCTACTGACATACCCGCGTACCGATTCACAGTATCTGCCCGATACCATGCAGCAAGAGGCCTACGCCTTGGCGCAAAGGCTTGCAACGCCCGAGCAGAAAGGCATTATGCGAGGCGGGAGCGAAAATTTCGTTTTTATCAACTCCAGCAAAGTCACGGACCACTTCGCCATTATTCCCACCGGAGAAACGCCGAACGATCTCCCCGAAATGGAGCAGAAGATTTACGATTTAGCCAAGGAACGCTTTGTGCAGGCGTGGCTGAAACCGTATGTCTGGAGCGAAATGGAAGTATTGCTTGAGACGAGAGACGAAAGACGAGAGACGAGAGATAAGTTCACTGAGCTTGCCGAAGTGAACGGCGGTTCGGCAGGCTCACCGACCTTGGATCTCTTCCGTCTGAAATTGAAGCACAACGAAGACTTAGGTTTCCGCGCACTCGTCAAAGAAGAAAAGAAGAAGGGCGGGAAAAAGACGAAAGGAGATTCCGGCTCGGAGGCCGGAATGACAGGCGCCGGTGCAAACGACGAGGCGAAGGGCGACAGCGACGAAATTACGAACCTGGTCGAAGCATTCCCAGAATGGGCTGTTGGCGACACCGCTCCGTTCGACAGCGTAGAACTGCAAAAGAAAAAGAAAAGCAAGCCCAAGTATTACACCGAAGCCACCCTTTTGGCTGCGATGAAGACCGCTGGCAAGCAAATCGAAAACGAAGAGCTGGCTGAAGCCATGAAGGACCGCGGCTTGGGAACCCCGGCTACGCAAGCAGGCATCATCGAGACCCTCAAGAAACGCGGTTTTATCGAGGCGCAAAAGAATTACCTGGTAAGCACCCCCCGCGGCCGCGAAGTCATTGCCCTGATGGATGAAAAGGTGAAGTCACCCGAAATGACCGGCGAATGGGAATACAAACTTTCACAAGTTGAAAAAGGGACGCTCACACCTGTAGAATTCCGCGACGGGATCGTCAATTATGTCAAAGAACTCTTTGAGCATTTGCGTCAAAAATACGGCTGTCAGTTCGAAAGGGAAAATGTAACAGAAGCAATAGCATGCCCCAAATGTTCTGCACCACTAGAAATTGCACCCTGGGGCTACGCCTGTAAAAATGCGGATTGCGGCTACAAAGTCAGCAACACCGTTGCAGGCCGCATGCTGAGTCATTCCGAAATGAAGACGCTCCTTGCCGAAGGTCACTTGGGACCGATTGCAGGATTCAAGAGCAAGAAGGGCTCCGAGTTTGCAGCAAAGCTTTTGCTGGACAAAGATTTTAATATCGGCTTTGAATTTGAAAGCGACGGCAAATTCCACGGACAAAAGACAGATTACAAGTGCCCGCTCTGTGGCGCCACCCTCGAAGAAAATAAAAATGCGATTTTCTGCACCGGCTCCAATGAAGGCGCCGACTGCAAGTTCACGCTGTTCAAAACAATTGCAGGACATACGCTAACAGCAAGCGAAATCAGCGAACTCTTTACCAACGGACGCACTCCGCTCATCCAAGATTTCAAAAGCAAGAAAGGCACCGAATTCGCCGCATGCCTCAAGTGGGGCGAAGGCGCCGACAAGGGCCGCACCACTTTTGAATTCTTGCACAGGAACCTGCCCTGCCCCGTTTGCGGAGACCAGCTACGTTTCCGTAGCGGCACCATCAACCAAGGCAACAACGAGGCAACTCATGCCGCATACGTGTGCATGAATCCACGATGCGGCTATGGGATTCCGCAGGTATTCTACCAGCGGAAATTTACCGACGAAGAAGTCGAAGGCTTGCTCAAGAACAAACTAACGCCTGTCCTTGAGCCGTTCAAGAAGAACGACACCACCTTCCGCGCCGCCCTCGAGCTCCGCGACGGCGGCAAGCTGGCCTTCAACAAATTAACCGTCGAAGTTATTTCACAAAAATAAAAGAAAGGGTTCCCCGAGGGGAGCCCTTTCCTAAGAAGGAGAAAATATGAATCGGTATGTGGAACCTTGAACCTACCAGGAGGGGAGCAATGATAGAGTCGTTTCAGGATTTACCCTTCTACCGTTCACGATTCCAAATATACCCTTTTATTTGCCCTTGAGAACTACCAATTTGCTTATTTTCTAAATCCGTTTCGATTACATTTTGGATTTAGTAAACTGGCGTTTACTCTTCGTGGAAAATAATCTTGCACTTCGGAACAAAACGGAATCCACCGCGACGGTGACGTTCGATTTCGAAGAACTTCTTCACACCTTCAGACGGATGTTCAGGATCGTCGGAACCGTTGATATGAGCAATCACGCGGTTCAGGCGGCTTTCGAAATTCGGACGGAGCGGATCCATGCAGATAGACGGGTCACGCTTGAATTCGCGGTTTTCAAATTCTTCACGGCCAGTGGCGCTATATTCGCGGAGCAAGTTGCGAAGAATGCGGGCAGGCACGTTACGCATCAAGTGCTTGTTGTTCACCGAGATAGAGTCATCACTCTTGTAGTAGATAATCGTCACGGAGTCGTTCATGGCTTCAAGCAGCTGTTCCTGAGCCTTCTGAATCGGTTCCCAAGAATCGAATTCCTGCTTAACCACTGCACTCATAAGCTTGTTAAACGGTTCCGGAGCCACCACGTTGGCCTTATAATCAAAATAGACCACGCTAGCCGGTGCACCGTAATAGCAACCCTTGTGAATCAGGACTGCCCCCACCTTATCGTCCACCACGTCTTCGGTGGCGCGAATGCAGGCCATCTTCTTTTCGGCATCAAATTCCCAATCAAGGCCATATTCGGCAAGGCAATCACCGAAAGTCATGTACTTACCGACCTGACGGCCGTTTACGTAAACACAACCATCATCACGAACTTCGGCTGCAACACGGTTTTCGAGGGCTTCCACAAAGGAGGTCTGACTGGCCTTGTATTCGATCTTTTCGTAAGGAGGAGTGTTCAAAAGAATTGCACCAATCTGAACCAAGCCGTTGAACCAGCGCATGGGGTTCGTAACCAGCATACCCGGAGAATCGAAGCGGTAGGCGAAATATTCCTTACGGAAGCCATCAACCAGTTCGCGACGGAGGAACTTAGCATTGGTCAGAAGCGGGTAACGCTTCGGGATAATATCGAGGCAGAGCTGACGGACGTCTTCGGTAGCATAGAACTGGGAGACGTACGGGAGGTAAGAGCGAAGCACGCTACGAGCCGGAATCGCTTCGAAGGTTGCGCAACGATCCATAATGCGCTGAACGAATGCATCCGGATTTTCGCCGCGTTCGTAGAGCCAGTTCACCACATTGTTCATCATAAAGCGGTAAACGCCCTCGTCAACGAACGAATCTTCGAAGTAGATATCGTTTAGCAACTTGACATTGAAGCGAGGATCTCGCTTAATAAGGGTCAAGATGTCCTTGACAGGATATGAGATGAGCAACTCAATGTGAGTTAACTGTAGGAATAGGTTAGAAAGCACTTTTACCTCACTCTAATGAATGGTATTTTTGAAAAACGCCACTCAGCCTTTTCGTACTATTAATTTAGCAAAAAAAATACGATTTAAACCCCAAAAGGCTATATTTGGGGCATGAAATCTGCTGAAATACACGTTTTATCGGATGAAATCATCAATAAAATTGCTGCGGGCGAAGTTATAGAGCGCCCTGCATCGGCAGTAAAAGAGCTTATTGAAAACGCAATTGACGCCGGAGCGACCCGTATACAGGTCGCCATCGAAGAGGGCGGCAAGAAAAAAATCCAGGTTATTGACAACGGAAAGGGCATGAACGCCGCCGATCTGGATTTATGCTATTTACGCCATACGACCTCGAAGCTTTTTAGTGCAGACGACCTATTTCATTTACATACAAATGGTTTTAGAGGCGAAGCCGTGGCCTCTATCGCCGCAGTGTCCAAATTAACCATTACCAGCGCCACCGACGATGGCGACAGCGGCCGCATTAAATTGGAAGGCGGGAACGTTGTCGATAAACAGGACGTACAAGCTAGCCGTGGCACCACCTTTCTTGTCGAAGACCTGTTTTACAACACCCCCGTGCGCCGCACCTTTTTAAGCAGCGACACCGCCGAAGGCACACGCATTTTCGATGTTGTACTAAAGACCGCCATAGCCCACCCCGAAATCCGCTTTGACTACAAAGTAGGCGATAAAACGGTGTTTACAGGAATTCCCGGGGAACTGCGCAACCGCATTGCAGAAGCCATCGGCTCTAAAATTGCCAAGGTTCTTTTGCCGGTGGACTATACCGAAGCGGGAGTCCACGTTTGGGGATATGTCTCCCCCACCACCGAAACCAACGGCAAGCGCAACCACCAGTTTTTGTTCATCCGCAACCGCCCCATCGAAAGTAAAATGGTAAGCAAGGCGGTACAGCAGGCCTACGAACCTTACGGAGCCCAGTGCAAACCCGTTTCGGTGCTGTTCCTAGACATGCCCGACATGGAATTTGACGTAAACGTGCACCCCGCCAAGCGCGAAGTTCGTTTTGCAAACCAGAATTTGGTCTTTCTGGTGGTATCCCACGCCATTCGCGACACCTTTACAAAAGACATGGAAGCAAAATCACCGCTAATCGACCTTAGCGACGAAATTGCAGGTCTTGAAAAGGTCGACGATTTACGGGACAGCGCCCCCAAAGTTCCTTACGGCTTCGAAGAACCTATTTCTAAACCGGCAACCACCCCCTGTTTTACGACCAAGGAATCCAACGGTGACATTCCCGAAATGTCAAACCGCCCCACGACGTCCTTTACATTTGACAAGCCCCGTAAGACAGCGTCATTCAATGACTTAGCACAAGACCTATTCAGTACACCCGAAGCGGGTAAGGTCATCTCGCTGGAAGGACATGTAAACGAGACCCCAGAACCAGCGACCCAATGGGTTCCCCCCACATTTTTCCAGATCGCCAACACCTACATTGCTGGTGACGATTCTAGCGGACTTTTGGTCATAGACCAACATGCGGCCCATTCGCGCGTACTGTACGAACAAGCCTTGGACACTTTAAAGAACGGTTCGGCACTCGATAGCCAGGAGCTTTTATTCCCTGAACTTTTGGAACTTTCTAAGCTCGAAGTGGAAGCTCTCAAGAGTGTAGAAGACCAGTTCAAGCATTTGGGCTTTTACATTGAGCATTTTGGCGGCGAGACTTACCAGATTCGAGCCATTCCGAGCGCACTGCCCCTATCCCGCGCCATCAAGGCGGTCAAGGATTTTCTGGACAGCATCGGTGACGAAGGCAAGGGCGAAGGCGACATGGTAAAAATCCAAGACACCATCGCCAAAGCCTGGGCAAACACCAACGCCTACCAGGCCGGAGACAAGTTAAAGCCCGAAGAAATGGCGGCTCTTGTAAGCCAGTTGATGCTTACCGAAGAACCGCTCAAATCGCCTTACGGTCACCCGACTCTACTGCGATTTACACTCGACGAATTGGCCAAGAAATTCAAGCGCTAATTCATCCAGCGTTTTCCCGACAGCTAGTTTTTTGCGAAGCTCCGCAGAGACGTCATCGCGAGGACGCGGTGCGGACGACGCAATCCTTATGGGGTTTTCATCGCGAGCAAAAGGCGCCACGATGTGTTCTAGGAATACAAGACGATCCATTATAATATTGGGCAAAGCAAAAAATTTCGTCTTGATAAACAGCCGACCTAGAGCATAGGTCAGCAAGTCCGGCTTGGTACAAACCGTAAAAGGCACCCCGGATAAGGCCAATTCCAAAGTTGCAGTACCAGGTGCAGTAATGGCATAGCTAGCACTATGATAAAGCGCCATTCGCTCGGTAGCACTTTGGGGAGCGACAACCACGGGAACTTCAAACTTTTCAAAAATGGGCACAAGTTCTTGACGCGCCGCAACAACCACCACATTTTCAGTCCCTTGCACCGACTTCAAATAAATAGGCAAGTTACGGAGCGCCTGCGCCTTGCGACTGCCAGGAAGGAGAATAATATTTTTTTTTGACGAGAGACGAGTGACGAGAGACGAGAGATATTCCGAATTCACAAACGGATGTTGTACACGTTCAACGTTGCAGCCGGCTTCGCGGTACACGGATTCTTCAAAGTCAAAGAACACGGCGAGCTTGACGAAAGGATTTTGGGCAAGGACTTTCGCGCGTTTGCGCTTCCAGGCCCACACCTGCGGAGGCGCCACATATAAAGTCGGCTTATGCAACTTCCCTGCCAGCTGCACCAATTTCATGTTGAAACCCGGATAATCGATGGCCACAAGCCCAAGGCAATCCGGCGATTCAAGCGCCGACTTCAGTTCACTAAAACTCTTGCGCAACTTAAAATACTTCGGCAGCACATCACCGAAGCCGGAGACCGGCAAATTTTCAAAATCAACTAAAGGAACCAAGCCCGCATTCTGCATGCGCTGGCCACCGGAGCCCTTAACCAGACAACGAGTGGCAACTGCTTTTACAAGCGATTCTCCGATAACATCGCCGGAATCCTCGCCCGCGCAGAAGAGTATGTAGGGATTACCGTTTGGCACGGTTCGAGACCCAAACCTTCAAGGCGCCTAAATCCTTGCGCAGAAACTGCAACAATTCGGGAGTGTAAACCACTTTCTTGTTCTTAAGCGAAAGCACATGGACATTGCCCGATTCGGTTTCCACATGAGCAACGATTTCACAGCCACGTTCGCCTTCGAAGGGTTCGTACTTTTCCATGGCCGTCAAAAGCTTGTCGGCAAAAGCATCGTCTACCATCGAAGAATAAAGTACCACGTGAATGTGGCTCACCATATCCGAGCGTACACGGTCCAGCTGAATCACTTCTTCAACAACCAGCTGCATGCCATCGCCCATACGCTGGCGTTCCAAGGTTCCCTTTACCAGCACGCGGTCATCAAGCGCCACAGTATCGCGGAATTTTTCCCACAGGTCCTTCTTGAAGAACATTTCCAAGTCGCCATGGAAATCTTGAATAGAACCCGCGCCAATCGTATCGCCGCGCTTGGTTTCAATGGAACGAAGCTTTGTTACCACGCCGCCCACAATCACGGTTCCGCCTTCGTGGCGAGAAAGTTCTTCTTCATCTAAGGAGCAAGAGGTAAAGCCCTGCAGTTCCGGGCGGAATTCATCAAGCGGATGGCCCGAAAGGAACAAGCCCACCACGTCGCGCTCCTTATTGAGCATTTCCATGGCAGACCAATCTTCAGCCTCTTCGAGGACCTCGGCGGAGCTATCCATCGAAGGCGCGCCGCCACCCATGTCAAAGAGCGACATCTGTCCGCGGTCTTTATCTTCTTGGTGTCTGGAAGCCACTTCCATGGCACGATCTACGGTCGCCATAAGCACGGCGCGGCTTCCCGGGAATTCGTCGAGAGCGCCGGCCATGATCAAGCTTTCAATCAGGCGCTTGTTCATCGGCGGGCGCTTTTCTTTCTGTTCGCCCTGGTATTCGGTCACGCGCTTGCAGAAATCGAATATGTCCTTGAACTTGCCGCGACGTTCTCTTTCTGCGATAATATCTTCGACAACAGCGATACCCACGTTACGAATGCCAGCCAGGCCGAACAGAATCTGGCCTTCCGTATTCGCAACAAATTCACCCATCGACGCATTGATATTCGGCGACACCACATCGATATCCAGACGCTTACATTCCAAAATGATAGTCACGATATCTTCGGTCTTACCCATTTTAGACGTCATCGAAGCGGCCATGTATTCGGGGCCATAATGCGCCTTAAGGTATGCCGTCTGGTAAGCCACGTAAGCGTAAGCAGCCGCATGACTCTTGTTGAATGCGTATCCGCAGAACGGAAGCACCGCATTCCACACCTTCTGAATCATTTCCTTGTCGTAGCCCTTGTCCAAGCACTTCTGGAAAAACTCCGGTTCGAGTTTAGCCATCTTTTCGGGCATCTTCTTGGCCATGATACGACGAATGTTATCAGCGCCACCCAGCGTGTAGCCACCCAGAATCTGGGCAAGCTTCATCACCTGTTCCTGGTACACAATCACGCCGTAGGTTTCGCCAAGCACCTGTTCCAAATCCGGGTGGTAACAGTCGATTTCTTCTTGACCGTTCTTACGGGCAATAAAGTGCGGAATCTGGTCAATCGGCCCCGGACGATACAGGGCGTTCATAGCGATCAAGTCAAAAATTCGCGTAGGCTTCAGTTCGCGCAGGTACTTCTGCATACCCGGAGATTCGAACTGGAACACCGTCGTGGTCATGCCCTTGCCCAGCAAGTCGAAGGTTTCCTTGTCATCCAAGGGAATATGTCCCATGTCAACTTCAATCTTGCGATTTTTCTTGACCATGTTCACCGTGTCTTGAATGATCGACAAGTTGATAAGGCCAAGGAAGTCCATCTTCAAAAGTCCGATGTCTTCGGCGTAGTGCTTGTCGTACATCACCACCGGAGTATCTTCGGGGGCGGCGCGGTACAAAGGAGCAAGGTTATAAATCGGGGTCGGCGTAATCACCACACCGCAAGCATGCACACCTGTCTGGCGCGGCAAATCTTCGAGCTTTTTGGCGATATCCCACAAGTTTTGGTAACTGGCGCGGCTGCCAATCATCGCCTGCAAGGGTTCGGGGCTATAACCGTCTTCAAGGTTATTGCCCTTCTTGTCTTTACCCGTCCAAGCCTGCTTTAGGCTGAAATTCAAAGTACGCTGCGGGAACAGCTTGGTAATCTGTTTTGCTTCGGCAGGCGGGAGCCCGAGCACACGGGCCACGTCGGTAATAACCGCCTTCGATTTGAGCATACCGTAGGTGATAATCTGGCCTACGCATTCCTTGCCGTACTTATCCGTCACGTACTGAATCACGCGACCTCGGTCAC